>JBMOJO010000051.1:0-19586 GCA_049315745.1 Saprospiraceae bacterium | reverse complement strand
GCGAAATCGTGAAAATGACGTGTCTCTAAGAACATAATTCGGCGCAAAGCGCCGTAAAAACCCTTTTCACACAACCCCATTTCGGGTTGTGTGAAAAAAAGTTTTGTAAAAATATCCTACAGTGTGGTCCGCAATAGCGGAAATCTGTTTTGTCCACTTTTACCTGCTCTGGTGTTTTATACGCTGCATAAATTCCTAACTTTGTGTGAATGGAAACACACGAACCATCACAACAGGCAGCTACGTCATGGACGTCGCTGACCTACGCCGACGCCGGCGACCCCCTGCTGAAACGCTGGCTTATCCAGGGGGTAGAACACCTGAGCGGCCGGCCGCTCATCGAACGGCTATATAATGAAGTGCGCTTCCTCGATGTCCCGCCAGGGGCGCTATGGGGCCTGGCCCTGAAGCAACTTCAGGTAAGTATATTGGCCGACTGGCAAAAGTTAGATCAGTTGCCCAGGGAAGGGCCCCTGGTTTTCGTGGCGAACCACCCGTTTGGCGTATTGGACGGGTTGATGATGGGCGAGCTGATTTCCCGGGTGCGGTCGGAGTATTTCATACTCGTGAACGAAGTCCTGGCCCGCGACCCCCGCCTCGCCGGTCACCTGCTGCCGATTGATTTCCGCCCCGGCCAGGCGGCAGTCAGGACAAACCTGGCGACTGCACAAGCGGCCGTGCAGCGGATCAAGGCAGGGCACGCGATGGGGGTTTTCCCCTCAGGCGGTGTGGCGACCGCCCAATCTTTTTTCGGACCGGCAGTGGATTTGGAATGGAAGCGCTTCGCCGCCAAGGTGATCCAACTCTCCCGCGCTACAGTCGTTCCCATCTATTTTACCGGACAAAACAGCCGTTTGTTTCAAATGGTGAGCCAGTTCAGCATGCCCCTTCGCCTGGGCCTGCTTCTTTACGAGACGAAAAACAAGATGGGCAAGCATTTTTGTGTAGAAATCGGCGATCCGATCCCTTTCGAAGAAATGGCGCCATACCGCGAACGCGACGCCCTGCTCGGATTTTTGAGGGCGCGCACCCTGGGACTGGGGCAAAAGAAGTAATAAAAGCGCTTTAATCCTCTTGGGCCATCGCGGTCATGATGTCCCAGACGGGGTCGGAAGGGGGTGCTGCGATAATTTCCACCGGGGTCAGTTTGACGGGGTGGATGAACGCCAGCGACCTACAGTGCAGGTAGATCCCGCCATGTGAAAAACCTTCCCGGGCGCCGTATTTGACGTCCCCCAGGATTGGCCAGCCCGCCTTGGCGAGTTGTACGCGGATCTGGTGCGGCCGGCCGGTGACGGGTTTGACCCGCAGGAGGTGCTTTCCTTCGAGTTCGCCGATCATTTCATAACCGAGCTCAGAAAATTTAGCATCCTTGTTGCGGTTGCTCGGTTTGTCCAGCGCTTTGGAGATGTTCTTTTCTGTATCCTTGATAATATAATGGGCGAGGTGGCCGATCAGCGGTTCGGGCCGCTGGGTGGTGATGGCCCAATATGTTTTGTCCACTTGCCGGTTCTTGAAGCGTTCGTTCATACGGGCAAGCGCTTTGCTGGTGCGGGCAAATACGACCACCCCGGATACCGGCCGGTCGAGGCGGTGGATGACCCCCAGGAATACCTCGCCGGGCTTCTTGTAGCGCCCCTTGATGTAGTCCTTCACATACTCGGAAAGGGGGCGGTCTTCCGTAATATCCCCCTGAACCAATACCCCTCTCGGCTTGTTCACCGCGATAAGATGGTTGTCTTCGTAGATTACTTGAAGCTGTCTGTTGTCCATTGGTTATTTATGATGCGGTTTCCCCGTTAAGCGCAGCTTGCCTGCAGCTTTGGGAAACGTAATTTTAAAGGTTACAAAAGTATGAAATTAACCGTGGGATTTTCTCCCTGCCCCAACGATACCTTCATTTTCGATGCACTGGTGCACCAACGGATTGATACCGAAGGGCTGGAGTTTGATGTTCGGCTTGCCGATGTGGAGGAATTGAACCATGGCGCGTTCCGGGGCAATCTGGACGTGACCAAAATCAGCTACCACGCTTTTCCGTACATCGCCGGGGAGTATGTCCTGCTCGATGCCGGTAGCGCCCTCGGCAATCAATGCGGCCCGCTGCTGATCGCCCGCGGGGATATCCCGCCTGAGGCGGTGCCCGGCTTGCGGATTGCCATACCGGGCAAAACTACCACCGCGAACTTCCTGCTCGGCCTGGCATTTCCGGAGGCAAAAAATACCTTTCCCCTGCTTTTCTCCGAAATCGAGGATGCCGTAATTAGCGGCAAGGCCGATGCCGGACTGATTATTCACGAAAACCGCTTTACTTATAGCGCCAGGGGGCTGGTGAAGCTAATGGACCTTGGGGAATACTGGGAGGCAACCACCGGTATGCCCATACCGCTGGGCGGGATCGCTATGCGGCGGAGCCTGCCGCTGGAAATTAAGCTCGCCTTCAACCGCGTACTGAAAAACAGCGTGGCCTATGCGATGGAAAACCCCACAGAATCCCGGGATTATGTGCGCTGCCATGCGCAGGAAATGGAGGAATCGGTCATCTACAGCCATATCGGCCTCTATGTTAACGACTATTCCCGCGACCTGGGGGAAAAAGGACGCGCTGCTGTGCGCCGGATGTTTGAGCTGGCTTTCGAAAAGGGCCTGGTGCCGGCACTGCCCAAAGATATCTTCCTGACCTGAAGGCCCACACCGGCAATCGAAATCGAACCATGCCCTGAACTTTTCCCCGGATTAATTTGTACTTTGTGATGGTTTGTAGCAAAGCGCGGCCACACCTTTGTGCCCGCCAACCGAATGAACAGCACTGATGAGCAAAAATGGAAGGGTCCTTGTGGCCATGAGCGGCGGGATAGACAGTACGGTGACGGCGATGCTGTTGCACGAATCTGGCTATGAAGTGGTCGGGATTACCATGAAAACCTGGGATTATGCCAACTCCGGGGGAAGCAAAAAGGAAACCGGCTGCTGTAGCCTGGATTCGATCAACGATGCCCGACAGGTTGCGGTGGATATGGGTTTCCATCATTTTATCATTGACATCCGCGAAGAATTCGGCGATTATGTCATTGATAATTTTGTGGACGAATACCTTGCAGGGCGGACGCCCAACCCCTGCGTTCTTTGCAATACCCACATCAAGTGGAACGCCCTCCTTAAGCGGGCCGATGCACTCGACTGCGAATTTATCGCCACAGGGCACTATGCCCAGATCGGGACGGAAAACGGACGGCATTTCATCCGCCGTTCTGCAGATATGCTCAAAGACCAGTCCTACGTCCTCTGGGGGCTGTCCCAGGACGCCCTGCAGCGCAGCCGCTTCCCCCTCGGTGGAATGACCAAGCCCGAGGTGCGGCAAATCGCCTTTGATGCCGGCTATACGGCGCTTTCCAAAAAAGCTGAGAGCTACGAGATTTGTTTTGTGCCGGATAACGACTATCGCGGTTTCCTGAAAAGGAAAGTGACCGGCCTTGAAGAAAAGGTCAAAGGCGGGCTCTTTGTAAATGCCGCAGGCGAGGTGCTGGGAAAACACCACGGCTATCCTTTCTTCACCATCGGACAACGAAAAGGCCTGGGAATTGCCTTTGGCGAGCCGATGTATGTCACCGATATCCTTCCGGATAAAAATACGGTCGTATTAGGCCCTGTAAGCGAACTGGTACGGAACGGTATGCAGGTTTATCAGCTCAATATGCAAAAATATGCGGGCTTTGAAGGGGAAATGGAACTTGCGGTAAAGATCCGATATAAGAGCGAACCGGCCCTGAGTACTGTGCGCCAGGGGGATAATGGAACCGCTGCCGTAGAGTTTCAGGCCAACGTCAGTGGTGTGGCACCCGGGCAATCAGCCGTATTCTACGAAGGGGACGACGTCGTGGGCGGGGGCATTATTTTCGGTAAACTGGACAAGGCGCATTAACTTAATTCAAAAATGTAAAGATGCAGGATGCCCTATTCGTACCCATCGGTAAACTGGGCAAGTCCCATGGCGTTTCAGGGGCGCTCCGGATTTTTGTAGATGAGCGGTACCTGGACGATTTCCTCGCCACCGATCTGCTTTTTGTCGAAATAGAAGGCAGGAAACTCCCTTTCTTCATCGAAGATATCCTGGAGGCCAACGACCTGCTGGTTAAGTTCGAAGAGGTGGATAGCCCCGAAGCTGCCCACCGCTACAGTGGGAAAGCGGTATTCATGCGCGAAGCCGACCTGCAGCCCCTTCAGGCAGAAGCCGCCCCGGCCGGCACGCAGTTCGAACGGTATATAGGTTATCAGATCTGCGATCGGCACATCGGCTGCATCGCCGCTATAGATGCAGTGATCGAGCTGCCCCAGCAATTTCTCGCATCGGTCAGTTACAAGGGAAAAGAAGTCCTCCTGCCCATGCATCCGGACCTGATCGAGCGGGTGGACCATCAGCAGCGGCAAATCTGGATGAACCTGCCGGAAGGCATCCTGGATGTGTAGGAAAGGGTAGGGGCGAGCGTATGTCAAGCATGAACGTAAGTGAAGTAACCGGCAGTTGCCGGTGCGAAAAAAGAAAAAAACAGCGTTCAGGTTTCGAAAAAATCCTTTACATTTGCACGCCTGAATTTTTGGTCTCGTAGTACAATGGATAGTACGTGGGTCTCCGGAACCCAAGATACAGGTTCGATTCCTGTCGAGACCACTCCAATTTTCTCAAGTAATGGATTGTGTAGGACTACGAAAACCAATCATCCGGTAGTCACTATATCAGTTACACCCTCCAATTATTGAATCCGGTCTTCCTCAATGCGCTTCCCCCGTCCGTACTTTGATGAGCCCACACCTTACGGCAGCAGAATATTCTTCCGGGGTTGTGTAAAAGGGTTTTTTACACAACTTCGGATTTATTACACAACCCCTTTGAAAAAATTTGTTGTGACCCTTCTTCGCCTTCCCCTAAGTTGCGTTTATGATTTGAGTTTACGAAATATTTGAATAAAGTAAGGTTGACCTATGGAATACCTATCGGATCAAGGTAAAATCCCCTTTAAATACGGCCTCGCTGCCGTCCAGGAAAATAACTTCTGCGAGATAGACATACACCGCAGGGTTCTGTATTGTGCCCCGGTGGACACCGTCCCAGCCGAAGGCCGGATCGTTGGGCGGGAAGTCAAACTGTTCATATACCTGGGTGCCCCAGCGGTTGAAAAGCCTCAGGGACTTTACCCTTAGCGTTTCGGGGCCTGAAAATACCATAAAGACATCGTTGGCGCCGTCGCCATTCGGAGAAAATGCGCTCGGGAAATATACCCGCTGCGTGCGCTCTACAAATATCGTAAGGCTGTCCGATGCGCTACATCCGTTCGTATCCTGTACCGTAGCGAAATATGCTGTGGTTTGCAGCGGCATTACACCGACGGAAAGCGAATTGGCCGTTTTCAGGGTATCTGGCTTGGTCCATTGGACCTTGGCCAGTGCGCCGGCAGGGATATTGGTCAGGCCGTTGATTTGGATGCGTTCCCCGAGCTTGATCGTTAAATCGCCCCCCAGGCTTAGGTTGGCCGTAATTCCCGGCAGGATGTCAAAGCGCTCGCTGAGCTCACATCCATTGGCATCCTGAAGGGTCAGCCGATAGGTACCCGGTCTGAGGGCGGTAAAAACACGGGTGGTACTAAAGGCGGTAGAGCCGCTCAAGCGGTAAACGAATGGAGGCGTACCGCCCTCGACGCCGGCAATGCGGAGTTGCCCGTCAGAACGGCCGGCACAGGTCTCCGGGATTGATTGCATCCGGACGGCTATCGGCACCTGCCCGTTAGGCCTGACGATGACAGTATCCTTGGCAGTACAGCCATTCTTAGGGTCAATCACCTCGTAAAATAAGGTGCCGGGCAGCTCGAGGGTTATGGTGGGGATCCTGGCAAGGATAAATCCCGTAGCAGAATCCCGCCATTGGTACTGCCACCGGCTGTCGGGGGCTTCCCCCACCAGGGTGATTTCGCGCGACAAACAATCCAGTTCCGCATCGGCCCCGCCTTTTGCGATGGGGCGAACCGAGTCTATAGGCACATTGATGGCGGCGCTGCCGATACAGCCATTGCGCAGATTTTGGGCGTTCAGCGCGTAACGCCCCGGAAGGTTGGCGATGAAGCGGGTGTTGGAAGGGCTGAAATCTGCAGGGCTGCCTGCCCGGCCCGGCCAGTTGAATGCCCACTTTTGGCCTTGAGGGGGCGGCGCTGCGTACAGGGTTACCGCGCTGCGTGCGCAAGTCAGGGTATCGGGCGGCAGGATAGAAGGCTGCGGGGCGACGGTATCAATACCGATGCGCAGGGTTCGGGCGCTGCTGCACTCAAGCGCCGTATCTGTGACGATAAGGGCATAGTCGCCGGGCAATTCCACCTGTGCCCTGAGCGAATCGCTGCCCAGCAAGCGTCCGCCACTTAACTGCCGCCAGGAATAAACAATATTTTTGCCGGTTTCGGAGCCCCTGCCGTTCAGGAAGATAGCCGGCGAGGCACAATTCAGACTGTCTTCAGCAAATACGGCAACGGAGGGCGAATAGGCAGAGTCCCGAAGGAGGACGACGTCTGGCAGGGAAGGGCAGCTATGCAGGGTATCTGTCAGGATAAGCTGATAACTCCCGGGGGTACTGACCCTGGGCGCTGGGGAATGGCGGTTGCCCGCGTTGATCCCGGGCCCTTCCCAGGTAGCTTTGAGCGGACCACCGGCGAGGAGCGGCAAACTTCCGGTTAAGGCAACGTCGCGCAGGGTACAGGTCAGGAAAGTATCCCTGCCGGCATCGGCGACGGGTGCAGGTATCCTGCTGAGGCTAAAGGTATCCCGGCCGGTACAACCGTTGCTGTTGGCTACGGAGACGGCGTATAAACCCGGCGCCCCGGGGGTAATCTGTGGGGTATTCTGTCCTGTACTCCAGCGGATAACGGGGAAAGTGTCCTGAATGGCCAGGAATGCCGCGGAATCGGCACAGAAAAATGATTTGCCGATAATTTCGGGCGCGGGGACAGGTGCATGCCGAACCAGTACGCTGTCGCGGTCGGTGCATCGGTTTTCAGCTTCCACTTTCAGCGTGTACCATCCGGGGGCCTTAACCCAGATTTCCCGAATTCCGGAAGGCCCGGGCGACCATTGATACCCCGGGTACCCTTCGCCGGCAGTGAGCAGCACCGAATCCCCGGGGCAAAAAATTAAGCTGCCGCTGATTTTTGCTTCAGGGGAGGGAATCGTAAATACCCTTACCTGCGCTTTTCCCGCACAACCCAGATCATCCGTAACCGTCACCCCATAAGTGCCTTCCCGGCTGACGAAAATCCGGTTGCCGCTTTGCCCCGTACTCCAGGTATAACTTTCGAAACCCGCTTCAACTTCCAGTGGTAGAGAATCGTTTGTACAAAAAAAGCGGTCGCCGTCAATAATTGGAAAGGGGATCCTGGATAAGCGCACCACCACTTCGTCCGAACCGATACACCCGTTCTGGCCGATAGCACTTACGCCGTAAGGACCGGGTTGCGATATGGTGAGCGTCGAATCTTTGCTCGAGTTACTCCACTCAAAAGCCAGGAACTTGCCGGTTACCGCAAGGGTAGTGGATTCTCCCCTGCAGATTTCAAGATCGCCGACGATTTTGACCTCGGGCGCCGGCTTCGTCCCCAAATTTTTTGTCGCGCTGGTGGTGCAGCCATTTTGGTCAACGACCTGCAGGCGGTACAGCCCTCCCTGGGAAATACTGGTTGTGCTTTGCCGGTCCCCGGTGGACCACAGATAGCTCCTATACCCGCTCCCGATAGCGATAAGCATCGCTGTCACCCCCTGGCAGATCGAGTCGGGGCCTAAGATGACCGGAGGGGTCGCAATGGGAACAGAAACGGAGAATGCGACGCTCGTAATACAAAAATTACTGTCGAGCACGGTCAGGGAATAGTCGCCTGCTTTGCTCACTTCCAGATAAGGCTTGGTACTGCCATCCGACCAGGTATAGGAAATGAAGCCAGGCCCTGCCTCAAACCGCTTGAACGTATCCTTGCACACGGAGTAATTTCCCGGTAAAAGCAATGGCGCGATCGCACTGTCCGATTGCACCAGCACTTCGCTGCTGCGCATACAGCCCCGGGCGTTGGTTACGGTGACCGAGTAGCGCCCGGAGGCAGTGACCCGAATGAGGGAGTCTGCCGATCCATTTGACCAGGCGTACTGCTGGTATCCTGCGGGTACTTTTAAGGTGGTGAACGACCCGGAGCAGAACCTCAGCGGGCCGCCGATCCCGATGGGCGGGTTATCAAGCACCTGAAGCAATAAGGTGTCGCTCGCAGTGCAGCCATTGCTGTCCAAGATACCGACCGTGTAGATGCCCGGGCGATAAGCAAGTATCGAGGGTTCGCGTGCGCCGGTTGACCAAGTGTAAGAAGGAAAACCGGGATCTGCCGATAAGCGGGTAGTATCCCCGGCACAGATTTGCGTCTTTCCCCTGATCCTGACTTCAGGTTGCGGGGCAATGTCCATGCTGGCTGCTGCGCTGCCCGAACAACCGTTGGTATCTGTAACGGTTACGGCATACGTGCCGGCGCTGCTTTTTTGGATCGTAGCAGTGGAATCGCCGGAGTCCCAGGTATATTTTGCGAATTGGGGTTCTACACGGAGGATTGCCTGTGTCCCCTGGCAAATTTTTGACGGGGCAGTGATTATCGGGCGCGGGTTGGGAAAGACGGTGATGGTATAGGTTCCTTCTGCCGTGCAGCCATTGAACCCGCTAACCGTTACCCGGTAGTCACCGGAACGGTTTACCACGATATCCGGAAAAATTTCGCCCGTGGACCATTGATAAGTTGCGAAATTCCCGGGACTGATACGGCTGAATTCGCCTTCGCAAAAGGTGGAAGGACCGGTAAAAGCGATGCTGGGCAGCGAAAGGGTATCGGCCAAAATCGAAGCACTTGCTGAGCAACCTGCAAGATCTTCAATCATGAGGGTATATCTTCCAGGGCTCGAAACGCGCAGTAAGCTGTCGCTGGAACCTCCGGTCCAAAGATATCTGGCATAACCGGGCGGGGCTTTCAACAAGGTAGAGCCACCGCTGCAAAAAAGGGAATCCCCCTCGATAAACGCAATGGGGTTCTCCCGCCGGCCTACCCTGAACTCGGTATTCGACGTACATCCGTTTTCATCGGTAACGGTAAGGCGATAGACACCCGGAGTGCTTACGGTAAGCATGCTGTCCTGTGTTCCGTTTGACCAGTTGTAGGTAAGGAAGGCCGATTGAACAAAAAGCTGTACAGATTTGCCGGCACAAAAAAAGCTGTCCCCGGTGATGACCGGTATTTGTGGCAAGACTCCGGTTACCTCGACTTTGCGTGTCGCAATACACCCATTGGAATCGGTCACGGTGACGGTATAGATCCCAGGGGTAAGGATGATGGCCACCTCCTCCCGGCTGCCGTTGTTCCATTCGTAAGTTGCATAGCCGCTTTCTGCCGCCAGAAAGGTTTGCTCTCCTGGGCAGAGTATCGTATCTCCAAATACCGATGGTGGGCCGGGGACAATATCCTTGACCTGGAATGCCACAGCGCCGCTGCATCCTTTGCTGTCGGTAACCGTTACCTCATAGGCGCCGACATCGGCTACGGATATCTCTGCCCGTGTTTCGCCCGTGGACCAAACATAGCGCTCAAATCCAAGGGTAGCGGTGAGGTTTATCCTTTTCCCGCCGCAGATTATGCTATCCCCGGTAATGGAAGGAACAGGTGCAGGCAGGACATTGACCAGCATTTCGTCCGAATGGACGCAGTTGCCTTCCGTGACGGTTGCGGTAAATGTGTATAACCCGGATGTACCCGGCGGGATAGTGATCCGGGTACTAAAGGAATCGGCGGATTCGATGAACCGGGGGGCGTCGCCGGTGGCCGTCCAGCGCACAGAAGCCCTTCCGGCGGTATTCACGGCCCCTGCCCGGAGCGTGAAAGACGTACCTGCACAAACTGAAGTATCCGGCTTGGCCTGTACCTCGACCAGGTCGCAGTTGGGATTGGCAATGCAGTTGAGGTAAGGGGCCGCGGGGCCTTTCCAGGTCAGGTTAAAGGAGAGCGCAACGGCAGAATCGAAACTAGAGCCGCCGACGCCTACGAAGAAGTCAACGAGCAGAAAATAACCATCTCCGGGCTTAACCCGCAGGGTGTCGAGGAATCCATCTCCATCCAGCCCTTCCGAGCGGTCGCTTGCCCCATTGCCCAGCCCTGTGCGTATCACCCGTTGATTGGGATTTATTTGTGCGAAAGAACAACGGATGGGCGCTCCCAGGCTGTCGCAGGTTGTCTGAGGGCCATAGATGGCGAAGTCGTAGTCCTGCCCACGAATCTGGACAGAATCGGTGATCGTGAAGGCGAGTTTGCCGCTGTCGGCAGGCATATCTTTGCGCAGCTCAAAATAAAACCAAACGGAGATGTTTTCCCCACGCTGCAGGCAGCCTTTATTATTTTTTGAAGAGAGGAAATCGTTGGAACCAGCGCCAAAACGCGGGGTGAACAGGATTGGACGGTCATCGCAGATGACGATGGCCTTCCTGCAATCGTTGGGCTGCGCCAGCAACAACAGCGGGAGTAGTAGCCACAGGGCAGTGAATACGGTTTTGAGATTATGATTCCTCATAAGGAATGTTACGAACTGGCTATTTGAGGAAAAGCGGTTTTACCCGGCATGCAAAATTTTTTTCGCGCACCAAGTCCGCCAACCAATCCGCAGGCTTTGAGCAAACATAATTTTCCAAACAAGTGATCGGCCCGAGATGGGCGGGATTCCCTGTTTTTTGCAGTAACTGCTCTTTTTTACTGGCCTTTTGATGGTTTTTGGACAAGTTCAAGTAAATATTGCCCGCTTCAACAATGGGGGTTAGAAGGATACGGTTTGAATACTCGGGGTAAGAACGCCTCTTACACCGGATATGTTGTGTTCAGGACGCACGAAAAGGGCGGGTATAATAATTCAGAGCCCCCGTCTTTTCATTTCAGATGCAATCAGCCGATATTCGCGCCCCATCTCCCCGCTAACCGCAGTATTTTCCTGCGCCCTTCGGATCAGGTAAGGCATCACATCGCGAACAGCACCGTAAATTACATATTTTCCTGCATTAAATCCAGCTTTGGCCAAATTAAAGGTCAGGTTGTCGCTCATACCGTACAGTTGTGCAAAAAAGATGTGGGGGTGGTTTCTGGGGATTTGGTGCTTGATCGTCAGTGCTGCGAGCAATAGCGCACTTCCTGCATTATGCGATGCATTACAGCAGGCAATCTCTTCGATATGCCCGACGCAATAAACCAGCGCATGGTTATAGTCGCGGTCGGTTGCGGATTTATCCGGCTGGATAGGGGAGGGGTATCCCATCGCTTCGGCGCGCTTGCGCTCTTTTTCGAGGTAAGCGCCACGCACGAGCTTTGCCCCCAAAATATAGCCTTCTCTTTTTGCCTCCGCGTGGGCAATTTTAAGGGCATCCAGGCGATCGCCGAGATAGAGCTGATAGGTATTATAGACGATTGCTTTATCCCGGTTAAAGGTCTTCATCATATTGCGCGCAAAGTCGTCTATCGGGCGTTGTATCCAGGTTTCCTCTGCATCAAAGGAAATAGCGGTGTCGCTTTCCCTGGCAGCGGCGCAGATGCGGCGTACCCTTTCCAGTGCCCTTTGGTATTCCTGCATTTCATCCTCAGCAAGGCGGTCGCCGCGGTGCAGGGCTTCAAGCAGCCCGAACCGGGCCATACCGGTTATTTTTGTGCTCACCATCGGAATGGCAGGGTTGCCTGCGGCAAATTTCAGGGCGCGTACCGTTTCCTCCATCGTCTGGTCGAAATCTGCTTCGGTTTCTTTGCCTTCTGCGCCATAATCCAGGATGGAAAATACGCCCGCACCGGCCAGTTTTTGAATGGTGTTCCGTGTATTCATGAGGTTTGTGCCGCCACAGAACTGGGCGAAAATCGTGTTTCGGATGCCCGCTTCGACAAAAGGCAGGCGGAGGCGGATGGCCTGCAAACCAAATTTTGAGGCGAGACGCACTAAGCCGGGGCGGTTCATCAGGCCGAACAACCAGGCCGCCTTTCGCAGTTCGCTGTTGGTTTTGTAGGAAAATGCGTGTTCGGTACTAAACAAATCCAATTCCAATCCCTCGGGTATCGTACCTAACCATTCCCTTACCAATGCTTGCGTCTTTTCCCTGTCGTCCGAAGAAGGGCCTGAAATACTTTGCATGCTTTATTGTTTTGGTTTTATGGTTATATGTGCTGGAGGTGCCGTAGGGACGTATGCTATGCACAGCCCGGCAAAGGTTACCCGGTTGGGGAATTCCAGAATTCCCACGCTTTCCAGGCCTGTTTGTGAAGCATTCCAAGGCCGTTTCGTACACGGGCGCCGCGCTGCAGGCCCATTGCCATAAATGACGTGGTGGAAGGGTTGTACACCAGGTCGTAAAGAAAATGTGCCTGGGTTAAATGATCGTAGGGGATTTTCGGCAGGGTATCATGGGCAGGCGCCATGCCCAGTGGCGTTGTATTGATAATGAGCTGCGAGCGGTGAATATGCCCGGCATCAACTTCTTCAAACAACAGGTCGGATTTACCTGTCGTCCGGGAGACCGTTTGATAGGGGATATTCCATTTTTTGAGCACATAAACGACAGCTTTGGCAGCTCCGCCCATGCCCAACACGAGGGCAGCCTCGATCTTCTGACGGTGCCCTTCCAGGAATTCCCCGAGATCTTCTTCAAAACCGTGGACGTCGGAGTTGTAGCCCCTACATTTCCCTGCTGTGCACCGGATTACATTCACCGCCCCGATTTGGGCCGCGCCTTCTTCGATGTAGTCGAGATAGGGGAGGATCTGCTCTTTGTAGGGAATGGTGACGTTGAGCCCCCGTAGATTGGGGTAGGTTTCCAGTAACTCCGGGAAAAAGGAAACCGATTCCAGGGGAAATGCCTGGTAATAGTGGCCGGTCAAACCTTCCCGCGAAAATTTTTCGTTGAAATACGACTGAGAGAACGAGTGCCCCAAAGGATAGCCAATCAAGCCATAAAGGTGTTGGTATGCCCTGAGCGCGGGATTATCCGGCAACATTTTCTTTTGTCCCATTTCCCTCTGTAACGCTTGCCCTTTCCAGGAATAAAACAATCGCCATACCGACCAACATAAGTGCCAGGACCCAAACGAGCTGAGGGTCACCGGGGAAGTCGCCGGGCAGCACGCTGCGCTCCAGTACAGGTACTTCTTCCCCAGCACTGTTCACCCTGGTTTCGAGCACGATACGCCATGGCCATATCTTGTTGAGCGAACCAATCATAAACCCTGTCAGTACAGCCATCGTAAGGTCGTGGTAATGTCTGAACAACCACGTCAGCACCCTTGAGAACGAGGCGAGCCCTACAAGGCATCCGGCAGCAAAGGTGGCGACGATTACGAGGCTCTGTGCGTCCAGGTTTTGTAAGACGGACTTCAGGCTTGGGATGATGAGGGTGTACATGCCCATGAGCACCAACATAAAGCTTCCGGAGATACCGGGCAGCATGAGGGCAGAAATCGCAATGACACCGGATATAAAAACAAACCATGGCGCTTCGCTCCCCTGCCCTGGCGCCGCGAGCGTGTACCAAAGTGCGACCGCCGTTCCAGCAATGAGACCGCTGATGGCGCTTATGTTCCAAGACTTGACCTGCTTTCCGACAAACCAGGAGGAGGCCAGGATCAGCCCGAAGAAAAATGCCCATATCAGCAGGGGCTGTTTTTCCAAAAGATGGGTAACCCCAAAGACCCCGGTAATTAAGCCCGTAGCCATTCCAAGTAGCAAAAAGGTCAAAAACCTTCCATTTATGGCCGCCCAGACCGCTGTGATGCCGCCCCGCTTCCAGGAACGCAGCAACTCCGGCCCTAGGACGGACTGGATACTGGCGAGGAGCCGCTCGTAAATATTGGTGATGAAAGCGATCGTTCCACCGGATACGCCAGGGATTACTTCAGCAATCCCCATTGCCAGCCCTTTAAAGAAAAGGGAGATATTTTCACTTTGCTTTTTCATGCCGGCAAAGTTAAAGCATATTTTTTAAGTGTAATATTTTTTAATAGACTTGTTGCAGGGGGCAGCAGGGAAGGAAAGCGGCGGTACTTTTTATCCACCCGATATGACCGAAAAAAGGCACAGCGTATGTGGAGTAGGCTTACCGGTCCTGCGATGATCCCACGGCAACAGGTCTATTGATGTGGACGGACGGGAAAGATACGATTGGAGCGTTCGCCTTCCCCGGGAGCGATTGCTTTGGTGGCTTCGTTCAGCCGCCGCAGATCGGGCTGTCCTGCATCCGCCCATGCACTATACCACGCGCTGCCGGTAGCGAGGACGGCGGCGCGCATCCGCCGCTCCACCATACCGTTGAGCTTGTTCTGGTAAGCTTCTGCATAAGCTGGGCAGGGTATCCTTTGGCTCCCGCCGGATTGTTCGTTTGGGCAATATTGAAGGTCGCCGGGGAATTCCGCCCGGACTTGCCTTTCCATAAACAAAACACTGTCCACGAGCTGATGACTCTGCAGGACGATATCCCAGAAAAATGTTGCCGGTTCCCTGATATAATCGGACTGGCCGACAAAAAAGTCGTAGCGCTGGTCGGCAAAAAGTTCCGGGATCCGGCTTTCCCAAAAAGCATGGATACCGGTCTGACCGGTCAGTTGCCCATTATAATTTATGGTTGTGTGCAAGGGTACGTGCGCATCGGCGATGTAATGTCCAATTTCCGAAGATATTTGCAGGATCTGTGCAGTATCGCCAGCCTTAAATGCCCGGGTGAGTCGTCGGTACATCTGGAGGAGGTGGTAGGGGAGTATCCCGTGCAAAGTGAGGGAGTCTGCTGTAATGACGGTCTGGCAGGGGATATCCTGGCCATACAGGGCGCGCAGGGTATCGCAGGGGACCTGCCACGCTTCCTCGTAATACTGGGGCAGGATATGCTTTTTGACCCAGTCGGTATGAGCGGCTACAGCTATGCCCTTATCGACTGGAAAGTGGGGCATGGATACCCCCCCTGGTTTGAGGCGCCAGGTACCCCCTGATTCCTGAAGGGCATCGCGGTCAAAAACTGGGACCGTATCACCGCTGGGGCTTACGGCATAAATCCGGATATATTCGGCGAATGCTGTGGCCCATTCCAGCGGTAGGGGCGCCGCATACCGGTCCAGATCAATATAATGCCGGACGGCTTCGTGTTTTGTGGCGTAGCGGCGCTTGTCCGGATCAACAGCGTGCTCGGTGAGGTACTCGATGTTTTTTTTGAAAAACGGAACCATCGCAGCGGGCAAAGTAAACACTGCGAGCCTGTTGATGCGGCGGTGGCCGAAGAAGCCCCACTCCTCACGGGACGCAGGCAGGGTCGTCAATGACAGGCAGAGCAGCGTCAGCAGTGTTGCCGGGGCAATTTTTTTGTACATGTTTTGGTGGTTTAGCTTCGATTCGTTTTAAATCAACCATTTGCCTGCTTGCCCTTTTTTCGCATCGGCTATTGGTCGGTTTGCATTTCAAAGAAAAAGGGATAGCCCCACAGTATTTTCCTGATGACGCGGTGCTGGGCGAGCATAAAATCCCCTTCCCCGACGGCCACAAAGTACCGCTCCAGCTCTTCGGGGCGTTCAGGCAAGGCACCCGTTTTGGTATCCGGTGCCGATGGCTCCGGAAAAATAGGGTAAAGCTTGGCAACAGCCGTTTTGCCTGTGCTATTTTTTACCGTAATAACGGCAAAAGGAATGGTTTGCATGATAGAATCCTTTTGGGGGTAGGCATTTCTGAAGTCTTCGGCAGCGACAACTTCAAATGCACTAAGGAAACGTTCAGGTGCGGCAGGCCTGAGCGGGGACTGGATTTTTGGGGTGATGGGGAAAAACGGCATGACTTCGAATTTGCCGTTTTGTTTGGCCAGGCGGAACGACTGGTTGCGCTGGGCGGGGTATTCAATACTGACGGAGGTGATCCGGTCGGGGTTTTCGGAAAATATGGCGCGATCCCGCCAGTCGTCACCTTTAAGGCTGTACCTGAACCTGGGGTTGCCTTCCCAGCCGTCAAGGTGGGCGACATAGGGCTGTTCGGCGCCTTCGAGGATCGCAAAAACGCCGCGTTCGTCCACGGATCCTCCACCGATATAATAGGCTTTCAGGAGCTTTTGCCTGCGGTCGTACACCTCGACTTTTATCCCCTCTGCTGCCAGGCTCCGGACCATTTCCGGCACTGCCGCTGCAGCAGGCTTATATTGGACCTGCAGGCGTGCCAGGGCGTCGAGGAGGTTCTCCACGGCATCCTGACGGGCCTTCCAGCGCCCGTTGAAGGTCCAGGAATCCCCCTGGCGTTCCAGCACGGTCTGCGCCCCGTCGCGGTGGGCGAGGAAGATTTTTCCAATCCGCTGGACATCGGTAATTTTAAAATCGCGTTCCGCATAGAGGGCATCCATGGAGCGTTTGCTGTTGTGCCATTTCAGGGCGGCAACACCTCCGCCGAGCAGGAGGAACGCGGCGAGGTAAGGAAGGAGATTTTTCACAAAAAACGGATTTACGGAAAGCATTGGGGGTTAATTTTTTGCATATTTGCGGTGGCGCAGGGCCTGATACAAAAAGCCGAAAACGGCGAGCACTGCGAGCGGCAGCCCGAGATTGAAGATCTGCCACTTCAGGCGTTCCGTTTTGGCGCGGGCGGTATCGAGCAGGCGAAGATCTACGTTTTTGCCCCGGGCTTCCGCAACACCGCTTTCGTCCAGTAAATATTCGACGGCATTAAGCAAAAAGTCTTTATTGTCAAAGACATAGCGGGCAAAGCGATTATACCCCAGCGGTACGACTTCCCGCCTTTTGGGGTCAATCTCGTTTTTCGCAATATCGCCATCGGATATCACCATCATTCGGTTAGGAGGGCTTTGCGCGCGGAACGGGGTAGCCGCCGCCTCCAGGCCGGCTGCCATGGCGGGCGAGATCCTGTTTTCGTACATGGAGTTGAAACGCCCTTCGAGCAATAAAGCGAGGGGCTGCGGCCCTTTGTCAAATTTTGAGGGGTCCAGGGGGTATTTCAGGAATTCAAAATTCATGCGTACCGGGGCATACTGATAGCGCGACCGCTGGCTGCTGGAAAGCAGTACCGTGCGTTTCAGCGGGAGGCGTGTCTTGACAGTGGTGTCAATGGTTGCCGGGTACATAAAGTTGACGGGCCCGAGGTTTTTTACAACCGGATGCTGCGAACTTGGTGTAGAAACCGTATGGTAGGGGTATTCGAACAACTGAAACTGAGGCTGGTCGCCGATCATGCCGGTTACGAGTTCGATAGGGGTACATTGCATATCGAGTACCAGGTTGGGCTGTATGCGGATACCATAATAGAAAAGTAGGTCGCCTAAGCCGGTCTGGTATTCGGCGGGGATAAAATCGCCGCGGCCGTTCAGACTGTCCAGGTCTATCGCCATCGGGTCAATCAGCCAAAGCACTTTGCCGCCGTTCATGATATATTGGTCCAGTTTGAACTTGTCCTTTTCAGAAAATTCGGCCCGTGGTTTGGCGACGATCAAGGCGGCGACGCGGGCATCAATATGGGCTACACTATCGAGTACAATGCGGCCGGTATTGTAAAATTGCCGCAGTGCGCGCTCCAGGTCGGCAGTTTGGAATGGTTCCAGCTCCCCATGTCCTGTCGTAAAGACAATCGCTGCTTTTTCGGGCCTTTTAAGTTGCTGCACGGCATTTGCCAGCTTGTATTCCAGGAAGCGCACCGCTTTGTTCAGGCTTTCTTCGTTGACGCCCGGGCCCCCTTCCATGAGGTTTACGGCGATGCTCCGGCCTTTATAATAGACCAGGGCATAAGGGAGTACGGCTTTGGTAGTGGTCTCAGATTGTCCGGGCAGGCGCAGGGAAATCGGCTGAAGGCCCTCCTTGCGATATGCCTCAAGACGTTCGTTGACTTGCTTGACCGGGCCTGCGAAGGGGTCCTCGAAGTCGTATTCGATCATGCCGTTTTCAGATCGGAAGTCTTCCAGCATATCGGTAGCCGCTGTTTGCAGGCGCTTAAAACCCGCCGGAAATTCCCCGCCGAGCAGTACTTTCACATAAACGACATCGTCGAGGCCGCGCAGCAAATCCCTTGTGCCCCGGGTAAGGGTAAAGCGTTTATCCGCAGTGAGGTCGAGGTACCCATACAGCGCTTTGCCTTCAAAACGCGCATTGCCAAGGATATTGACGAACAGCAGGATACCCGAGAGTAGCATAAAACGGACCGTTTTTGTGCTTCCGGAGCGCTTTTCCCACAACCAGTGGGTAAAGGCCAGGAAGAACACGATCACAGAGAGAAAATACAACAGGTCCCTGCTATCAATCACTCCGCGGCTGAGGGCGCGGTAATGGTATTGAATCCCCAGCATTTCCACCACATCGTCGCCTTTCCCGGAGAATACCGGCAAGGCGCTGATGAAATCAAGCCCGTTGAGCAGCAGGAAACAGAGCAGCGCGGCGAGGACAAATGCAGCGATCTGATTGGCGACGAGGGCGGATGCAAAGATACCTGCTGCGGTAAACACCGCTGCAAGCAGGATCAGGCCGATATAGGAACCCGCAAGTGCCCCCAGGTCGAGGTTGCCTTTTGGGGCCCCCAGCGTATATACCGTCCAGGCGTAGAACAGGGTGGGCAGCAGCGCACAAACCGCAAGGGTCAGGGCGGCAAAGTACTTTCCATACAAAATTCCACGGTATGGAAGGGGCTTCGTCGCCAGGAACTCGATGGTGCCTTCCTGCTGCTCCTCGGCAAACGAACGCATAGTGATCGCAGGGATCAGAAATAAAAAGAGCAACGGCGCATGGTCAAACAAGGCCTGCAGGGAAGCGTAGTTGCTGTCCAGCAAACTGGACGGCGGATAGACGAACAGGACAAAGCCGGACAGCAACAGAAACACCCCGGTAAAAAGGTAGGCGGTAAGGGAACTGAAAAAAGCGGCGATTTCCTTCCTGAATACTGCGATCATTGAACTCTTTTTAAGTTTTTCTGCGGGGATAGCCTTTTTATTCCGTCCGGAGTACCGGTATATTGCCCGATTTGTACAGGGCGTTGAACGCCGGAATGTCCTGCGAGAGGATTTCCGTCATTGCAGTGCGGTAGCGCGCCCATTCTGCTTCCAGATCTGCAAGCCGGTCCCGAAGGCCCTGGGTGATGCGCGGGTCCTGGGCATCGAGGGCGCTGCGCAGGCTAAAGAATTCCACATTGAGCCCGCTCGGCCAGTTGATAACATCCTGCCCGTTCCGGGTGCGCGGCTCGATCAGTTTGGATTCCCACAAGTTGATTTTTTCGGTCAGCGCCTTTCCCTGCCCGAGTATCCCTTCTGCCCCGGCCATGCCTTTCAGGTTTTCGCTTAACGAGGCCAGTTGCGCTTTTATTTTGCGCATATCGTTCACGGCGCTGTGGATATCGTGGATATGCGCGGTAATCCGCTCCAGCATGGCCTGCTGGGCCGCCCAGTCCGCCGCTGCGAACCCGACCCGTGGGTCCGGCAGGATTTCGACCGTTGTCGTTGCTTTTTCTCCTTTATGCTCCAGGGTTACGGTATATTTCCCGGGGGCAACCTGGTAGCCCCT
>JBMOJO010000294.1:0-4441 GCA_049315745.1 Saprospiraceae bacterium | reverse complement strand
TTTTCATGATTTTGCGAAGCAAAATCATGAAAACACGTCGGCTTCAGAAGAACATTTTGCCGCCACAGGCGGCAAAATATCGGCCATGCCCGGGCTATTCGAGCTGCTGGAGCGCTGCTTCGAGCCCTTTGAGCTTGAGGAGCCCGTCGGCAAGTTTTTGCTGTTCTTTTTGTACCACTGCTTCGGGCGCACTTTGTACAAAGCGCTCGTTTTCGAGCTTTTTTTGGACGGAAGCGATAAAGCCGCGATAATATTCCAGTTCTTTTTCGAGTCGGGTGCGCTCTTCCCCGGCATTAATTTCCTGTTGGAGGACGACGAAGAGCTTTTCGTTTCCTGCCAGCAGGGCAACGCTGTTGTCCACTTCGCCTGAAGTGGTCGCAAGGGATTCCAGCGCCGCCATTTTTTCGATCATCGGGACGATTCCGGGTACAGATAGCCAAATGACGGCTGTCGGGCTGTCCTGTACTTTGACGGTCAGAGGCTCTTTGGCTTTGATCCCTTTGGCATTGCGGATTTCGCGAATACCCGATACGGCTGCTTTTGCCAGCTCAACCTGCTGAACTACCTGCTGGTCAAACGAAGCCGCTAGGGGATAGGCGCTCACGACGCAGTCCTCCCCTTCGCCGCGGGCCCGGAGCTGGTGCCAGATCTCCTCCGTCACGAACGGCATGAAAGGGTGGAGCAGTGTCATCATCTTTTCGAACAATGCGAGCGTATTTTCCAGGGTTTCGCGATAAACCGGGGCTTCGTAGGCGGGCTTAACCATTTCCAGGTACCAGGAACAGAAATCGTCCCAGACCAGTTTGTAAATCGCCATCAAAGCATCCGAGAGCCGGTAGTCCTGGTAAAGGGTTTCGAGTTGTGCGGTTACTTGCAGCAGCCGCTGCTGCATCCACTCCCCGGCGAGGCGGTCCACCGCGCGGGTGTCCTGATCTGCCGGGACATCTGCAACCTCCCAGCCCTTGATGAGGCGCAGGGCATTCCACATCTTATTGCAGAAATTGCGCCCCTGCTCACAAAGTTTGCTCTCGTTTAGTACGGCATTGGTAACGGGGTCGAACGGCGCGTCGAAGATAATATCGTTGCCTGCGGCGCCACTGGCCAACATACCAAAACGCACCCCATCTGCGCCATAGTTTTCGATCAGGCTTAGCGCATCCGGCGAGTTGCCGAGCGATTTGCTCATTTTTCGCCGTTTGTTGTCGCGTACCATGCCGGTGAAATAGACGTCCCGGAAAGGCATGGCACCCTTCAGCGCAGTCTGTTCCGCGCCCAGCAATGTCGGCGACCATTCATAGCCGGACATGATCATGCGCGCCACCCAGAAGAACATAATATCCCAACCTGTGACCAGTACATTGGTCGGATAATAATAGCGCAATTCGTCCTGCCGCTCGAAACCATCAAAAACGGTGATAGGCCAGAGCCAGGACGAAAACCAGGTGTCCACCACATCCTCATCCTGGCGGAGGTGGTGTAGCGTGAGGTCGGGGCGTCCCAGTTGTGCCTGAGCCTGGGCAAGGGCCTCCTCCGGCGTCTGTGCGACGAAGACTGCCGTCTCTTCGCCCATCTTTTCATGGGCGAGGTACCACGCCGGGATGCGCTGCCCCCACCAAAGCTGTCTGGAGATACACCAATCCCGGATATTGTCTGCTGCCAGCCAGCTGTTGTACATATTCTGGAAATGATCGGGGAAGAAGCGCACTTCTCCGCCGGCCACAGCCTCCCGGGCCGTCTGGGCAAATAATTTCATGTCGAGGAACCACTGTAGGGTAAGGCGGGGTTCTACCACGACATCGGTGCGCTCGGAGTAACCGATTTTGGTGCGGTAGTCCTCCAGCTTTACCAGCGCCCCGGAAGCCTCGAGGAGTTTTTTGATCTTTTTTCGTGCGACGAAGCGGTCTTCGCCGATCAGGATTTGTGCATTTTCGTTGAGCTTGCCTTCTTCCGTGAGGATATCGGTGAAAGGAAGCTGGTGCCGCTGTCCGATTTCGTAATCGTTGGGGTCGTGGGCAGGGGTGATTTTCAACGCCCCCGAGCCAAAGGCCGGATCCACATAATAGTCTGCAATAACCGGAATCGGCTTGTTGATCAGTGGGATAAGGACGTTTTTGCCAATCAGGCCCCTGAAACGCTCGTCGTCCGGATGTACGGCCACCGCGACATCTGCCATGATCGTCTCCGGCCGCTGGGTTGCGATGACGATCCCCTGGTCGGGGCTGTCTTCCAGGATATAGCGCAGGTGGAAAAGCTGGGAATTTTCCTCGCGATAAATCACCTCTTCATTGGACAATACGGTTTTGGCGGCAGGGTCCCAGTTGGTAATACGGCGGCCACGATAGATCCGCCCCTTTTGGTAAAGGTCTGTAAAGACGTGGAGCACTGCCCTGGAAAGCGCAGGCTCCATGGTGAAGCGGGTCCTTTCCCAGTCGCAGGACGCGCCCAGGCGCTTAAGTTGATCCAGGATGATCCCGCCATATTTTTCCTTCCACTCGAAGGCATAGCGCAGGAATTCATCCCGGCCAATATCCGATTTCCGGAGGCCTTTCTCCCGCAGCAGCGCGGCCACCTTCGCCTCTGTAGCAATCGAAGCGTGGTCCGTCCCGGGTACCCAGCACGCATTTTTCCCCTCCAGCCGTGCTTTTCGGATCAGGATGTCCTGGATGGTATTGTTCAGCATGTGCCCCATGTGGAGTACGCCCGTTACATTTGGCGGGGGAATCACGATCGTGAACGGCTCCCGATCATCGGGAACAGAATGGAAATACCCCCGGGACATCCAGTGCCGGTACCATCTCTCTTCGGTTTCTTGCGGGTTGTACCGCGTGCTTAATGCCATAAAGTGCTTTTTTTATCTTTTGATTCATGGCCCTGCAGGGCTTTGCGGGCTTTATTTTCGGTCAAAACGCCCCGGGACAGTGCGCTGCGCTGCACTTTTCCTTTTCGTGCCGACAAACATCACAGTTCCGCCCCGGTTTGGTTGTTCAGGATATCGGCCATCGTTTCGCGTTGGCGGATGAGGGTGTCCACGCCTTTGTAAAGGGCTACCTCGGCAGGCCGAAACCGGGAATTATAGTTGGAAGACATGGAGAAGGCGTACGCGCCGGCATTATGGATACATAGGATATCCCCTTCCCTGACCTCCGGGATCTTGCGGTTTACCCCGAACGTGTCCGTTTCACAGATGTAACCGACTACCGAATAGAACCGGGGTGTACCGTTGGGGTTGGATAAATTGGAAATATGATGGTATGCGTTGTAGAACATTGGCCGGATGAGGTGGTTCATCCCGGAGTCCACGCCGGCAAAAACGGTAGAGGTCGTATTTTTTACCACGTTTACCTTTACCAAGAGGCTGCCCGCTTCGCTGACGAGAAATTTGCCGGGTTCAAACACGAGGGTCAGGTCTTTGCCATAGCTTTTACAGAACGCCAGGAAGCGGCGGGACAGTTTTTTGCCGAGGTCTTCGATATCCGTTTCGATATCGCCGGGCTTGTAAGGTACTTTGAACCCGCTGCCAAAATCCAGATAATCTAATGCGGGGAAATCCTGCGCGCAGGTGAGCAGGATTTCGGCGCCTTCGAGGAAGGCCTCTGCATTGAGGATATCCGAGCCCGTATGCATGTGCAGGCCGTTCACCCGTATTCCGGTTGCCTGTACGATGCGGTGTACGTGCGGCATCTGGTGGACGGATATCCCGAATTTGGAATCTATATGACCGACGGAGGTCTTCAGGTTCCCTCCGGCCATGATATGCGGGTTGATCCGGATACAGACCGGGGCCTCCGGGTGCAGTTGAGCAAAATGTTCCAGCGCGGGGATGCTGTCAATATTGATTTGTGCCCCCAGGCGCCACGCCTCCTCGATTTCCCCTACGGCCACACAGTTGGGCGTGAAGGTAATCTGTGCGGGGAGGAAGCCTGCTTCCAGTCCAAGATGCACCTCCTGGATCGAAACGGTGTCGAGGCCGGCGCCGAGGCGGCGCATAAATTTCAGGATGCTCAGGTTGGTCAATGCTTTACAGGCATAATTGATCTCCAGCCGGGGTACCTGGAACGCGTTTTTCAGGCGTTCGTATTGCCGCTGGATAATTTCTGCGTCGTAAACATACAGCGGAGCGCCATATTTTTCTACTAAAACCAAAAAGTCCGAAGGGGCGTTCGATAAATAGGGGAGTATTGCCTTTTCCTGCATGGTCGCTTTTTTGCTTTGGCCGGGGGAATCGGCCCGTTTCAAAAAAAAGTTTTGCAAAAATGCAAAATTTGCCGGAAACACGCCATAATTGTACTTAATTGCATCTTACAGAAAAGGTACAGGCGTCGCGCCAAATAATAATTGGAAACCACGGGAGTTGTGTAAAAAGGTTTTTGCCGCCTGCGGCGGCAGATAATTCGGCGCGAAGCGCCGTAAAAAACCTTTTTACACAACCCCTGCGGCCCCC
>JBMOJO010000050.1:0-19632 GCA_049315745.1 Saprospiraceae bacterium | reverse complement strand
TTTTTGTACGCAGACGAGATGGGGTACCATTTCATGAACAATGAGACTTTCGACCAGGTCATGCTGGAGGAAAAATTGATTGACAACCCCAAGCTCCTGAAAGAGGGGATGGAGGTGGATATCCTGTTCCACGCCGCCAAAGAAATCCCCCTGACCCTGGAAATGCCGCAGTGGGTCATCATGGAAGTTACTTATACAGAACCCGGGCTTAGAGGCGATACGGCTACGAACACCCTGAAGCCTGCTGTTGTCGAAACCGGGGCGGAAGTGCGCGTGCCCCTGTTCGTCAACCAGGGGGATTTGATCAAGATTGATTGCAGAACCGGCGCTTACATCGAGCGTGCAAAAGCTTAATTATGGATTTTAAAGAAATTCAGGAGCTCCTTCGGCTAATTTCAAAACTGGAGCTCAAAGAGTTTAAACTCAAAGATGGCGAATTTGAACTCTCAGTGCGGACAAAATTTCACAGCAGTGCCAGGGAGGCTGTTCATGCTGCTCCGGTACACCTTGCGGTGGCGCCCCCGGCGCACCTGCCGGAGCTGCCGTCGTCCGCGCCTGCCCCATCGAGCGCCCCTGCTCCTGCCGAGGTGACGCCCACTCCCGCGCCCGCTGCCCGCGATAATGACTATATGCCGATTAAATCCCCGATCGTCGGCACTTTTTACCGGTCTCCGACACCGGAAAAGCCGGCCTATGTCAAAATAGGGGATAAGGTAGAAGCCGGCGATGTGGTTTGCATCGTGGAGGCCATGAAACTGTTTAACGAAATCGAATCCGACGTCACAGGGCGCATCGTGAAAGTACTTGTCGAGGACGCCCAGCCCGTCGAATACGACCAGGTACTCTTCCTGGTGGACCCTAAGGGATAAGTGGAAAAACCAACGACCATGTTCAACAAAATTCTGATTGCCAACCGGGGGGAAATCGCGCTCCGCGTAATACGTACCTGCCGGGAGATGAATATCAAAACGGTAGCGGTTTATTCCACTGCCGATCGGGAAAGCCTGCATGTGCGCTTCGCCGATGAAGCAGTTTGTATCGGCCCGCCACAGTCCTCGGAATCCTATCTGAGTATCCCGCGCATTATGGCCGCCGTAGAAATCACGAATGCAGACGCGATCCACCCCGGCTATGGGTTCCTCGCAGAAAATGCCGACTTCGCTGAAGTCTGTGCCGAATATGGCATAAAATTCGTCGGCCCCACACCGGATCAGATCCGAAAAATGGGGGATAAAATCACGGCGAAAGAAACAATGATCAAAGCAGGGGTGCCCGTGATCCCAGGCTCCGAGGGGCTGATCAAGGATATCCAAGAAGGAAAGAAAATTGCCGCAGAGATCGGATACCCGGTCATCCTGAAAGCTACCGCCGGTGGCGGGGGCAAAGGTATGCGTATCGTCTGGGAAGAAAAAGAATTCGAAAATGCCTGGAACCTCGCCCGCCAGGAAGCAAAGGCCGCTTTCGGCAATGACGGGATTTATGTCGAAAAATATATCGAAGAACCCCGCCATATCGAAATCCAGGTAGCCGGCGACCAATACGGCAAAGTGATCCACCTGTCCGAACGCGACTGTTCTATCCAGCGCCGCCACCAAAAACTGGTCGAAGAGACCCCCTCCCCATTTATGACCCCCGAACTGCGCGAGGCTATGGGCAATGCTGCCATCTCAGCTGCCGCGGCAATCAACTACGAGGGGGTCGGCACAATCGAGTTTTTGGTGGATAAATACCGGAATTTCTATTTCATGGAAATGAATACCCGCATCCAGGTAGAACACCCGGTGACAGAAGAAGTGACCGATCACGACCTGATCAAGCAGATGGTCAAAATCGCAGTCGGAGAACGCATCACCAGCGGAAACCTCTATCCCAGCGGTCACGCGATGGAGTGCCGGATCAATGCGGAGGATGTGTATAATAATTTCCGCCCCAACCCGGGGAAAATCCAGTCTTTTCATAGCTCAAAAGGACATGGGGTGCGTGTGGATACCCACGTCTATGCCGGCTATACGATCCCGCCGTACTACGATTCCATGATTGCCAAACTCATCTGCCGCGCCCCTACCCGGGCTGAATGTATCACCAAGATGGAACGCGCCCTGGATGAGTTTATCATCGAAGGAATACAGACTACAGTGCCGTTCCATCAGCGGCTGATGAAGGATAAGAATTTCCGCGAGGGTAATTTCCATACCGGCTTCCTCAATACATTCAGTATGAAAGACTGATTACCTATGACGCATCGCAGCTTCTGGCGCCTGCTGGGATACATCCGCGCATACCGCGTCCAGGTGGTTTTCAGCATCCTGAGCAATGTCCTGATGGCGGTGTTCACCGTGCTTAGTATTCCGTTGATTAGCCCCTTCCTGGAAATTATTTTTCAAAAAGATGTCCAACCGGCGCTGCCCCCGGGGCCAGGGTGGAATGTTCAAAACCTTGAGCAACACCTGAATTTTTATCTGACCAGCATGATCCTGGAGCAAGGCAGGGAAAAGGCGCTGCTGACGGTCTGCGGAGCTATACTCCTTGTGTTTTTTGGAAAAAACCTTTTTCGCTATCTGGCAATGTTTTTCATGGCGCCGACGCGCAACGGGATCGTACGCGATGTGCGTGCGCAACTCTTCGCTAAATTGCTGCGCCTGCCGCTGGGCTATTTTTCCGAAGAGCGAAAAGGCGACCTGATGTCCAGAATAAGCGGCGACGTCCAGGAAATCGAATGGAGTATCCTCAACGTGCTCGAGGCCGTGTTCCGCGAGCCGATCATCATTACCCTCAGCCTGGTCTATATGGTATATATCAGCCCGGAGCTGACAGGGCTTGTCTTCCTCCTTATTGCTTTCACCGGCTTTGTTATCGGAGGTATCGGGCGCAAGCTGAAAACAAGCTCTTCACAAATTCAGGAGCGCCTCGGCAATATCGTGTCGGTAGTCGAGGAAGCACTTTCCGGGATGCGTATTGTCAAGGGCTTTAACGCAGAAGGTTATCAGGAAAGGAAATTTTCGCTTGAAAACAATGCCTATCGCCGTGCCCTGACCCTCCTGTTATGGCGTAAAGACCTCTCCTCGCCGCTTTCGGAGTTCCTGGGTATTACAGTAGTGACCCTCTTGCTTTGGTTTGGCTCCCGGCAGGTGTTCTCCGGGGAAATGGCCGCAGGGGCTTTTTTTTCTTTTCTGTTTGCTTTTTACAATGTCATAGACCCCGCCAAGTCTTTTTCCCGGGCATTTTACGATATCCAAAAGGGCATCGCGGCGATGGAGCGCATCGAAGGTATCCTCGATGCCACGACCGGGATAGAAGAAAAGCCCGACGCCCGGCCCATTGAGCACTTTCAGGAGTCCATTATATACCGGGGGGTGAGTTTTCAATACCGTGCAGAGGACGGGCCGGTGCTGCGCGATATCAACCTGGAGATCCCCAAGGGCCGGGTAGTGGCAATTGTCGGGCCCTCCGGAGCAGGAAAGTCCACGCTCGCCGATCTGCTGCCCAGGTTCTACGATCCGGTAGAGGGGGGGATATATATTGATGGGAAAGACATCCGGGACCTGAAGCTCAGGGCGCTGCGTACGCTGATGGGGATTGTCTCCCAGGAAGCTATCCTGTTCAACGATACCATCTACAACAATATCGTTTTTGGCATGGAAAATGTAGGGGAGGAGGAAGTAATCCGGGCAGCGCAAATCGCCAATGCCCATAACTTTATCATGGCGACAGAATTGGGGTACCAGACCAATATCGGCGATCGCGGCACTAAACTCAGCGGTGGCCAGCGTCAACGACTGACGATTGCCCGTGCCATCCTGAAAAACCCGCCCATCCTGATCCTCGACGAAGCGACTTCCGCACTCGATTCAGAATCGGAGAAGTTGGTCCAGGAGGCCCTCGCCCATTTGATGAAAGACCGTACGGCGATCGTGATTGCCCACCGATTGTCCACAATCCAGCATGCCGACGAAATTGTTGTGATGAAAGGTGGAAAGATCGTTCAGCGGGGCACCCACCAGGATTTGATGCAGGTCGCGGGCGAATATCAAAAGCTGGTAGGTTTACAGGCATTTTGACCAAGCTTATGCATCTTGATTGGGAATTACGGAAAATCACCCCTAACTTCGCATAGAAAAACGCTTACTAGTGCATGCTGTTTCCATACGACTGATCGGGGCATGGCTCCTGCTGGGTTTGCCTGCGATGGGCCAGCCTGTAATCCCACCCGGGAACCTGCCAAGGGAGGGGGATGCTTTTACCCTTGGGGTAGATCGCTTGCCCGCAAATATACATCCCCTGGCCCCGGATAATCAAAAGCGATGGGATTTCACCTCGCTTCAGTCGCCTTTCGCGCGCAGGTACACCTGGGAGAGTCCTTCTTCCCCGCAGCAACTTCATGGCCCAGGGCCAAATTTTTCGGAGGCTGTTTATACGAAAACGGCCAATGAACTCCGGTTACGTCAAATTTTCGGCCAGGATCCTTTTGGGCTTAGCCCGCGCTCCCGCGTGGTCTATTCGCCTGCGATGCCGGTGCGCAAACTCCCCCAGCGCATGAACAGCGCTTTCCAGTATAGCGGCCTGGCGATCGCGACCGCAGCAGCTGACGATATGCCACTGGAATTATTGCGCCAGCTGCCGTTCAGGCCGGATTCTGTGCGCCTCAAAGTAAATGTGAAGCTGAACAGCGCGACGGATGCCTGGGGAAAAGTCCTGATCCCGGGCGGGATATTCGAAGTGCTGCGCGAAAAACATACCTACACCTATGAGTTCCAGGTGGAAGTTAAACTTGGGCAGCGGACCTGGCAAAATATCTCCGCTTCAAACCAGGTAAAAGGGCTGTTCCCCAAAACTACCGCCATTACCTATAATTTCTGGTCGGAAGATGCCTTGGAGCCCATCGTATCGCTTGTGATGGACAGCAGCGGCAATAATACCGAAAAGGCTGAATTCAAGGTCATGAACATCGAAGAAGTCCCGATACTAAAGCACCCGGGGCCAGATTTTTTTGTGTACCCCAACCCTGCCATTTCAGATGTGCGCCTGGAGTTTTTTATGCTCCCTCCGGGGGAATATGAAATTATTTTCAAGGATATTCTTGGGAACCTGCAAATCCAGAAAAAGATTTTTATAGCTGGCAACTGTGTAGAAAAGCTCGATATTTCTGATTTAACCAAGGGCTCGTATTATTATCAGATCAGGGACGAACGCGGCATGTTGGTAGGCAGGGCCAAGCGGCTCGTCGTCATCCGGCCTTAGACTGCGGCCCTGTGGACTTATGCACGTTGTACCGCATCCGACCGCCCCTCCATTTTCGCCCGGAATGCCCAATAGTAATCATCGTCGTTGAGTAAGTCGTAGAGCGCCTCGTGGTAGTCGGCGAATTCGGGCAAATTATTGTGGTGTGCCCCCCGGATAGTGATCAAAGCGCTTTTTTCAGGTATCAATTCGTGCAGCATCTGCCCATGGCGATGGGGGATAAGCCTGTCCTGGTCACCGTGGAGGATAAAAACCGGGCAGGTAGCTTTGCGCAAAAAGCGGTCTGTCCGGATCTGGTAACGCAGCAAAAGGGAAAGTGGCAAAAAAAATCCAAACCGTTTGATTTGATGCAGGAAACTGAAATAGGGGGCGTCGAGGACCAGCATACGGGGTTTGTTCCAGGAAGCAATACGCGCGGCAATTCCGCTGCCGAGTGAGCGGCCATAGATAATGATTTTATCCTCGGGGTATCGGTCGCTTACCCATTTGTACACGATCTGGGCATCGTTGTACAAAATATTTTCGGTCCGCTTACCAGAGCTTTTCCCGAATCCACGATAGTCGAATATAAAAAAATCATACCCCTTCCCAACAAAATCCTTGGCAAATTTGCCCCAGCCTTTCAGGCTCCTGGAGTTCCCCTTGAAATACAAAACAACCCCGCGTGCATTAGGCACTTTGAACAGTAGCGCGTTGATCTTTCCCCCGTCTTCCATCGAAAAATCTACCTCTTCAAAAGGGAAAGGATAGTGAAAAACGAATTGCTGGGGCAGGATTTCAGGCCGGAAAAAGAAATAATGCTGGAAAAAATAAAAGGCCGCGCATATCCCGGCATACGCACCGCCCCCGCTCATCAACAGGGTGGGCCAAAAGGCTTCATAGGTGTTTTCCATATATTGTTTCCTGTTTCGGGTTGATTGGGTTTTTTCGCGTCGTGGCATTGCTGCCGTATCGCGCCACGGCCTGCTGCCGTTTTTAAGGCTTGCAGGGTACATTATTTGCTGTTTCGTTCAGGCGCTGGTTCCGCAGGTTACCTGACAAAGAAATAAAAAGTACGGGAAATGAAAAAAACAGCAGCGAATATTTTGTAAAAACTTGCAATTCCCCGCAAAAAAAATTAACTTGGTGATGTAACAGACCTGCTGTGGGGGCCGGTGCAGTGGAAAAGCCCATCTTGGGATCATACAGCGATGCTTTCACGACAAGGTTATTTCAGAACGACAATAACAGTTAGCGCCATGAAACAATTTGGGATCAGCGTTAGTACCATGATTATCCGCTTTTATCTTATGGTCATTATCGTTATCATCGCCGGTTTTTTACAACAATGGTGGCTTTCCCTGATTGGCGGGGCGGTATTTATGACTTCACTGTTGGGTTTGGTGTGGAAAGACAAACAAAAATGACCGGTTCACAAGAAAATTGCCTGTCGGCATAGCGATTATGCCGGCAGGTTGGCCAGTTTTTTCATGTCCCGGATGGATATCTTGCCGTCCACGATATCAATATAGCCGTCGGCTTTAAATTCAGTGAGCATGCGGATGACGCTCTCCTTGGCAGTGCCAACGATTCGCGCAAGGTCGTCCCGGAGGATGTTGATTTCGTTTTTCCCTTCTTTTTCACTGAGGAAGATAACGGCATCGGCTACGCGTTTGCGTACGGAGTTGTATGCCAAATGGAGCAGTTGCTCTTCTTTGTCGGTAATATCGTTTGCCAGCATCTTGATCAGGCGCGAGGAGACGTCGCGGTTGCCATAAATCAGGGCTGCGAAATCATCTTTAGGTACCAGGCTGAGTTCTGCATCTTCAAGGGCCCCGGCGGAGTCGGCGTAGGGGGCATCTTTGATCAGGTCCACGTATCCGAAGAACTCGCCTTCGCGCAGGATATCAATGATGTATTCTTTTCCGTTTTCATTGGTTTTGAAGATTTTGACTTTGCCTGTTTTGACGAAGTAGAGGTAGCGCGGATAGTCGCCTTCTTCGTAGATCAGCTCGCGTTTTTTAAAGAGCTTTGTCTTTTTCTGTTCCGGGAGTTTTTGGAGCTCCTCATAGCCGCGCACCTCGTTGATGAAAGCATGGAGGCCATTTTCCGTTCGGTCGAAATGTTTTTTGATTTGATCGCTTTTCCGCAGGCGGGTTTCTACGACGGCGAGGAGCTCGTCTTTGTAGAAAGGCTTGGTAATATAGTCATCTGCCCCGAGGTTCATGCCCCGTCTGAAGTCGGCCCGCTCGGCCTTGGCAGTAAGGAAAATGAAGGGGATAGAAGCGGTGTCGGTTCTTTTGCTGAGGATATTCAGTACGCCGAACCCGTCGAGTTTTGGCATCATGACATCGCAGATGATGAGGTCTGGTTTTTCGCGGGCGGCAAGTTCTACGCCTTCGGTACCGTCGGTTGCCTGGCAGACGTGATAGTCTGAAAGTTCCAGGATTTCGGCCAGATTTTCCCTCACTTCGAGGTTATCTTCAATGACAAGGATTTTCTTTTTGCTCATTTTCCGGATTTTCCTTGGGTGGTTTTTTAATATTGGTTTTGATATCAGGCTTTGGCTCGAGGGTCGGTTGGGGTTTAAAGGTAATCATTTCCGAAGATCTGGGCTAATTTGTTGGCCGCTCGCCGAGCGGGATCACGATTTTGAAAGTAGAACCCTTTCCGCTGGCACTTTCAAAGGAGATGTGGCCTTCCAGCAGGTCGAGGTAACGTTTTACAATATTCAAACCTAAGCCGGTACCCTGGATGTTTTCTACGTTGTGTGCCCGGAAGAACCGGGTAAACAAGTGTTGTTGTTCTTCCTCCGGGATTCCGATCCCGTAATCCCGGACGGTCAGGCAGAGTTCCTGGTCGGTCACCGACATCCGGCATTCGATCGCCTGCCCTTCTGCAGAATACTTGATGGCGTTGGACAGCAGGTTGTAGAGGATATTTTTGAGGATTTTCTTGTCCGTCCAGATAACGGTATGGCTTTGCGGAAGGTCATGGTCCAGGGTTTGGCCGGGTTTCAGGAGCGGGCCGACTTCGTCAAGGATTTCCCGGCAAAAGTCGTCAAGGTTACATTCGACCAGGTGGGATTGGATTTTCCCTTCTTCCAGTTTGCTGAGGGAGAGGAAATCGTTGAGGATACTGGTCAGGTTGCTGACGGCCGATTTGATGCGCGCAGAATGCTTCAGGCGCTTTTCGTGTTGCTCGGTGGTGGTATAGGCATCGAGGAGGTCGGCAGAAGAGAGGATTGTACTGAGGGGTGTGCGGAATTCGTGGGAGGCCATGGCCACGAAGCGGGATTTCAGGTCGCTGAGTTCTTTTTCTTTTTCGTACAGGCTGCGGAGTTCCTGCTCACTTTGACGGAGGGCTGCTTCGATTACCTTGCGTTCCTGGATTTCCGTTTCGAGTTTTTTATTGATATTCAGCAGTTGGTTGACTGCGGAGGCGAGTTCTTCGGTGCGCTGTTCAACGCGCTGCTCGAGTTCTGCGTTGAGTTGTTTAATGCGTTCTTCTGCAGCCCGTTGCTCGGTGATATCTACCCCTGAGCTGATGATTGCGGCGGGTTTTCCGGATTTGTCCTTCAGAAGGGAGTTGCGGAATGCGATCAGCCTTTTATGGCCGCCATTGACGATGATGATGTTTTCGATATATTCCGGGACTTCCTGAGTTTCTGCCATCACATTTCGGAACAAACTGCGGTATTTCTCGCGCACCCCGGGCTCGAGGCAGAGGTCGAACCAGTTTTTATCCCTGAGCTGCTGTTCCGAATATCCCAGGATTTCACAGCCTTTTTCGTTGATCAACTCAATTTTTTCGTCCGGACTGACGACGGCAATCAGGGTATTGGCAATGTCGAGGTAATTCTGGGCCCTTTCCTTTTCTTCTTTGAGCGCTTGTTCAAAGCGTTTTTGCTCAGTGAGGTCATGGATGATGCCGGTAAAAACCCGCCTTTCCTTCAGGATAACTTCGCTGATGCTCAGCCGGAAGGGGAAGAGGGAACCATCTTTGCGCATGCCATGCACCTCCCTGCCGATACCGATGATTTTTCGTTCGCCTGTACGCAGGTAATGGTTCAGGTACCCATCGTGCTGTCCTCTGTGCGGGGAGGGCATCAGGGTACTTACGTTTTTGCCGATCAGGTCCTCGATCGCATAACCGAATAAGTTGGCCGCGGATGTATTTACGAGCTCCATCAACCCGGTTTCGTCAATGATGATAATGCCATCCGTGGCGGTATCAATTACGGCGTCCAGCCGCAATTGGGTATCCGACTTGCGTGCAACGGGTTTGTGGGTATCCAAAAGATTTTGAATTTAGTCCGGATTTAAAGGGAGTATAAGATTTGGCCTAAGTTAGTGTTTTTTCTAAAAAGTCATGACAAAGGAATGATAAAAATCATCTGTACGATAGCGGAAACACTGGATATTGTGGCAAAATTCAACCATCTGCCCTTAAAGTGTATGCCTGTGCAGGAAATATAATAATAAGGGCGGCAACAAAAATGCTTCCGGCGTATGGGGGAAATGGATCATCCGGTCAAAGTGCATAAGCTGGAGCTGCTGGGGATAGGCGCATCCATGGACCGGCAGCTCAAGGCGCATCTGCTGCAGGCGCTCTGGCAGCTCGGCCTGGATATCCCCGTGGAGGAAGTCCGGGAGATTGACCGCTTACTGGAATCGGGGGTGTCCGGTATCCCGGCATTAATCGTCAATGGGCGGGTAGTTGTTCAAAAAACCGTGCCCGACGTCGAAGAACTTCGCCTGGTATTGTCTGCGCTGCTCAAAATGCCGGGGCAGCAGACGAACATCCGCAATATTATCGTACCTACGGATTTTTCCGAAACGGCCAACAACGCTTACCGCTATGCCTTGGATTTAGCGGGCTTCCTGGGCGCTAACGTCCGCCTCGTCCACGTCTATCAGCCAAAATCTGATACAGGGGGGGCAATGCTGGCGAACGGCGCCTCGGAAGAGCTGCCCTATAAACAGGAGTTGCTGGAATCGCTCAGCCATACGGAAACGGTCTCGGTAGTCGGCCGCCAGAGCAAACCCGTCACCCAGGTACAGCCCGAAATGATCAACGGCTTCGTGGCAGACGAACTTTGTGCGCTTTCCAGGCGAAAAGATACCGATCTGATGGTCATGGGCACCACCGGCAAGGCAAGCCTTTTCGAGCGGCTGCTGGGCAGCACCTCCTCAGAGGTGGCCCGCAAAGCATCCTGCCCGGTCATCCTGGTACCCCGTCACAGCCACTTCGAGCGGATTGACCAGCTCCTCTACGCCTACGATTATCAGCGACAAGGGGAACTTGTCCTGGAAAAAGTCCTGGGTTTTGCCGCAGCCTTCGGCGCAATGGTGCACCTGGTGCATGTTTGTACCTCCCGCGGCCCAGGTACCAATGGGCCCGGAGCTGCCGCGGGGGGCAATGTCTTCGACCTGGACGGGGTAAAAATACAGATGCATAAATTATTCCACACCGACATCCTGGAAGCGCTGGCCCGCCATGCGGATGAAACCCACTCTGGGCTGATCGCTATGGGTACCCACCACCGCAGCTTCCTGGAAGATATTTTTCATAAAAAGCTGACCAGGGAAATGGCTTTAGCCACCTCCGTACCGCTAATCGTTTTTCACGAGGAAGACTAAGCGCCCACAGGTTCGCGCAGCGGGAAAATTGTTCCGGGAAATTTATTTTCATTACATAGGTGATGAATGTCATTTCCTCACAGGTGAAGGTTTAGTAGATTTGAAATACCCGCAGTGATGATTTGTTGAATCTCTAAAACTACGATTATGTACGCCAACCGACCCGTTCGAGACATTATGAGCGCGGAGGTCGTCTCCGTCACGCCCGATACGACTTTGCAGGATGTCAATACGATTTTCGAGAAACATGCTTTCCACCATCTCCCCGTTGTAGGACATGCAGGGGTGTTGGCCGGGATGATCAGCAAGACCGATGTTCTGCGCTTCGCGTTGCAGCTTGCCCACCGTAGTTCAGGGCCGACCTGGATGCAGAAAGCCTTCAGGGCCGCAACTGCGGCGGATGTCATGACAAAGCACCCCCTCAGCCTTGACCCGGAAGATACAATCGGTCTGGCTGCAGATATTTTTCTCGCCAACAAGTTTCACGCCCTTCCGATTGTCGAAGGGGAAACCCTCCTGGGCATCGTGACTACGCACGATTTGTTGATGTACGGCTTTGGCCCGCTGGCGCCAATCCCCGAAGAAGAAATGGAACTCCCCTGAGCGCACGGGTACGCGCCAGGGCTTTCGGAGCGGGATGTTGGTTTATCCTGCCGCTTCCGGGCCGGAACCGGTTTGTTTCAAGCTATAGCACGGCCCGATCGGGCAAGTGGTTTCCCGACGCAAGAACCCCCTTTTTGACCCATAGATAATTCCTCTTGAACAACGCTAAATACATATACCGATGATGGGCAAAAGCATAAGTATAAAGGATATTATGACCGCCGAGGTCATCACCGTTCAGCCGGACGATACGATGGAAAAAGTCAGGGATATTTTTGAGCGCCGCAATATCCATCACATCCCGGTAGTATCCGGTGGGAAGCTGGCCGGTATAATCAGCCGGGAAGATTATTTGAGGGTAATCCAGGGGTTCAACTCATACAGTGAACCTAAACGCGCACAATCCAACGCAGCATTGTTGCGATCAATGCTCGTCGGCGAGGTGATGGCGCGGCAGGTCGCCAGGCTCGGGCCGGAAGATTCCCTGCAGACCGCTGCCGGATTTTTTCGCGAAAATTTGTTTCACGCCATACCGGTGGTCGGGGCATCGGGCGAACTGCTGGGTATCCTTACCACCTACGACCTGATCAACTACGCTTATCAGGAGGGCGTTTTCGGGTAAGTCGGGATCGCTGTAAAACTTGCATGGAAAGGAGTATTGTGCTATTTTTGTACAAATTATCGCTCTTGACCAGGTTCGTCCATATTGTTCTGGCCGTACTCGTGCTGGCAAGCTCCACCGGCATTGTGTTCAACAAGCACTATTGCAGGGGGGAGCTGCGCGCACAGTCGCTCTTTTTTACGCCTGAGAGCTGTCACGATACAGGACGCGCCCCTTCAAAAAAACCACCATGCCCGCTTCACGCAGATCAAGCGGGCTCACCGGGATACGAAAAAGATAAGTGCTGTGACAACCGCAGTGCTATTGTTAAATCCGTCTTGCCGCAATGGTTTCCACAACCTGACAGTCTGCCTGTATTTGCCGGGCTGCTGGGTTTGTTCAGGGAGTTTTTCCCAGAATACCTGCTGCACTTCGGTTTTGACCTGCCGCGATTGCCCGGTTTAGCTACTGGCCTTCCCCCGCCCAAATATGGTCTTCACATCATGTTCCAGGTGTTTCGCAATTAAGGTTTTGAATCCTCACGGCCATACCCCGAGTGCTTGGCCGTGGTTTGTTTTCCGGTGCCGTGCCCGGGGCCGGAAAACGCAGGCACATTCTCGTCGGTGTCGGTGCGGCCTCATATTGGTGCACCGGGATAGCCGCCCTGATTTTGTGCCCGGACCGGCGACCGGTCAAATGCAATGCGATGTAATTTTCAAACACCTGTGCTCATGTGACGATTATGTTGAAAAACATCATACACTTCTTTCTGTACAACAAGGTTGTTACGTTTCTCATTATAGCCCTCCTGGCGTTTTGGGGGCTTAGCTCCGCCCCCTTCGACTTTCACATCCCCTGGCTGCCCCGGGACCCAGTACCCGTGGATGCTATTCCGGATCTGGGCGAAAACCAGCAGATCATATTCACAGAGTGGCCGGGGCGTTCGCCGCAGGACGTAGAGCATCAGGTTACCTATCCGCTCACCGCGGCTTTACTGGGGCTTCCGGGAGTCAGGAGTATCCGCTCTTCGTCCATGTTCGGTTTTTCTAACATATACGTTGTTTTTCAGGACGACGTCGAGTTTTACTGGAGCCGCTCGCGGATACTCGAAAAGCTCAATGCACTTCCGCCGGGGCTATTGCCACAGGGTGTCCAGCCGGCGCTTGGCCCGGATGCCACAGGCCTTGGACAAATCTTTTGGTACACCCTGGAAGGCAGGGACGAAGCCGGCAGGCCGGCGGGCGGTTGGGACGTACAGGAACTGCGCTCCCTGCAGGACTATCTGGTGCGTTTTGCCCTGAACTCGGCAGAAGGGGTTGCCGAAGTGGCCTCCGTTGGGGGGTTTGTGAAAGAATACCAGGTGGACGTCAACCCGGCAGCGCTGCGTACTTATGGGATTTCGCTGAAAGAGGTCATGGAGGCGCTGCGCAACACAAATATTGATATCGGCGCCCAGACGATGGAAATCAACCTGGTGGAATACTACGTCCGGGGCCTGGGGTATATCCGGCAGATTGATGATATCCTGCAGACGGTGGTGCGGGTACAGAATAATATCCCGATCCGGATTGCGGATGTCGCAAAAGTGAATTTAGGCCCGGCCGACAGGCGGGGCGCACTCGACAAGTCCGGCGCGGAAGCCGTAGGCGGAGTAGTCGTGGCACGCTACGGCTCCAATCCGCTGGAGGTAATCGGGAATGTTAAAGCAAAAATCGCAGAGCTGCAGTCCGGCCTTCCTTCCAAAACCCTGGAAGACGGGACGGTCTCCAGGGTCAGTATTGTCCCTTTTTACGACCGCACCCAACTCATCAAAGAGACGATCGGGACTTTATACAGCAACCTCGCACAGGAAATCCTGGTGACGACGATCGTGGTCATCATCTTGCTTTTTAACCTGCGTGCTTCACTGGCCGTATCGGGCCTCCTGCCTTTAGGGGTTTTGCTGACTTTTATCGTCATGCGGCATACGGGAGTAGATGCCAATGTGGTTGCCCTGGCCGGTATCGCAATAGCAATTGGTACAATGGTAGATGTGGGCATCGTCATGGCGGAGAGTATCGTCCACCGGATGGAACGCCGTCCGGCGGGGGAAGATTTGTACACTACGGTTTACAAGGGATCGCTGGAAGTTGGTACGGCGATTGTAGTGGCGGTCATCACAACAATCATCAGTTTTCTTCCTGTTTTTGCCCTGGAGGGGGCCGAGGGGAAGCTTTTCCGTCCGTTGGCGTTCACCAAGACTTTTGCGCTTGGGGTAGCGATGTTCCTTTCCCTTATTGCGCTTCCGGCGTTGGCACATACGGTATTTTCGATCCGCAGCCCGCGTCGTTTGTGGAGGCTGCTGGGGAATGTGCTGTTGATGTCCGGGGGCTGCTGGTTGATTTTTGCACAGAACAGCCACCTTGCCGGTATGATATTGTTGGTCCTAGCGCTGACCGGCCTTGCTGGGGCAGCAGTGGCGCCGAGGTGGGGGGCTGACGGGCAGGAAAAGGTCAAGCGCATAAAAAACCTGGTATTCGCCGCCATCATCGCCTTGCTCATAACGCGGATGTGGATGCCCCTTGGGGTTGATCAGCCCCTCGCTGTCAATTTCGTGTTTGTCGCAGCCCTATTGGGAAGCATCCTGGGATTGCTCTTCTTTATCGTGCGTATTTATCAGCGTGTACTCCGGGTTTTACTCGCGTATAAATTTTTGTTTCTCTTGCTTCCCGCCGGGATTATCGTTTGCGGATACGTTATTTTTCGTCAGGTTGGCCGGGAGTTTATGCCTTCCCTGGACGAGGGTTCTTTCCTGCTGATGCCGACCGCAATGCCGCATTCGGGGATTCAGGAAAATGTGCGCAACCTGCGACTGCTGGATATGGCGGTAAGCGCTATTCCGGAAGTAGAGCTGGTAGTAGGTAAATTGGGCAGGGCAGAAAGCGCCCTGGACCCCGCGCCAATCAATATGTATGAAAATGTGATCCTGTACAAGTCGGAATACCTTACGGACGAAGAGGGCAGGAGGCTGCGGTTCAGGACGGACGCAGAAGGGGGCTATGTGCGGGACAGCCTGGGGGGCCTGGTTCCCGATCCGGGTGGGCAGTACTTCCGGCAATGGCGGCCGCATATCCGGAGCCCCGAAGATATCTGGCGGGAGATCGCCCAGGCTACGCAATTGCCGGGAGTTACTTCTGCCCCTAAGCTCCAGCCAATCGAAACCCGCCTGGTGATGCTGCAGACGGGTATGCGGGCACCGATGGGCATTAAAGTCAAAGGGCGGGACCTGGCTACGATCGAGGCGTTCGGACTGGCACTTGAGAAGGCCCTCCGCGACGTGGAGGGGGTTAAAAGCGCGGCGGTATTCGCGGAGCGTATTGAGGGCAAACCCTATCTCGAGCTCGCAATAGACCGCAAAGCCATCGCCCGTCATGGCCTGACGGTGCAGGAAGTTCAGGAATACATCCAGGCAGCCGTCGGAGGTGCTGCCCTTACCCAAACCGTAGAGGGTAGGGAACGGTACAATGTACGGGTGCGTTATCCGCGCGAGCTGCGCAATGACCCGGAGGCGCTGAAACAGATATTCGTACCCTCCCGAAATGGTGAGAGCCAGGTTCCGCTGGGCGATCTTGTGGCGGTGCATTACGTTCAGGGGCCTCAGATGATCAGAAGTGAAGATGGGTTTCTGACGGGCTACGTCCTCTTCGATAAAGCATCTGGCGTTGCGGAGGTGGACGCTGTGGAAAATGCCAGGGAACATATCGGAGCGTTGATCGCCTCCGGACAACTATCGGTACCACCGGGCGTCAGCTACCGGTTTGCAGGGAATTATGAACAACATCTCAGGGCCTCAAGGCGTCTGGCTATTTTATTGCCGATTACTTTACTGATTATTTTTTTGGTCCAATACCTGGAGTTTCGCTCGCTGTTAATTTCCGGGATGGTCTTTAGCGGGGTATTGGTGGCGTTTGCCGGCGGGTTCATCCTGATCTGGCTGTACGGTCAGCCCTGGTTTCTGGACATACCATTTTTTGGCGAAAACCTGCGCGATTTGTTTCAGGTACGGCCCGTAAACCTGAGTGTGGCCGTTTGGGTGGGTTTTCTCGCCCTGTTTGGAATCGTAACGGACGATGGGGTGCTTATGGCTACTTTCCTGAAAGAGCGGTTCAAAGCTTCGCCCCCCGATTCTATCCCGGAAATCCGCAGGGCAGTACTCGAAGGCGCCCAGCGCCGCATCCGGCCGGCCATGATGGTGACGGCCACTACGCTGCTCGGCTATCTGCCGATTCTGACCGCAAGGGGAAAAGGGTCCGAGATCATGGCGCCAATGGCAATCCCGGCTTTTGGGGGGTTGCTGATCGAAATCATCTCGGTATTTATCGTGCCGGTGCTCTTTTGTATCTGGCAGGAGTACCGGTGGCATCGAAAAACACGGATTAATCAACAGATATGATAAAAAAGTTATGGATGGCCATATTGGCCTTGCATTTGGGATTGATCTGCCCGCACGCGCAGCCTCTGGACAGCATGTTACAGTCCGTCAATGGGGACGAGAATCCGGCTTTACGCGCCGGGTATTACGGGTATAAAGCTTTGCTGCAGCGGGAAACACAGGCCCTGCAATGGCCTGAGCCGGAATTTGGCCTGGATTTTATCGCCTTCCCTTTTCCCAACAGGTCGTTCATGCCTTCGGCTACGTTTGGGCTGATGCAGCCCATTCCCTGGAAGGGTATCCGTAAGGGCAGGGCAGCACTCGCCTCCGCAGAGGCAAAGACGGCCCTGGAAGGTGTCGAGGTCGAGCGCCTCGAATTGCGTTTTCAGGTTAAAGCTGCATACTGGCAGTTGTTCGAGCTCGGGCAGGATGCAGCGCTGATCGCCCAAAGCCTCGACTTGCTGAAGGGGCTGGAACGCCTGGCGCAATCCAATCTCGAGCTCGGAAGGGGAACCCTGGGCGAAGTCCTGGAGGTTAAAATGCGCATCCTCGACTTGGAGCAACAACTGCGGCAGGCGCAGAATGCCCGGCGCAATCCGCAGGCCACGATTAACCGCATACTGGACCGGGCAGCAGACACGCCGGTTTTTGTAGAGGAAACGCCGCCTGCCCGCATGGCTTTAATGCCTGCTGATACCCTTGCCCCGGAGCGTATCACCGCCAGGTATCCGGGCATAATGGCGATAGCTTATGAAAAAATGGCTTCTGTACAAAGGCAATCACTCAACCGTCTGGAGGGCAGGCCCTCTCTCCAGACAGGACTGGACTATGTACTGATGAATACCGGAGAAGGGATACACGCAACCGACGGCAGGGATATGCTCATGCCCCGGGTCGGCGTCCGGCTTCCGATTTTCCGGCAAACCTATTACTCCAGGGACGAAGAGGAGCGCCTCCGCCAGTCTGCCCTCGACGATCAAAAAAGGGTAGCTGAAAATACGGTGCTGGCTTCCCTCGAACAAGCTTATGCCCTGTGGGAAGATGCCCGTATTCAGTACCAAACGGCCCGGGAGCAAATCCCGCTGATCGAATCGGCTATCCGGCTTGCAGAAACAGCGCTGGCTACTGACCAGACGGGTCTCGATAAAATCCTGAGGCTTTACGAACAGCTACTTTCGGCAAGATTGCAGGAAGCCCGGGCAATCGCTAAAAGCCATCTCGCACAGGCCGCCCTGGAAAGGTGGATATACTGATGGCAATGGCCGCGGACGGGTATTGTTGCGCAGGGTCAGCGCATTTTGAGCGGGTGGCGGTCTGCCCGCAATAAATTTATTATGAGGCGTATGCAAATTCAATCAATATGACAGGGAGAAAAGTGCACATCATTTATTTAGTTCCGGCAATCGTAGCCGGCATTATAACAGGACATCTGATCTCCAGACCGGCCAAAGGGAAGGTAAATGCACCGGCAGAGGGGGCGCTCGCCGCTGCACAGGCAGAATATACCTGTGCGATGCACCCACAGATCCGGCAGCCTGAACCCGGGATATGCCCGTTGTGCGAGATGGACCTTACACCGGTGGAAACGGGCGCCGCTCAGGGAGAACGGGTCTTCACGATGACCCCCGAAGCGGTCCAGCTTTCCAATATCCAGACGATGCGGGTAGGTGTTGCGCCTTTGTCCGGGCGTTCTTTGCGTTTGAGTGGAAAAATAAAGGCGGACGAACGCCGGGCAGCGATCCAGGCTGCCCATCTGCCGGGTAGGATAGAGGCGCTTTTCGTAACGTTCACCGGCGAAAAAGTTCAGCAGGGGCAGGCATTGGCAAAGATCTATTCCCCGGCCCTGGTCAACGCCCAAAGGGAGCTGCTGGAAGCCATCAGGCTTCAGGGCCCGCGTTCCGAACTGGCAGAGGCTGCCAGGAACAAGATCCGGGCATGGAAATTACCCGAGGATTTTATCCGGGAAGTCGAGGGCAATGGAAAAATCCAGCGCGAAAGCCTTTTGCGTGCCGACCGATCCGGATACGTTACCGCCAGGAACGTTACCGTCGGCGATTATGTCGAAGAGGGAATGCCGGTATTGGAGTTGATGGACCTGCAAAAAGTCTGGGCAGTCCTGGAAGCGTATGAAGCTGATCTGCCCGAAGTCCGCATCGGCACAAGGGTGGAGATAACAACGCCCGCGGCCCCAGGCAGGGTTTTTCCGGCAACAGTCACTTTTATTGATCCCCTGTTGAACGCAGCTTCCCGGACGGTGGCCGTACGCGCCGACCTACAAAATAGCCAGGGGATTTTTAAACCCGAGATGCTGGTAGAAGCCGTAGTGCAGGGGGGCTCCGGCCCAAACCCGAAAGGCTTGATAATACCCCGGACAGCAGTACTGTGGACGGGCAAGCGCTCCGTCGTATATGTCAAACTGCCCGATGCCTCCGTACCCTCTTTTGAATTTCGCGAGGTAGAACTCGGTGCGGCATCCGACGATGGCTATCAGGTGCGCTCCGGGTTGGAACCCGGCGAATATGTGGTCGTGGAAGGGGCTTTTGTGATTGATGCGGCCGCCCAGCTAAATAACCAGTCGAGTATGATGCACCGGTTGGTCAGTGCTTCCATGGCGGAAGAAATATCCGGGCCGGATCTTCGTCAGCTCATGGCCCCTCGGTTTAACAAGCAATGGGGACGGGTGGTGCAGGAATATCTGGCAGTGAAGGATGCCCTCGTTGCTACCGACCGGGGGGCAGCTGGCCGGAGTGCAGTTATGCTTCTGGAAGCATTGAACGGACTCGAATACCAGGAGCAACCCTGGGCCCTCCGGCAGTTCGTGCAAAATTATGTGGGGCCGCTCAAAGCCGCAGCCAGGGCGGTAGCGGCGGCAAAGTATGTCGAGGCCCAACGGCAGCAATTTCTTTATTTGTCTGAAAGGATGATTCGCTGTGTCCGCGCCATGGGTTCAGGTGGGGGGACCCTTTATGTCCAGCATTGCCCCATGGCTTTCAATGATAGCGGTGGGGACTGGGTAAGCGCCGAGCGGCCTGTTCTCAACCCGTATTTCGGAGATGAGATGCTGCGTTGTGGCATTGTAAAGGATTCTTTATAAACCGTTTTATTCAATAAAATTTTCACAATGAAAAAGTCCATCTTATTACTGGTTTTCACCCTCT
>JBMOJO010000293.1:0-4475 GCA_049315745.1 Saprospiraceae bacterium | reverse complement strand
ACACGTCGGTTTCAAAAGAATATTCTGCCGCCGAAGGCGGCAAAAACCTTTTTACGGCGCTTCGCACCAAATTATATTTTGAGAGACACCTCATTTTCATGATTTCGCTTCGCGAAATCATGAAAATGAGGTGTCTCTCAAAAGAAATATCAAAATACAACTATGTAATGAAAGGACTCTTCCGCCTCATATTCCTTATTGCCCTCTCCATCTGCAACATGGAAAAGACATCGGGGCAAACCGTAGCCGGGGGGCTGGGGAGCGATCTGGAGATCGTCCGCTATCAATGGACACAAAAAGAGGGGCTACCAGACTGGAATATTTCGAATATTTTCCAAGACAGTAAGGGGCTGATGTGGATTGCCGCCAATGCCGGACTGTTCACCTTCGACGGCATCCGCTTTCGGATGGTAAACGCCGTCAACGAATCCCTAAGGACTGGACGGATCATCCGGGTTGAAGAAGACCTGCACCAGAATATTTGGGTCGTAAGGCAGGAAAATGACAGCATCCGGGTTGAAATCTTTAACCCCAAAACCGGCAAAGTCCAGGACCTGCAATCCTATAGCGGTTTTCCCGAACGAGTTAATTTCAGGTTAGAAAAAAATTATTTATATTTATTCAACAAAGGCGGCAAAATATGGATTGGCAGCAACCGGCAAGGATATTATTATGACGGCAAGTTGCACAAAAAAATGGCGCCCTTTGAATCCGAAGCTCAGGATCAGAAATGGTTGCCAGCCCCAAAAGGATTATACTGGCTGCCCGGCCGGGGGGGCACCATCGCCCTCGCTGACCGATCTGCGGCCAAATTAGACAGTTTTACCGAAAAAGGGTATCTCCTTCGATGGTACTGGCTCGACAAGGACCTGAATTTCTGGGCCGCCTACAGCAAAGCCGGCGTGGGCACCATAGACCATTACTACCAACTTGTGCCCGACAAGCAGACCATCTCCGTGCGCTATTTCCGCAATCCGCCCAAAACGAACTGGGGCAACGAAATCATCACAAGCCCGGAGTGGTTTATGTTTGAACCGTTGAGGCGGGAGACAAGCGCGAAAACCGATGAGCGCTACCTCGGCCCACCCGACAACCCCCTGCTGTTCAACCTGACCAGGAATTTTCCTGATTTCAGTACCATGAGCGTCTTCTACTTCGATCACAATGGAAGCCTGTGGGCCTCCAATACCAATGGCCTTTCGCGTTTTGTCCTAACGCCACGGCTCCCCTTCAAAACCTACCTCTGTGGCCCCCCACCCCCTTACAGCATGCGTGGCCTTCTGGTGGAAAAAGATATCCTCTATGCCTTGAACTACAACGGAGCACGTCAAATCCGCCTGTCCGATGCTACCGATCGCCCCTGGCCTTACCCAGACAATGAATTTTCCTATACGGTCATTAAACACAAACAGGCCTTTTGGGTAGGTAGCCACGAAAAGCCTGTCCTGGCATTTCAACCAGACGGAAGCTGGCGGGCCTTCCCCTTCGACGGTGCCCAAAAAGTTGCCCTGACGCTGTACGGGACCAAGGGGGGCGAGCTCCTGGCCGGTACACAGCAAGGCATCTGGAGGCTGGACACCCTGGCAAATAAGTTTTTGCCCACCCCGTTCAGCAAGGGAAATATCTTTGCCTTACATGAAAACCGCAGCGGATTGTGGGCCCTTACCTCCAACGGTCTGTACCTACTGGATGCCCGGTTCAGGATCCTGCAGCGTGCCCTGGAACCCGGAAATACCCTTCCCTACAGCCAATTGGAGCACCTGTACGAAGATCCGGAGGGACTGTTCTGGATCGCCAGCAAAGGCGCAGGACTGCTTTGCTGGTCGCCAATGACCAAAAAATTGCGCAAATATACCACCCGGGAGAGCCTGTCCAGCAATAACATACATGCCATTTACCCCGACGGCGGCGGTCGCCTCTGGCTTTCGAGCGATCATGGGCTCATGTGTTTTGACCCACGCAATGCACAGGTAAGGACTTATTTTAAGGAGGACGGGATATCTGACAATGAATTCAACTATGCCTCCCATTGCCGGGCTGCGGACGGGACCCTGTTTTTTGGCGGTATCAACGGCATTACCCGCTTCCATCCGGACGATTTCCAGTCCATAAACCCAAAAGAGGATAAACTCCACATCACAGAAATAAGAACCTTCGACCTGAAAAAGGGGGTTTATTTCACCCGGTCAACCTTTGCGAGTTCCAACTACGTCCCCATCCTGCGCCCTTCCGATGCCTATCTCGACATTCATCTATCTACCCTAGACTACGATGCGCCCGACAAACGGCGCTACGCATGGAAAATCAAGGGGTTCCAAAACAACTGGGTGTATCAGGAGGAGCCTGTCATCCGGTTGAGCAAGCTACCTTACGGGCGCTGCGAGCTTCAAGTGCGTTACAGCAGGCTTGGAAACGGATGGTCTAAGGTACAGGTCTTTCCGGTTATTGCCGTTCGTCCATTTTACCTGAAATGGCCATTTTTACTGCTTTCTGTAGTTGTCGGCATAGCATTTTCCCTGTTGATTTCCTACATGCGCACGCGGCGGCTCCACAAAGTCAATCTTCGCCTTGAACAGGAAGTAAAGCAACGCACGCAGCAGATCGAAGAAAACCTGGCCATTATCCAAAGCGACAAACAGACGATTTTCGAACAAGCGCAGGAACTCCGCACGTTGGACCAGATGAAATCGCGGTTTTTTACCAATGTTACCCACGAACTCCGCACCCCGCTCACGCTCATCCTCGGCCCTCTAGAGCGTCTGCTATATGGCCGGGTGGCAGCCGAAAATACCCAGGACCACCTCCGCGCCATACAACGCAATGCCCTCAAGCTCCTTAACCTGGTCGAAGAACTCCTGGACCTCTCCAAAATGGAGGCCAACAAGCTCGTCCTGGAAGAGAAACCGACTCCGCTAAAGCCTTTCCTGGGACGGATCGTCGCAGGTTTTGCCCCTTATGCCGAACATCGCAAGATCGGACTTCGGCTACAGTATAATGGTGATCACGAACTGACCTTGCTCCTCGACCAGAAAAAGTTTGAAAAAATACTCAACAACCTCATAGGCAATGCCCTCAAGTTCACCCCGGCGATGGGCACGATCACGTTATCCGCCCGAATGGACCAGGGAGAATTGCTCATCGAAGTCATGGATACGGGGCGTGGGATTGACCCGGCAGATTTGCCTTTTGTATTTGAGCGGTATTTCCAGTCAAAATCCGGGGATAATTCCCTGCAGGGCGGCACGGGCATCGGCTTGTCGCTGAGCAGGGAATATGCCCGTATGTTTGGGGGCGACCTGACCATGGAAAGTGCACTTGGGCAGGGCACCGTGGCCAGCCTCCGCTTTCCCCCAAAAATCCTGCAGCAAGAACGCGCCAGTTATTACGAAGAGGCGCCATTCCCGGCACCTTCTTTCTCTGCAGCCGAAGTGTTTTCCGATGAAGGGCGGGAAGCGAAGCCGCGCACGATCCTGGTCGTTGAGGACGACAAGGACATGCTCGACTATCTTGTTTCCATCCTTGCCCCCAGCTACCGCCTCCTCCTTGCCGATAATGGAAACAGCGCCCTTTCCCAATTGGAAATTGCACCGGTTGACCTGGTCCTTTCCGACGTAATGATGCCGGGGATGGATGGTTTTCAGCTCCTCCAGGCTGTCAAAGACCGGTACCAGGACCTGCCGTTTATCCTGCTCACGGCAAGGGTAGAGACCCCTGACAGGCTCCTTGCCCTTCGCCTTGGGGTGGATGATTACCTCACCAAACCCTTTATGGAGGAGGAACTCAGCGCGAGGCTGAATAACCTCCTCGAGCGTTATGAAACGCGCAGGAGGATCCGTGCCATGCCCCTGGAGGCAGGAGGGGAAGTTTCCCAAGCTGCATCTGCTGACCCAATCCAAAGTTTCGACAAGAAGTGGTTGATCGAACTAGAAACGATGGTGCAGGCGAATTTGAACAATCCCCATCTTTCTGTCCAGACGCTGGCGGATAAAATGGCGATTTCGGAGCGGACATTGCAAAATAAGATCAAAGCTTTCACCGGTCTTACGCCCAACCAATACCTCACCGAAGCCCGCTTGCAAAAAGCGCGCCTGCTGCTGGAAGCTCGGGCTTTTCAGACGGTATCGGAGGTTTGTTATGCGGTGGGGTTTAAAACCACCCAATACTTTGCGGCTATCATGAAGAAGCGGTTCGGAAAATCTCCTACGGATTATTTTAGGTAAGTCGTGGCCTTCGAATGTGTAGTTTTTTAACCACCAAGAACACAAAGAATGTGACTTTCCTTGTGCCCTTTGTGGTTTTTTACCACAAAGAACACAAAGACGGCGACTTTACTTGTGCCCTTTGTAGTTTTTTTAACACGAAGAACACAAAGACGGTGGGAGCCTTGGCGTCTTTGCGAGAATACTAACCATATTAAATTTCACGCAAAGTCGCAATGTCGCAATGCAGCGCCGGTCAACAATACATCTCTGCGC
>JBMOJO010000292.1:0-4479 GCA_049315745.1 Saprospiraceae bacterium | reverse complement strand
TAACCCACGGTTGAAACCGTGGGCTATGTGATGGGAATGATGTTTTTTAAATCGTAGATATCCCAAAAACCCACGGTTGAAACCGTGGGCTATGTGATGGGAATGATATTTTTTGAATCGGGGATAACCCAATAACCCACGGTTGAAACCGTGGGCTATGTGATGGGAATGATGTTTTTTGAATCGGGGATAACCCGATAACCCACGGTTGAAACCGTGGGCTATATGATGGGAATGATGTTTTTTGAATCGGGGATAATATCCCAAAAACCCACGGTTGAAACCGTGGGCTATATGATGGGAATGATGTTTTTTAAATCGGGGATAATAACCCAAAAACCCACGGTTGAAACCGTGGGCTATGTGATGGGAATGATGTTTTTTGAATCGTGGATAACGGATTTTATCCGGGCCAACGGGGATGGACCGCGTTTCGGCATTGCCCCAATATTTCCGTCGGGGCAACGGAGACGCGAGCATCGCGTCTCTACGGTATCCCATCCCGCCGAAATGAAATTTCCCGATGGGATGGCGTTTTTTGCCCATGCCACGTAGGGGCGAATCATTATTCGCGTGTACGGGCGAATCATTATTCGCCCAATACCCCGGCACATTTCATCAGCCCATTACTGGGCAAACAGGACGTTTGCAAAACGCCCCTACGAAAACACCACCTTACCCCCATCGCTATCCGGTAATGCGCCTGTACGCGGTTGACCGTCGCCGTGTCGGCAATACAAACCTCACTTTCGCGCTTGCCAGCGGCGAATTTGGCTTTCCAGATCGTCCATAAAAACTTTGATCGCTCCGGTTTGTCGTTCCGATTCCCGTTTTGCGATTTTCCGCATCAACTCCAAGTGCGCTGTTTTGATCGTTTCGCAAAAGCTGAAATACTTATTTTTTATGATCGCGGTCGGCTTATCTGCGGCATTGTCAAAAATCTGATCGGTAGCGTCCATTTGTTTCAAGAAATCCGACGGCTGCATGCCCAATACCGGGGCATAGTCCTGGTGGTAATCGCGCAAAATCTTCCACGCCCACTCCTCAGGTACCCTACCGGGTAAAAACAAAGGCTGGACATTGCCTCCGAAGCGACGCGCGGCGGCCATTAAGTCTGCTTCCAGGTTTTTTGCATCCCCATCCAAGACAAAAAGGAAATTTTCTAATTGCTGGAATTTACCTATAGCTTCTATATGTTGTGCAAATTGCTCCTTGCCTGTATCCCGTCCGACTACCATATCGTTATGAATAAGCCCTAATTTCGGGTTCAGGACGTCCAATACCCCTAAAAGGAAATATTCTGCTATGTCATCTTCACATAACAGCGATAGTTTTTCAATAGACTGTCCATAAAACGCTTTTTGAATGATGTCCCGATAGGCAGGCTTGACCCATACGTTGTCTTCCGTCCGTTCCAGGAAAATCCTGCCCTCGACCGGTACGCATTCCAGCATTACCGGACTATGGGTAGTGACCACAATTTGCAGGTCGTTTCTCAGGGCAAGCCGCTGTAATTCCAGCATGAATTGCTGTTGGGTATAAGGATGCAAGCCGGCTTCCACTTCGTCTATGAGGATCAATGCGTTTTTGAGCTGGGAGATTTCCTTTGAAATTCGCAACAATGCCCGCTCCCCCGCCGACATGTGAAACTCTGAATATTGGCTGTTCCCCCCATCGCTGCGTTTGGCAAAAAGTAGGTTGGTATTTTTTGCCTGCACCTCTACCAGTTCATCGTATCGGTGGGGAAGCACTCTTTGCGCGAAAGAAATCAAATCCGACGTTATTGGATGGATCTGATACTCTTTTTGGGCAATTTGCAATACAGACCGCACTTCCGACGGGCTGGTGAGATTGGCCAATGTCCGCAAATACACCATCCGCTGCGGTTGCGCACCGCCATGCTGCCCCATAAAGCTTTTTGACCAGGAGGCACCCCGTGCCCAGCGCATACTGGTACGGCGGCGTTGGTGTATATAATAAAACTCAAATTCTACATTGCCCTGCTTATCGGAGAATCCCGGATCTTTCCGAAGACTGAGGTTGGGAAATAATTTTACAGGGGTGAAATTATCCCTGTCTTTTACCCCGGGAATCCTGTAGGCACAAGCGCTGGCAAAAAGCACCGTTGTTTTGCCGCTTGCATTGGCCCCTGCAATCACGGTAACGGGAAAGTCGAAATTGACCGATAGGTCCGTAATACCACGAAAGTTTTTTATGGTCACGTTTTCCAAGAAGTCGGTCAAACTGCCTTTTTTTGCCCGCAGCTGGTCCCAGATTTGGTGTAGGTTTTTTTGTAGCATCTAATGGTTATTGTATGATTCTGCGTACTACCGGGCATTGCCAAAAAAAAGCGCGCAGAAAGCGAGGTATTGAGGTGAACAAAAAACATCCATGCCTTCCCCCGCACTTGTGCAAATGTAGCGATTTATACGCTGCTTAGGTCTTGGGGCGGTAAAAATATCGGGCGGCGATGGTATCCACCCGGCATTGCCCCAATATTTCCGTCGGGGCAACGGAGACGCGAACATCGCGTCTCTACGGCACCTCAACCGAAATGAAATTTCCCGATGGGATGGCGTTTTTTGCCCATGCCATGTAGGGGCGAATCATTATTCGCCCCACCCCCGCACTACGCCCCTGAAACCTGCCTACCAGGCGGGTATTATCTCAGGATCAGTAGGTTTTTAAGCGGGATAGCGATGATTCGTTCGTCCATGCTGACCGATTCGTTCTTGGTGATTAATATACCGAACGGTGCCCGGTTGATGGGTTTTGCAATAAAGTCCTGCAAGCCCGTGTAGTGCTCCCGTTTGATGCTGTTGCGGTATTTGACTTCGATGGGAATCCTCTGGTCGCCAATGGAAAGCACAAAATCCACTTCCGGTTCTTTGTTTTTTGCGGGCAAATGGGACAAATCGAGCCCTCCGATGCTGGTGAACATAGCCCCTACGATGCTTTCGGCCAAAAAACCTGCCAGGGTGGAAAGGTCCTGGTTGGCATCATCGCTTTCAAACACCAGCGGGATGTGCTCCTGGAGCCAGCTCGAACGCAGGCCATGGTCTGCCAGGCAGATTTTGGGGTCGTTTTTTTTCTTCTTTAGCCGTATCTCTAAGGGCTGGACCAGGCGGATCAGGAGGGTATCGCTCAAAAATTTTAAATAGGTCCTAACCCGCAGTGGGCCGATATTGGCACTCAGGACCGCTTGGATTTCCTGTGTGAGCTTGGTGATGCTGGGGGATTGCCCGGCATACCGGCAACACAGGCGGAACAATTCTTCCAACAGCTGGGGGTCTCTTTTTCTGCCTTTTTCACCCAGCCTTAGATCGTGTTGGATCACGCGTTTGATGACCGTTTCATTCAATTGGTCTGCAACCAGCTCCCAAGGTGCGCCCGCCCTCAGGTGCGCAATCGGATAGGCACCGCGTTCGGAGAAAGCCTCAAACACCTCGTCTATAAAATCCTGGTGGGCGCGGCTATAGGCCAACAGATCCTCCCAGAACGCCCTCTGCTTTAGCTGGGCTACCCCGTTGTCGGGCAAAAAGGGTTCCGGTGTGGGCAGGTTCCGGATACGGCCGATTTCTGTGAGCGACAGGGTGCCGACTTCTATGGTGTTGATCCTACCGGCGAGGCTATCCCTGCCCAGTTCAATGCGCAACGCAGAGCTTCCGGTGACCACGGCCGTCACCGTATTATGATCCACCAGAAATTTTAACTGCGTGCTCCAATCGTCTAAGTTTTGTATTTCGTCAAAAAACAAATAGCAAAGGGTGCCCTGTGCCGCGACGTTGTTTAACGTATCGTTCAAAACGTTCTCCTGGTACCAGTTTACTAGGGCGAGCACGGGATCTTTACCTATTCGGAAAGACTCTATGTCGTCGAATTGGATGCGCAGGATATTTTTAGGGGATATCCCTTTTTGCAACAAGTCGGAGATAACGTGCAGGCAGGCGGTTGTCTTTCCGATCTGCCGGGAGCCTCTCACCACGGTGATCGGGGCCAATCCATACTCGAACCGTTTTTCGATTTGCCGGACCAGGTTTCTCCTCGTTTGCGGCAACTGCTCCATGGCATTCCCTTTCCACCATGGGTTCATCTGGTGCAAGGCTGCGGTGGTATGGCGATCGATCCCTTCTGCCGGTGGCTTCTTCATGGTTCCAAGCGGTTTGTCTGTCCGTGGGGGCCATGGCCGGTTAATTTTGTACCCATCGTCTTTCCCGGCCAGCTCCTGAAACAGGGGTAAAGATAAGAAGGGTTTGCGATATGGGGTGGGAAAATGGAGTGGGGCGTTTTCGGAACCCAGCCCTGCACATCGCATGGGTAGGGGCTAAAACGTTTCGCTCAACTTTCTGAACATGGCAATCGTATTCACATATTGAACATTCAATGCCGTACAAGCTTCCGGTATTTTGATCTTTGTTTTTCGACTTACCTTAAAATAGCGGGAAGCATACCCAAAACTGTTTGCTTTTGGATTCCAGA
>JBMOJO010000291.1:0-4486 GCA_049315745.1 Saprospiraceae bacterium | reverse complement strand
AAGTCTATTGGACTTGAATTCAGGTATAAATAAACTTCGCATAAAGCAACATTCATTATGAACAGGTTCTTTTTGTCGCTTACTTTGCTGCTCGCCGGATTTGTAGCACAGGCCCAGAAGGAGGACCCGGTATTGTTTACCTGCGGTGGCACCAACGTCCATGTTTCGGAATTTGAATACATTTATACCAAAACCAATGGTAAGAACGCGGATTTTTCGAGGGCGTCCCTGCAGGAGTACCTCGATTTGTATATCCGCTTCAAGCTTAAGGTAGAGCGGGCCAAGGCCATGAAGCTCGATACCATCCCTTCGCTCCGGGAAGAACTCCAGAGCTACCGTCGGCAGCTTTCCGACTCTTATCTGATCAACCGCGAGGTGACCGACCGCCTCGTGCGGGAGGTTTACGAACGTTCCGCCCAGGATGTCGAAGTACACCATATCTTTTTTGCGCTTTCCCCGGAGGCATCCCCCGCAGATACCCTCGCAGCCTACCGCAAAGCCCTTGCAGCAAAAAAACAACTCGACTCCGGGGCAGAAGATTTTGCCAGCCTGGCGCGGACTGTTTCGGAAGATAAATCCACCGCTCCGAATGGCGGAAAAATCGGATTTCTCAATGTCCTTTTCCCCAATGGCTTTTATGGACTTGAAAACGCCGCGTACACCCTTCCCCTCCTCAAAGTAAGTGAGCCCATCCGCTCCCCTGCCGGATATCATTTGCTGCAAGTAGGCGCCCGCAGGCCTGCGCGGGGGGAAATCGAAATTGCGCATATCATGCTTCGAAAAGATCTCTGGGAAGGAGACCCCGATAAATTAAAGCAACAGATTTACAGCCACCATCAGCAACTGCTCGATGGGAAACGCTTTGAAACCCTTTGCAGCGAAGTCTCCCAGGATAGCCGTACCCTGGAGAAAGGAGGGTATCTGGGCTTCTTCGGGATCAATCGCTATGAGCAAGCATTCGAAGATACCGCTTTTGCGATCCGGCAGGATGGGGATTTTTCATGGCCGGTAGAAAGCAGCATCGGATGGCATATCATCAAGCGCATCAGCAAGAAGGAGTTTCCGCCTTTCGAGATCGCCCGCCTGCAGTTCGAAAATCAAATCCGCCAGGATGGACGGTTTGAACTTGCGCGCAAGGGGATGATCGAGCAGATCAAAAAAGCCAATGGCTTCAAAGAGAACACAGCACTACTGGACAAGATGGCCAAAATCCTCAACGATACCTTCTACACTTTCCGCTGGAAGGCCCCCGCGGGTGGGCAAAAGGAAGTCCTTTTCTCGCTCAGCAGCCGCCGCTATACTATGGAAGAATTCAATACCTTTCTCGCGGGGGCTTCCCGCGAGCGTATGCAGCTTAGCGAGACGCCCTTCCGGGGGGCCTTGCAAACCCTTTATCTGCAGTTTGTCGAGTCCGCCTGCATGCAATTCGAAGAAGGACAGCTCGAGGCCCGCTATCCCGACTTCAAGGCCCTGCTGAGGGAATATCAGGAAGGTATCCTGCTCTTCGAGGCTACCCGTATCGAAGTCTGGGACAAAGCCTCCCAGGATAGCGCAGGCCTGGAGCGTTTCTTCGCGACCATACCTGGAAAATATCAATGGAACGAACGCGCAGAAGTTACCAAATACTTCGTGGAAGCGTTCAATATGGGCGTCCTCGAATCTGTCCGCAATGCAGCCGCCACAAAATCCAAAGCGCAGATGCTGGAAACTTTCAATACCGGAGAAAAAAATGTCATCGCCCGCGCCGAAGAAAGCTTTCTTGAACGCGACAAAAGCCAGGAAGCCCTCGAAATCAGACAATGGACCGCCGGTGAAGTGACCGCGATAAAAGCCGACCGCGAAAGCGGGCAGTTTTACTTCTGTAAAGTCGAAAACGTTATACCTGCCCAACCAAAAAAACTGTCCGAAGCACGCGGCTATATCGTCGCAGACTACCAGGACTACCTCGAGCAGGAATGGGTGGAATCTCTCCGCGCAAAGTACCCGGTAAAGGTTGATCAGAATGTTTTTGAAAAGATGATCCGTCCAAAATGAAATTGCCCACCTGGAACGCCTTGCTGGTCCCGATCGTGCTGTCTTGCTGCCTATCCTGTAGCCAGAAAGACAACGATCCGCAGGACGACCGGCTGCTCGCTAAAGTATATAACAAAGAGCTCCGCTTGTCCGCACTGGAGGGAATGTTCCCGGAAGGTACAACGCGCGGCGACAGTGTGCTGATTATTAATGCTTTCACACAGAGGTGGATTCGTGAGACCCTCCTCCTTTCCGAGGCAGAACGCAGCCTGCCCAAGGATATGAACGTGGATAAACTGGTGCGCGATTACCGTGCTTCTTTGATCAAGAATAACTACGAGCAGGTCCTTATCGAACAATTGCTGGACTCTACGGTCACCCAGGAGGAACTCAATGTTTTTTATGAGCGCAATAAAGAGCAATACCAACTGGAGACGTCCATCTTGCGCTGTTTTTTTGTTAAATTGCCGCTCGACGCACCCAGTAAGGACAGCCTCAACCGCTGGTGGGCCGCAACGAACGATCGTAACCTCGAGCGTATGGAGCGGTACTGCAAGCGATATTCCCCAGCCTTTAACCTCAAGGAAGCTACCTGGAGTAAGATTGACGATATCGCCTCACAGTTTCCATCCGGTACACTGACCATGGAAAATGTCAGCTCCCGGCGTGAGTTTACTTTGAGCGATGAGGATTTTAAATATTATTTCCGCCTGATCGAACTGAAAAATAGCCGCGAAATTGCACCTTTGGAGTTCATCGAAGAACAGGCAAGGAAATATATCCTGCACCAGCGCAAAATCAAGCTATTGGAGCAAAAACGGGAAGATCTCTATCAGTTGGCGCTCCGCAAAAAAGATATTCAGTTTTTTACGGACTGAACACAACCCATAGATTTCCCCGGTTGTCTTTATCCGGGGTTTATCCGTACGCTACTTCCGGAATGTCCGGCCGCCGAAGGGCCTGCCCCGCGTTTCATCGTGATTTAACTCAAAAGCATGATCCGTTCTACATACTTCTCGAACAACAGGATAAGGATACTCCTCCTGATCCCCGTCCTGATCCCGGCCTTGTCGCTTTATGGGCAGCGGAAAATAATAGACCGCGTCGTGGCGCTGGTCGGAAAAGAATACGTCCTCCTTTCCGAGGTGGAAGAGCAAATGGCAATGCTGAAATCCCAGCGGGCAGGGGCGGCCCTGCCCCCGGATGCCCGGTGCAGCGTTCTGGAGCAAGTAATGGCCGGAAAATTATTGCTGAACCAGGCGAAACTGGATAGCGTCGAGGTGAAAGACGCAGAAGTGGAAACCCAGCTCAATGCCAGGATAGAACGCATCCTGGGGTATATGAACAACGATATCTCCCAATTTGAGGCTTATTATGGTCAAACGGTCGGCGAGGTTAAAGACCAGCTCCGCGCCGACCTGAAAGACCAGCTCCTCACTGAACGTATGCGCGGCCAGGTCATGGCCGATATCACCGTGACCCCTTCGGAGGTCAAGGCATTCTTCGAAAAGATCCCCCGCGATAGCCTGCCGGATTTTAATTCGGATGTCGAGGTTGCAGAAATCGTAGTGAAACCTAAAGCGAACGAAGCAGAGAGACAACGCTGCATCGAAAAACTCGAAGGTATCCGTACACGGATTGTAGAGGGAAAGGAAGACTTCGCGGCGCTGGCCCAGAAATTCTCCGATGATGGCTCCGCAAGGACAGGGGGCGACCTCGGCTGGGCAAAACGGGGCAAGTACGTACAGGAATTCGAAGCTGCGGCATATAAGCTCGATCAGGATGAAGTCTCACCGGTCACGGAGACCGAATTCGGCTTCCATGTGATTCAAATGCTGGGGCGGCGGGGCAGCAATATCCACGTTCGCCATATCCTCATGCGCCCCCGCGTTTCGGACAACGATGTAGAAACTTCCAGAAAATTCGTGGATTCCATCCGGATGCTCGTCCTCAAAGATTCTGTAAGCTTCTCCTATGCGGTAAAAAAATTCTCGGATAAAAGCCAGCAAAGCTATCACAACGATGGCCGGATGGTAAACCCCGCAACCGGCAATACGCTCTTCGAAGTCGGTGACCTTGACCCCGATATTTATTTTGCAATTGATACGATGAAAGTGGGCGGCATATCCGCACCAATCGAATTCTCCGACCGGGGCGGTGACCCCTATCTGCGTATCGTCCTGCTTCAATCGCGCACTAAGCCCCACCAGGCCAACCTTAGACAAGACTATTCAAAGATACAGGAAGCCGCAATCGAATCTAAACGCAACGAATTTCTCAACAACTGGATCGAGCAAACAATCCAAAAGACGTTTATCCAGGTGGACGCGATGTTCGCAGGATGCCCTAACGTTCAGGAATGGGAAAAATTGAAGGAAAATAAATAGCAGCGCTTGTGTAAAAAGTCCTTTGGGGTTGTGTAAAAAGGTTTTTTACGGCACTTCGCGCCGAATTATATTTTGAGAGACGCGGG
>JBMOJO010000290.1:0-4490 GCA_049315745.1 Saprospiraceae bacterium | reverse complement strand
AACGATTTTGCTTCGCGGAATCGTTAAAACAAGGTGCCGCTAAGCAGAAAATTCCGCCGCTCCAGGCGGCGAACAATTCCCCGCATTCCCTGCAAAAAGAACATTTTAACTTAATCTTAGCTATAAAACGAATTTTTCGTCACAAAACGAAAAATTCGTTTTATATTTGTGGCATGAAGAAGTTAAGCGAAAAAGAAGAGCAGATCATGCAGATCATTTGGCGGATGGAGCGGGCATTCGTCAAAGATATCCTCGATGCGCTGGAGGAGCCGAAGCCTCCGGTCACCACCGTATCTTCCATTGTCCGAAAGCTGGAAGCAGAAGGCTGGCTGGGTTATGAATCCTTTGGGAAAACGTACCGGTATTTTCCCCTGGTGCGAAAGGAAGACTACCTCAAAGCCTCGTTCCGACACCTGCTGGAAGACTATTTTGATGGTTCTCCTCGTCAGTTGTTATCTTTTTTTGTAGAAGAACAGCAACCCGACCAGGAAGAAATCGCCCGGCTCCTCGAGGAAATCAAACGCAAAAAAGGATAAGCTATGCTTGTATTGCAGCAACCCGGCCTATTTTCGCTCTCGGCAGCGTTTCTCTCCCTATCCCTTTTCTACCTGCTCTACGAATGGTGGTATGGAAAAGAAACCTTCTGGCAGGTCAATCGGCTTTATCTGCTCCTCGCACCGGCCCTCGCCTTTGTGATTCCGCACCTCCGGATCGTAGTTGCTCCGGAAGTGGTAGCTCCAGGGACTATTGATCCGGAACTCCTTCTGCTGCTGCAGCAGTGGCAGGCCGGGAATGTACTTCCTTCCCCACAGACCGGACCCCGCCTTGGCGAAATGGTATTGGCTGCCTACTTATCCGGCGTGCTCATCGCACTCCTCCGCCTTTTTCTGCGCAGCTACCGCGTTATAAGCCTCATCCGAAACGGTACACGGCGCGAACGCGGCGACTGCACCCTGGTCCTGCATGAAGAATTTCAGGAACCTGCTTCTTTTTTTCACTACATTTTTTCTCCGTCCGTTCAGGCACTGCCCGAGATGATCTTGCAACACGAATTGGTCCACGTCAGGCAGCGGCATACCCTGGATGTGCTGCTGATGGAGTGCTGGGTTGCCCTCCATTGGTATAACCCGCTCATCTACCGGTTCCGCAACCGACTCCGTGTTACACACGAGTTTATTGCCGATGCCGCTGTCGTACGCCAGCAAGATCATGGCGCTTATGCCTATGCGCGACTCCTCATTGCTCAACCTTTAAATCAATCTGACATGTTGTACAATACTTTTGCCGCACAAATCAGCACGCGGCTCCGTATGCTTGCCCGCCGGCCCTCCGCTTCCTGGCGCCTCGCCGCCCACAGCCTGAGCCTGCCACTCGTTATGGCCTTATTCCTGTTTTTCTCGGTACAAATCGCCAAGTCTTCGCCCATAGCTACCCTTGAACAGCAAATGGCGCTAATCGAAGCGCGCGAGGTTTCCATTTCAAGCATGCCACAAACTTCTGTGCCTCCGGTCTTGAAAGATACAGAGAACACTGCTCCCGCAGATACCCTGCCTAAAAAGGAAAAGGTCATAGTGGTAGTAGGCCATCCGCTCAACAAGGACACCCTCAACGGGCAGCGCTTGAAAATGGATACGATCCAGTTCGAATCTGCTTCAACGCCACGGAATACAATGACGGAGGCCCTCTTCGTAATTGACGGCGTGATACAAAATAGGCCTTCTCAGGAAGCACTGGAATTAGTCAAGCCTGAAGATATCCAGTCTATTAACGTGCTGAAAGGGCCGGGCGCCACTGCCCTTTATGGGGAGCAGGGCAAAAACGGCGTGGTTGAAATCACGACCAAAAAAGGAAATCCTTCAGGAAATAACGCCCCAAAGGATTCCCGGACCATCACCATGAGCGGAACACCGGGCAAAGCCGGAGAAACACAGACCATTAACATGAACGTCGAAATCCGCGTCGGTGGGAGCCCGGGGAAGGCAAAGTCGCGCACCACGGTCCGTATTTTGAGCAACGGAGACTTCGTGGGAGAGGTGAAAAACCTCCGCAATGCCGTAAACTACACCGCCGATCAGGTTATCATCCAGGAAGAAATTGAACAAGTACGGATGAAAGACCTGGACAACACAAAGATGAACGGAAAGAAGGGCAATTCGCCGGCGGAAATCCGCACGATTACCCTCGATATTTCCAATCGGCAGCAGGCGGAAGAAATGCTCAACTCCCTGAGAAAAGGGAAAAAAATGTAAACCGTTTCACCCACCAATAATTTTTATGGCCTATGGATTTGCCGTTTAGTATCCAGCCCATCCTCGAGGACGATCGCGCAGCGCTTTACCCGCTTCGTCGGGAAGACTTTGAAGCGCTTTATGCCGCAGCTTCAGATCCCGCCGTCTGGGCACAGCACCCTAACCCGGACCGCTGGCAAAGACCGGTCTTCGAGGTGTTCTTTGAGGGGGCCATGCAAAGTGCAGGGGCGTTCCGGATCGTGGACAAGTCCTCGGGAGATCTTGCCGGGAGTACCCGCATATATGGATATGATCCTCTGGAAGACAGCATCATGATCGGCTATACTTTTTTCGCCACCCGCTACTGGGGCAAGGGGTTCAACCCCGCGACCAAGGCGCTCCTGTTCGACTATTTGTTCCAGTATGTTTCCAAAATCCGGTTTCATATCGGCGCTTCAAACCTAAGGTCGCAGATCGCCATTACCCGCCTGGGCGCGGAGAAGGTTGCCGAATTGGAGGTTGCTTACTTCGGGGAAGCGCCCAAGACGAATTTTGAATACTGTCTGACCCGGGACCACTGGGTCGGAAGGCACACGTTCAAGCCTTAGGTATCGGCGCCGGGTTGCCCAGTGGTGAAACCCGGCCTGCTGCTTTATACCCTGGCTAAAAGCACCGGTTTTTCCTTGTGGAGCTTCACGATCAGTTCGCCGAAGAGGGTATTGGCCCATGCGAACCACTTGCGGGTGAAATCTGCAGGGTCGTCCATATCGAAAGCTTCGTGCATGAAGCCGGTATTGGCGTGTGTTCGTTTGAGCATACGCAGGCACTGCAGGATTTCGGCATCGTCCGTGCTGGTCATGGCGCGCAGGATAATCCCCATCGGCCATATCCTGCGGCGTCCGCTATGCGGGCTGGCTTGGCCTTCGGCGGCTTTTCCCCTGAAAAAATACGGGTTGTTATCGCTCAGGAGGAAGCGCCGGGTGCGCTGGTAAATGGGGTCCGCGGGCGTGTGCACGCCGAGATAGGCAAGCGACATCAGGCTCGGCACGTTGGCGTCGTCCTGGAAAAGGGCATTGCCGTACCCATCCACCTCATAGGCATAAATCTTTCCGAAGTTGAGGTGCTTGATGACGGCGTATTGTTCGATTGCCGCCTGGACTTCATCCGCGAAGGCCGTGCAGGCAGCCGCAAAAACGGAGTCGCGGAGGACCTGGCCATAAATTTCTGCCAATTGCCGCAGCGATTGGACTGCGAAAAGGTTGGAAGGGACGAGGAAGGGAAAGACGGTTGAATCATCGGAAGGACGGAACATCGAAGCGATCAGCCCTACCGGACGGATGAGGTGGCCTTTGCCGCTAAATGGCGGCGCGTCTATCATCCAGGTTGTCATGCGGGTAAAGTAGTAGGGGCTTTCCCCGTTTTTGCGCTGCTCGGTACGGAAAGTCTCTACGATCAGGCGCATGGCCTGGTCCCAGGTTGTATCAAAAATGGTGGTATCGCCGGTCACTTCCCAGTACCCATGGGCTAAACGGACGACATAGCAAAGCGAGTCAATTTCCCATTTCTTTTCATGTACCCCCGGAAGGAGGACCGGCCGGTCGTCCTTCCATTCCGATTCCCGGGAGCCGTCCTTATAAAAAGAATTGGCGTAGGGGTCGAGCAGCACGCACTTCACCTGGCGGTTGACGAGTCCCTGCACCAGACGGCGCAGGGGCTCGTCCTCCCGCATCAGGGGCAGATAAGGCCAAACCTGGGCGCAGGAATCGCGCAGCCACATCGCGTCAATATCCCCGGTGATGACAAAAGTGTCGGGTTTGCCGTCCACCTCGCCGTGGTCAACCGTCGTATCCAGGGTGTTGGGGTAGCAATTTTCGAACATCCAGGCCAATTCAGGATCCGGAATATCCTTTTTTATCCTTGCAATCTGCCGCTCGAGCGCTTCGCTGGCAAATTTTCGCTCCCCGGGCGCGGGGCGTTGGGAGACGAACTGCGGGCCCGTAGCGCCCAAAAGAGATCCCGGGCGAAGAACCCCCGCGGCTGCGACAGCGCTGCTGACATAAAGAAACTTCCTGCGTTGCATCATACGATTTGGTACCCCGCGTTGAATCGCGGCTGTCTTGCAATGATACAAATTTCAAATGGAAGTGCAAACCCGCTGGAAAGCCCACTGATAAAAATATTACCTTTGGTTGTCCATTCTGAAGTATAGACAATGAGAAAAACGTCCTCTCTTGGCGCTTCGCGCCAAATTTTGTTGGGGTT
>JBMOJO010000049.1:0-19861 GCA_049315745.1 Saprospiraceae bacterium | reverse complement strand
CTAATTACTCCAAGGTTTCATCTTTTTGCACAAAACCTATTGCACTAAAGTATAAATAAAATTTCTTTTTGCCAACTTGTTTTTCGTTTATTTCGTTTATATTTATGAGGTAAAAAGAAAACCATGCCAAATGAACCATCTGGAAGAAATTAAACGACCAACAAAGCAGGAGCAAAAAGCGGCGATGGAGTCATACCATGCCCTTAGTGCTACGCTTGCTCAGTTACACTCAAGTACCATTGAGATTGAAATTGAGGAAACTAAGGAAAAGATCAAAATTCCCTTGCATGCTCTAAAACTCCTGGCTAAGATTTTGGAGGCTACAAGTAAGGGAAATCCCATTTCTATTATCCCGATTGCTACGGAGTTGACGACCCAGGCAGCAGCAGAATTTTTAGGCTGTTCAAGGCCTCACCTTGTCAAGCTGCTTGAAGAAGGTGAAATCCCTTTTACCAAGGTAGGGAAACACCGAAGGGTCAAATTTGAAGATTGTGTAGGATACAAAAAAAGGAAAAGCGAAGAACGGGAAGCGCTCCTGGTTGAAATTATGCAAGGTGACGAAGAAATTGGCTTGTATGATTCATAGCGTAAAATTTACCTGTGTTCTGGACACAAACGTCATATATCCAATTGAAATAAGGGATATGCTTTTTTGGTTTGCGCATTTTGAACTTTACACTCCTAAATGGAGCGCCCACATTTTTGATGAGTGGAAAGATATAATGGCTCGAAAAGGGGTACCAGAGGTGGAGATTATCAAAAGAGTTGAAAAAGCGAATAAGGCCTTCCCGGATGCCTTAGTCAGTGATTATGAGGCTCTAATTACATTTCTAAGTTTACCTGATTCAAAAGATCGCCATGTTTTAGCAGCAGCAATAAAGGCAAACGCAAATGTTATTGTAACGAATAATCTTAAAGACTTTCCAGATGAAGTTCTTGAACCTTATGGAATCTCTGCAAAAAATGTTGACGATTTTTTGACAGATCTTATTGATTTGAACCCCCAAATAGCAATCCAAGCATTTAGAAGGCTGGTTATGAATAGAAGAAATCCTGACTTAGATGAATACCAAATATTGGATGCATTAAGGAGGAACGGGCTGAAAGATACCGCAAATTACTTGCACGCATTACTTTGATCTCCATTTTACCTGAGCGCTGATTATTTGAACCCCGGGTCTCCCTTTTTCAAGTAATCAATTTTGTGGGCGGGCTTAGTTCAGGGTCATTGATTAGTGCATAAACTGCTAAATATCAGTCTCAATATCAAGTACTAACAGACTTTTGCATGGCAAAGGTCAAAAATTTACTGGGGTTTAGTTTTGTTTTGAAGGCATTGTCTTTTGCGGCAATGCCTTTTTTTTTAGGTTTTCAAGCAAGGATTAGGTTTTTTATCTCCAAAATAATCTCACCAAAAAATCGTGCACTGCAATAACTATGTTTACAAAAAATTCATATCCGGCCCATTCATTTCGATTTAATCTGAAATCCTCGAAAATATAAAATGGTTTTGCGGTTGCTCCGCCCCCAAAATTCGCATAATTGAAAATTCCCATACGGCCAAATTCATCGAAATCCTCAAATTGATCTGTATTCATGTTATAAAATATTCTTGGCCTTTGGTTTGTAAAATCAATGGTACAAATTTTTAAATCGGGTTCTCCTGATTCAGGATTGAGCTTCTCAATCAAAACATAATTTTGATTGAAACTAAACATCAAGCCATCAAGCTTTTCATCTAATGAACTTAGAGTTTTTGAAGTTCTGTCAATTTCACTCTGACCAACATTAGGATGATTACCATACTTGATTTCTAATTTGCCTTTAAAATACTCACTGTTAGGTTTCGATGTTTCCATAATTTTTTTTGTAAAAAAATATATATATTAAATATTTTAAAAATTTTAAACGAAATATTAGCACTCGATTAGGGGAAATAGGGGAAAATTAGGGGATAAAAACAATTGTTAAATTATTAAATTCTGATTTTGAATTTGTTATAAGTTTTGTAAAAGTGACGCTCAAAAATCACCTCATTTTAGGCTCTGGCCTTTTTTGTTCCCACTTCCATCCAAATTTTGCTCGATCTCTCTTCCTTGACCCGCATTAACCGATTTTGATCTGCATTGAGCGACATTAACCGACATTGACCGGCATTAACCGATTTTGAGCGACATTGACCCGCATTAACCGACATTGAGTGACATTAACCGACATTGACCCGCATTGAGCGACATTAACCGACACTAACCCGCATTAACCGATTTTGATCTGCATTAACCGACACTGACCTTTTCCCCAAATTCCCCTCCTGCATCTTTGTGACATAAGCAAAACGGACTATGTCGCAATCGAACCATACCGCAATTTTTACAACAATTTTCGGGCTGATCGGAGGCCTGGGTAAGGCAATCAGCCAGAAGGCCGTGCTGTGGGGGATTTCCCTTTCCGGCCTTGGCAGCGTGGCCACTTATGCCGCTTTGTCGGCGATGGTGGGCTATTTGGTCAAGTATGGGATGGATTATCTGACCTCCAGGGGAGGCAGTGACAAGGGAAATGACCCGAGATGAACCGCCTTTTGCAATACGGGATAGCAGCGGCAGCGATGTATGCGGCCATTCGGCTGGTGCAGATGAAAAACGTGGCCGATTTGATGACGGTGCGTTTGCTCAACCCGCGCATCCACAAGGCGGATTTTGGCGGGATCGTTTTTCGCACCGAGGCGGTGGTCAATAACCCGACCAACGATCGGCTTACCATTACGCAACCCGTGGTGACGCTTTCGAGCCGAGGCTCGGTAGTGACGCAGTCGCGGGGAAGCTCGGAACGACTCACGATTGCACCGCTTTCGGAGACGGTGTTGCAGACTTTTGAAATGGCTTTGCCTTGGAGCGTCCTTGCCCCGTTCATTGTGGGGATTATGGGGCGCGTTCCACAGATTATCGCCGCTGCAAAGGCAGAGGGCGATAAGGCGGGCAATATCGCAAAGGCAATCGGCATCCCGCTGGATATGCACTTTTCGACCTACGCCGGGGGGCTGTATTACGAATCCCCAAAGGTCAAACTGCTTTGACCATGCGCTTTGAAAGCCTGGAGACGCCTGTCAGCGACGGACGCAGGGCGATCCTTCCGGGAACGGAGTACGATCGCTACTTTCCAAAAGCGGACGGTCGCGATAAGGTCATCATCCGCGATGGGGAGGTCAAGGATACGCTCGGCGCGATGGAGCAGGTGGTACATACCTACCTGGGGGATACGGCGAAACTTGCGCCTGTGCTTCAAAAGCCAGGCTTAGAGGCGACTTGCCGGGCGATATGGACTTTTGTCTATCGCCATATCCAGTACCGCCTTGACCGTCCAGGACTGGAGCAACTGCGCAGGCCTGCACGTACCTGGCAAGACCGCAAAAGTGGTGCCGACTGCGACTGCATGAGCATCCTGGTTAGCTCGGTGCTTACGAACTTGAAAATCCCGCACAGCTTCCGGGTGACGCGCTATTCTGCGGCCTACTGGCAGCACGTGTATGTGGTTGTCCCGAAAAGCGGTGGCGGGCACTATGTGATCGACGGGGTACTCTCGCGCTTTGACTATGAAAAACCGTACACAGCAAAAATGGACTTTCCGATGGACATCAGCGGCATCAACGTTGCACTTTTGAGTGGTACTGAGGACGGCGCAACCTCGCTGGAGGAGATCTATGCGCACCTGCTCGCCACGAGGGAGTCGCTGCTTCGCCGCCCGGGACAACTTCCCGCCGAAGAGGAAAGGCCGCTTTTGCAGATGCTCAACTATGCCATCCAATACTTTTATACGGATAAAAGAGATGCGGCACTGGAGATATTGGAACGCAATGAGGCTGCCATGGATGCGGTTTCGCTACCGTCCTACAGCCTGGACGGAGAATTGGGCAAGGTAAAGCGCTCGTTTTTCAAGAATGTGAAAAAGGCGGCTAAAGAGGCGGCTACTTCGGCAAAACAAGTTTCACCGATGGCAGTGGCAAGTAGTGTGCCTTTGTACACGACCCTGCCCCCGGTGGTGGTGCCCAAAGTTCCGATTGAAGTGTCAATACCGACACCATCGGCACCTGTCCAAACACAGACACCAAAGCCTGCCCCAAAGGGTCTAAAGAAGGTACTTCAAACAGCGGGCAATGCGGTTTTGCGCTACAATCCGGTGAGTATTGCCGCCCGCAACGGGTTTTTGCTGGCACTCAAACTCGACGTATCGGGCATTGCCTCTAAACTCAAATGGGCGTATGCCTCCCCTGCAACAGCAGCGGCAAAGGGTATCACGCAACAGGACTATGAAAAATCTCTCCGTGCGCTTGCAAAAGTGGAGTCGCTCTTTGCGAAAAAGCTCCAAGGAAAAGCGGAGTCGCTCAAAGACGCGATCCTCAAAGGTCGCGCAGGGGGCTTGAACGGACAACTCGGCGAGCCGCTGACGGCAGCAGCCATCACGGCGGCAGCCCCGCTGATTATCGCGACGATCAACATCCTCAAAGAAGTGGGGCTGATCGGGGAAAATGTGCAGGTGGACGAAAACGGGATTATCCTGCAAATCAACAAAGCCAATTCCGGGCAGGCATTACCTGCTGAGGAGTATATCTGGACGGAAGCCCCAATGGAGGCACCGGTAATCGAAAATAAAAACGAAAACGAAATGGACACACCCAAACCATCGGGCCCGGGGATCATTGGCTGGGTCAAGGCCAACCCCGTTCCCACGCTTGCGATTGCCGGGGCAGTCGGTCTTTTGGCGATGAGCGCCCTATCGAAGGGCAAACGGACGCCGGGGCTGTCCGGCCTTCCGAAAGGGGGCAGGCGTAAGAAGGTCAAAAAGGGCGCTTACCGTTCCAAACGGCGCGTCAAGGCGGTATTGATCAAATAAGAGGGCAAAACCAAACAAAGAAAAAAAGCTATGGCAATGCGCAGTAAACAACACAAGAAGGTCAATGGCCGGGCCTTGATGGAGGAAGTAAAGAACCTCGCCCTTTTGGGAGCGGGGGTGGTGGCAGGCTCGATGGGGGGGCAGATGCTGGACAAGATGCTCAAGGTAGAAGGCGGTGGAAGCGGACTGAATGCCCGTTCGATGGTGCGCCCGTTGGTGCTCACCGGGATCGGTGCGTATGCCGCGCTAAAGACCGATCAACGCATGGTACGCTTGTTGGCGGCAGGGGTTGGGGCATCGGGGATTATCTCCCTTTTTAAGCCGCTGGCAAAGGATGTGCCGCTTTCCGGCACGGGGAACGTACACGGCCCGGTATGGGCAAACGAGAGCTACCAGGGCAGCGGCCTATTGGAGCGCTTCGACCCTGATTTGCCCTTGCTGATGCCGGGCAGCGGGAGCGGTGAAGAAGGAATGGCGGATGAGGACGTACAGGGCTATTCCTCGATAGAGATCATTTAACGCAAACAAGTCAATCAAAGAAGTATGATCACGCTTGGACAAATCGAACGCAGCGAATACAATTTGCTCGGGGCGATGAGCGAGGAGGAGTTCCTTGCCGCCTTAGAGACCGCCCCACAGGGGGAAAAGCGGCGGATGTTTCGCCGGATGCAACAGCAAAGCAAATCCCTGGCCGGATCGGGCAAGGGCTCTCGGGGGGAATTTGAAAAGCGGCTGGGGCTGCTCCCTGCCGACATCCAAAGGGGGCTTGCCAATCAGTCATTGCAGGCGGTGGATGCGGCCTACTACGTGGTAAAGGCGACCTCGGGCTCTAAAGTGGCCAAGATGTTCAAAGACGACGACAACAAGGTAGTCGGACAGTCGAACATCTCCTCCGGCAAACTCGAAAAGGGCAATTTCTTTTTGCTCTACGGCATACAGCTCCTGGGCGGTCTTTCTGACCCCGGCGAAACACCCGGCAGCGTCAACTTCGGCCTGGTGCCGGATTATGTGCGCAACGGAGAGTTTGAGTTCAAGGCCAATGGTACGGTGCTAATACCGAACACTTCATGCGAAGTATTCAACACGCAAGGCAAGGACACCTTCCAGGGGCTCTTCGTGCTGGATAACCCGAAGATTGTGCGCGATCAGCAGGGCATCGAGCTGAACATCGAATGGGCGGTCAACGCGCCGAACAATACCTACCTCAAGTGCATCCTACGGGGCACGGCAGTCATCAAGGCATAACGTAAGGCACTATGAAACACCACAAGTTCCAGCAAATCCGGGTACGGATAACAGGGTCGGGGGCGAGCGTGCGCTTTGATGCACAGACGGACAAGCAATATAGTCGCATCCGTGGCATATTCGTACTGCTGCCCGAGGACAGGGCCCTGGCTGGGACTTCGTTGGGACTTCGGGTAAACAAGGAAGAGGTCTTTGACGATGCGCACGACGTGCGGCTCCTGACCTGCGGGGAGCAGGTTCCGCCAAACGAGAAGTTCTTCTTTTTTGAAGAGCACCTCGAGGCGGGAGGCTCTACGGTAGAAGGCAGGGTCACGGACGGCGGGCTAACGAGCATCGGTGGCGGTTCAGAATCTGCCCCCCCGGATACCGTACCTTTTGAAGAATACGAACTGTGCCTGTATTTGTGGCTGACCAACGATCCACTCAAATAAGGGGGCGATGCAGGTCACGTACCACATCCTGGAATTTAGGGTGCACGAGCGGGGCGGTCTTGTGCGCTTTGACTACCACCTGCCCAGCGATGCGGAACTCCTCACCGGGGTTATGGCGCTCTTTGCCGGACAGCCGGATGCGGCAAACCGTGGCCGAAAAGTTGGTATGCTGACCCTTGAGGTGCTTGACCGGAAAATCCATTTGGCCACTTTGCCGGTGGTTTTCCCCAGGACGGTGGAGAGAAAGGAAGGGTTCTACCCGGTATTGGAACCGCTCGAAGAAGGTAACTACGTCAACGGTGCGTATGTGGACAACAACTTACTGGCACAGCGTTTTGCGCCCTATCGGGTCAAGCTGGTGCTGAGGACTATGGGCAATTGAATTTACGTACAAAAGGGTTAAAACGGAAAAAAATATGGGCGATCGCCTGGGATTCATCGCTTTCACATTGGCACAGAGGGGCATTCAACCTGCCCTGGTGAGGTACCGGCAGGAAATAGTCCCTGCCCAGGTTTACCGGATCGATATTGCGTCGTACAACGGGATATTGTTCCTGCTCAATGCGTCAGTGCTCCCGAAAGGCACGCGCTTTTTATCCGACACCAATGTATTTGACATCGTAGAGGCACAGAGCCTGGAGGGTCTGGAGGAGTTTTCCGGCCTGCTTACGGTGACGTTCCCGACGGCACTTGAAAGGCCGCTGGGGCTGGAGTTTATACAAACGCTGCACTAAATGGCAAAGGGCAACCCAAAATTGGATTACATGGTGGACACCGTCCGTGGGATGGTGCGCACGATCGCGGCACAGACCGGAGGGGATCTGATCTTCTCGGCGCTGCTTTACAAGAGCGGGCGCAAGCTCAACTCGATCGAGCTTGCCGATGCCCATGCCTTTTCCAAACTGGTGCGGCAGTATGTCAAAAGCGAGATGCCCGACAAGGTGCGGGTGGAGCTTAGGACACAAGGGGACAACGTACAACGCTGGATGAAGCAGTTTGAGCTCGGGGAAAGTCCCCTGGGGCCTGCCCTTCCGAACAATGAAAACTTCCTGGGACTTGGAGAGGCGGAGATCGGGGAACTGGTCTCAAAGCGCTTCGAGGAACTGGAACGGCAGCGGGAGCTGGAACGGGCACACCAGGAACTTGCCGAGATGCGGCTGCGACACGAAGAACTCGAGCGAGAGGCAGAAGACCTGAGCGCACAACTGGAGGCCAAAAATCAGATGGAGCATCTGCTGCGGATTTTATCCATGGCCTTTCCGGGACTTGCGCGGATGCTGAAAGGGACGCCCATCGGGGAGTTTTTAGGACAGCTTTCGGGTGCGGAAGGGGAACTGGAAGCGCCAAGGCCGAGCGGTGGCGCTGAGGATGGCGAGACAGTGGCGGCAGTTGCTTCGATGGTCAGGGGGCTATCGGAGAAGGAGGCCGCCGTGCTTTACCTCTTGCTGCTGGAAGTGGAAAAAGACCGCAGTGCCCTGCAACGGGTGCTGGATTTTATCACCAAAGGTTGAGAAAATGGCACAGACCTACGACATCAAGCTACCGATAGCGGCGAAGGATGAAAAGGAAGCTGCACGGGTGCAGCAGGCATTGCACTCGATTGCCGGGCACTTTAAGCCTTCGGAGCTGGAGAACATTGCGCAGAAGCTGAAAAACCCGTTGGTACGGCTGGCCGTACTGCAAAAACTGGGTAAGTAGGATGAAAAGCCAGGGGCAAACGGGGCTGCTCAAAGGGGCGCTCCTCATCGGGGGAACAGTTGTGGCCTACCAAATCGCGAGGAAAGGGCTGATGGGTTTACGCCGCGTGCGTGCACAAACCCTTGCGGACGATTCTGTCGAAGTGCGTCAGGCGATGGCCTTTCGCAGCGCCATGAACCCGAGCGGGTTTACCTTCTTGCGCAGGCTGGACTTTACGGATACCGCAGAGGTACTCGAGACGGCCAAACAGGTGCGCGATTTAGACAAGGTCTCGCGGGCGTACAAAGACCTCTATGGGGACAATCTCTTTGAAGATTTGCAGTCGGAGCTCTCCACGGTGGACTATCAAAAGTTGCTCGTCCTGGCAAGTTCCAACCCGGAAAAGGTACAAGGCGCGGGAAGTGCCGCCCCGGTTCTTTTTGCCAAACCTCGAATGCTACTGGTAGCAAAACGGGATGTATATGTCCGATCAAGCCCTGATGCGACGAACCATGGCGCGATTTATGAGCGCTTTTCGCCAAAGAACATCGTGCGCACGGCAAAGCCGGGGGATTTTATTGGCTATGCGACGGGGGGGCAGCATTACGACACAAAAAACGACGTGAAGTTCGTACAAGTAGGCTTTAGCGTACTTGCACAGAATGCCCCGGAGGCGTGGAAAGGGCGCAATGCGAACAAATATACGCACTGGGTCTCCTCTTCTGCCAACTACGTAGAGCAGTTCGACGATTATGCCCGCATGTGGGCAAAGTACCCGACCACCCGTGCATTTACGCACTGGATGAAACCGCTGGACTACTTTGAACGGACAAAAACGCCATAAAAGGGCAAAGCGCTATGACGAAACAGGAACAATTTGTTGTCAATTATTTTCCGGTAGCTAAGCTCGCAGGGGGCTACTTTTTGATGGATCCCCTGATCATCCTGGCACAAAGCGCCCACGAAACGGGGTGGGGAACAAGTATCCTTGCCCGCGAGCACAACAACTTTTTCGGCATCACGGCAGCGGGAAGGCCTAATGCGTACTGGAATGGGAAAATTTACCAGGCAAAAAACCAGTATGCGCTCAAGTTCCGCTCGTACAAATCGCCGCAGGACAGCTTTTTGGACTTTGGCAGGCTCATCGGCACCTTGCCGATTTACCGCAAGGCCCATCGCTATGCCAAGACCGATCCGCTGACTTATGCACTGGAAATCTCTCGTAGTCCGTACATCTCGGAGGTCAATGGGGATAACCGCGAGCAGTACCGCCGTGCAATCGTACAACACTACACGACTATTAAAAACATTGTCCAAAAAAAAGGCTTGGTGCCACCGCCCAAGCGCCCTTTGTAGGCTTGGCGGCGATTGCGCTGCTGCTAATTGCCCTTCAAGGCAAAAAAGGACAAAAATGAAACACTATGGCCTTTCGCATTAAAAAACTGGGGGAAGCGACTTACAAGACCTTTACCATGCGCGATTTACTCGCACTTGTCGGGGATACGGTCAACGATGAGGTGCGCATTGCGGGGGAGGTTTTCCGTATCTCTACTGCGGAGGAAATCGAAAGCAGTGGGGGTGGCACTGGTGGCGGCGGTGGCGGCGACAATGCGATCCCCGCCCCGATGCCCCTTCCTACCGTGGACTGGATCAGGATACCCATTACGGTGGGCACGCCTGGTCAGGAGACTTTTAACGTACAGCTTCCGCTCGATGACCTGGAAGGGCTCTTTTTAGTGGTCAACGGTGCGGTGTACGATGCGGGGAGCAACTTTCATGTACAGGAAAGCTCGCTGCAATGGCACGGCAGCTTTCCACTCGATGTAAACGACACGGTATATCTTAAATACCTGTCCATTTCTTCTTCCGAACCTGAATTCTAATCCAAACAAGTATTGATCAATGAGTGATTTTCTGAAAATTAAACAGATCGACGGCCTAAGCGCGGAACTCTCTGCCAAAGCCCTCGATAGTGCGGTGGTGAAAAAAGCAAACCACCTTTCCGATGTTGACGCGACCAATGCACGCACCAATTTGTCGATTTACTCCAAATCAGAGGTGGATGCGATGGTGGCAGGGGCGAAGAACGCCTACAACGTAGCCGATACTAACGGGCGCAACGCCCTGACCGGGCTCAAGGTCACCGACCGGGTTTTTGTCAACGACGATGGGGACGGTAAATGGGCACTCTACATTGTTACGGCCATCACCACGGGAACGGGTTCTACTTCGACCTTCAAGAAGCTGGCCGACGAAGACCTCTTTACCAACGCCCTGACGGCCTCTGCGGTAAAGGCGGCGTATGAGAGCAACCCGGATACATACGCCTTCAACGGCACACAAAAGGGCAAGCTCGACTACATCACCGTCACTGCCGCCGTCAACCTCAACACGGTAAAATCTACGGCAGACAGTGCCCTTAGCGCTGCGGGCTCTGCACAGAGTGCGGCGAATAGCGCTGCCTCTGCGGCAAGCTATGCGCAAGGCCAGGCAGACTTTGCTTTGATTGCTGCGGGCAATGCTCAAAGTACGGCAAACGATGCCCTTTTGGCTGGCAACAACGCGCAGCTCACCGCCAATGGCAAAGAGGACGCCTTTACCAATACGGTAGAGAACTTCACCAACCTGACCGGGACGGCGAACAACCCCGTTTCCCTTACGGTGCTTCAGACGCCCAAACAGGGCTTTTCCATCAACATCTTTTTCAACGGGATACGGGTGCGCACGGTGGCCAATACCCAGGGCAGCAAGACGGTGACCTACACGGTGCCTTATGCCACGGAGGCCTCTGATGACATCACCGTGGCCTACACTTATTAACCAAAAAGCTGAATTGAACCATGGCCAAAATCAAATCTAAACAGATCGAAGGGGCGATTGATTCGGATACCGAACAGTTCATCTTTGCCCCGAAGTACTTTTTCTCGGGCTTGGGCACGGTTGCAGGTACCGATTCCCGCTCGATATACATCCGCTATGGGTATATCTACTGGTTGCAGTCGATGAACGGGTTTGTGATCGCCAATGGGGATTATCGCTTGGGGGTATTGTCCACAGGCAATATGGGCTTCCAGCGCTTTACCAATGGTGCCTGGGCTAATGTGTAAAGAGGGTTTTGGCCAGGGTTTATGGGCTATAAGGAGGGCAAACGGGGCGGCAATCGCCGTCCCGTTCCTGCCTCCTAATCACTAAAAACGATGATAGAACACATGATGAACGCATCTACGCGCTTGCGCTTTACCGCCTATGCCGCACTATTCCTCGCAGGGGTAACGATCCTTTCCATCCTCCGGGGCATGGAGGCGGTTGCCGCCACTTCTGTGGCAGGCCTTATGACGATCCTTTCGACCTATATCTGGTCGCAAACCAAACGACCGCACTATGAAGACCCGGGACAAAATCATCCTGATGATGGTAATGGCCACACTCGTCATTCTAATGACGATGGCCTGGAAGCTCAACCTTGAGCTTCGCGCTACCAATAAGCGGATAACGGAAAACGTCAAAAAAGTCGGTCAGGCCATTACGCGCTTTGAAACAAAGGATCGCCGCATGGCAGCCCAGACGGAAGTCATGGCCATGCGGATTGAGGAGCTCTCTGCGATGTTCCCGCTTTTGCATAGCGAGATTGCCAATCTGCGCTTAAGGCCGGGGCGGGTGCTGCAGATCCAGGGCACGCAAACGGAGAGCGAAAAGGTCATTACCACGCTGCTGCGCGATTCTATTATCACCGATACAGTGCGGGTGCGGGTCTTTGAATACGGCGACGGCTATTATTCGGTAAAAGGGGTTGCAAATGGTGACACACAGCGCGTGCAGATCAATAGCCGCGATACCTTAATTCAGGTGGTTTATAAGGGCAAACGCAAAAACCCGGCGCTTTGGATCCTCTCTCGCAGGAAGTTAGAGCAACGCATGACACTGAAAAACCCGAATGCGAAGATTGTCTATAATCAAACCGTACAAATCGAAAAATAATGAAAAGTGTGGTTTTGCCCGTAGCGCTTGCTGCTGCGGTACTCGCCTTAGCCTTTTTGCGGCCAGGAGGCGGGGTTCTTACGCCCGGTCAGAAGCTGAACCGCAGGGTGGTATTTTTTAAAAGCTGAACGCATGGAACTAAAAGTTGGGCTACCGATGACGGAGCGGTCATTCTATCCGCTAAGTGCTATTGCGGCGAACAAGGCCAAAATGGCTTCTATCGAGAAGAAGTATGCGAAGGAACTTGGGCAGGCCACTACGCTGACCAATGTGCCGCTTGCGCTGCTGCTATCGGTGATCTTTACCGAAAGTGCGGGACAGCCCTCGGTAGTCAGCTCTGCCGGGGCTGTGGGGCTCATGCAGCTTAAACCCCAAACGGCAAACGATGTGATCTTCCTGGAAAACCGGGCAGGGCGTTTGTCGGAAAAAGAAAAGGAGGTACTGCGCAAACACCTGGGAAAGCGCCTGGACGGCCCCTTAAAGCAAAAGTACCTCTCGCACAAAATCAAGGAGAACAACTTCACAGGAAATGCACTAACGCGCACGGATTTGCAGACCCCGGAGCTTAATGTACTCCTGGGTGCCATGCTTTTGGGCATATTGATGGATCAACACCGCGAAGGTGGGGCTTTGCGATTAGACAAAGCCCTGGTGCGCTACAATCAAGGGTACTTTTTCAAGCTACCTGTCGGCAATGTAGAAAGCACGCTGGACTTTGTCAAGGGCAAAAGCGGAGAGGCGTATGCCTACGCGCTAAAGGTTATCGGGCGCAACGGGCTATTGGAAACAGTGGCCACATGAAGGTGAAAGCGGGCACAAGGATTGAAATAGAGGCGCTGGTGCGCGATAAGGTGGCTAAAGGGGAGGTATTTACACCAGAGGAGCTCGCCTTTGTGAGAAACTATGAAGGCGCGGGCGGACAAGGGTCAAAGGGGGCTACCGGATAGGGGGTGCTCTATGAGTTTTATACGCCTACATATATAGGTGAGTGGATGTGGAAGCTGGCCTATCGGCATGGGTTTGATCCAAAGGGGACAGTGCTTGAACCAAGCGTTGGAACGGGAAGGTTGCTGGACGATGCGCCATACAAAGAGCAGTGCTATGGATTTGAGGTCAGCCCGGTCTCGGCGATGATCGCGAGAGCGGCGCTGCCAGGGGCGAAAATCTATACCGGATACTTTGAGACAGCGTTTTTGACGCCTCCCAGGTTTTCCTCGCGGCTAACGGATAAAATCACCTGGCTTGAGGGCTATCCCTTTTCCTTAGTCATCGGCAACCCGCCGTATGGCCGTTACCGAAACAGGTATAGCACCTATTTTCCAAAGCCCAGGATGCACCAGATCGAGCTTTTTTTTATGTACTACGGGCTAAAGCTGCTCCGATCGGGAGGACTGTTAGTCTATCTGACTTCGAGCAATTTTATGCGCAACGGCACTTCCTATCAGGGTGAAAAACAGTCCATCGGGGAGATCGCAACGCTGGAGGATGCCTTCCGGCTACCGCCTGTCTTTAAATCCTCTAAAGTGCCTGTGGACATTTTGATTTTTAAGCGAAAGTAAAACACGATCAAACTTATGTTCCGATATACGATACCCGATCCAAAGCCGCAGCTCGTCCTTGACCCCGAGGGTTTTGACGATCTGGAAAGTCAGCTCCAGCAGCTCGATGCCGAGTTTAAGCTGCGCGAGGTGGAGCTGACCTTTAAAAAGGAAAAATACTTCTTTGGCGACGTGGGCTCGGCGCAGGACGTCTTTCGCTTTGTCAAAAACAATATCCAATCGGGTATCGAGGTACAGGAACACTTTGTGGCCTTGTTCCTCAATCAGGCCAATCGCATCATCGGCTATTACCACCACTCGATGGGTACGATCAACTCCACGCAGGTGGACATAGAGGTGCTTGCTGCGGCTGCGGTCAAAATTCTGGCCAAGGCCGTGATTGTAGCGCACAACCACCCCAGCGGAAAGCTCATGCCGAGTGAAGCCGACCGCAATGTTACGCGCAAATTAAAAGCCGCTCTTCAATTCTTCGACATCCATCTGCTCGATCACCTTATCGTGACTAATGAGGGCTACTATTCCTTTGCCGAACAAAACGAAGGTGCACTTTCCGGACTTTCCGGTCATCCGGTAGCAGAGGTGGAAAAGGCGCTTCGGGAGGAAATCCTCAAGCAGATCAAAAAGCTCACCCCGGCCAATGCGCCGAACCTCTATGCCATCGCTTCAAGCCCCCAGGGCTATTTGGAGGCAGAGGAGATGATCGTTCGGCGCGTGCTCAAAGAAGGACTGCCACCGGTGAGCGCGATTCCCTTGATCGAACAGGAAATGGACATGTTATGACGCCGCGTACCCCTGCCTATTACCGTGCAAGGATTGCCTTGTTCCGCGATCTTACCGCCAACGGAGCGGATAAATCCAAGGAAACGGTGCTGCTACGCAACGGGGTGATGTTGGATAAATCCCAACAAGATACCCTGGTCAGGCAGTATCTGTCGAAAGGTGCCTTTCCGGAAGGTCTGCTTTCTTTTGAAGAGCTCTGCACCTTTAATACCTACTTTGAAATATACCCGGAAAAAGTGGCCGGAACGGAGACCGTGGCGAGCAGCCGGGAGTTTCCGCTGACGATTAAGGGGGAAAAGAAGAAATCGAAGCGGCTATTGGCAGCGCCCTGGCTCCAGGCATGGCCATAATCCCCCCGCCTGCACCCTGGAAAATTGCAAGTTTTGAAAGCGACAACGCATTTAACATTGAATATCAGAATGGGGATAAAAGCATCCAGGTTTTGCAAAGTCCCAACGCGGGCTTTGAGCTAACCGCCTACGAAGGCGAGGACAAAACCCATGCACGTGCTTTTTCCACGATACCATCTGCCAATGCCTTTGCGCTGCAACTGATGGGCAAAAAGTCCCCGTCCATGCTCGAGCTGGAGGCCTTGGCACTTGAAACCGAACTTAATTTGATGGACTTATGAGTTTTCTAAACGGCATAGCTTCTGCGGCCTCTATCGGGCCGCTCGACCCTTATCTTTCTACACAGCTCCGTGCAGCGCAAGACCGCCTGCGTCCACTGATGCCCGGTGCAGGACTTGGCAATGTAGCACCTCCGGGCAAGACCCTTTCATTTGAGCAGGTCGTTGAAAAGTACAACAAAGGGCTGACCTTTGATGAAATCCAGGCCTGGGTATGGTACAAACGCGAAACGGGCGTGCCGATGAAGGGCTGGGATAAATATTACATCAAAGAAAAGGGCAAAGCCCTCGAAGCCAGGCTGCATGAGCTCGTACGCTCCGGTGCCCTTTTTTACATGGACGGACAACTCCTGCCGTTTCCGATCTATACCTACGGCAATATGTACGACCGCCTTGTGCAGCTCGAAAAAGACCAGGAAACCATTATTTCCTATTTCGGGCAAGCGGCGTATGAAGCACACAAAAGCGCCGTGGAGAAGGCCAAGCCGGAGATGATGAGCGTGACGAACCCCGATGAGCGGGAGCGGCCTATCATTATGGCTATCTCTGACTTTGCACAGAACGTGGACGTGTTTTCTATTTCGCAGGTGCGCGAGGAGTTCATGGAACTGGAAAATGCCCAAGAACTCAAAAAAGTCAATGGCAAGGTGGAGGGCAAAAAGGACAAGGAAATCATCCGCATCCGCTTTGACGGCGAAAAGCGATACACCTTACAAGAGGTATTCATCAAATGGCTTTTTACGCTGAATGCCGATACCGATTTTGAAAAAAGCTCGGCGATTGACATTGCCGATTACTATATCGCCAACCGCCCCTTGCGCGACGACCGTCTGAGCAAGGAAGAAAAAACAGAACTCAAAGCCAATGCCCGCATCGAAGGCGAAAAGCTCTTTAGCCGCTTCTTGCACGAGGTGCTCGCCTTTGAAGATCAGCAGCGGCTCGATTATGCCTGGAACCGCACCTACAACGGACAATCCGACATCAACTACTCCCGCGTGCCTATCGGCTTTGTCTGCTCGGCACGCTTTAAGTCCGGCCTCTTGCAGATTACCGACATCCAGCGCGAGGGAGTAGCTTTCATGGAGGCCATGGGAAGCGGGATCAACGCCTTTGACGTGGGCGTTGGAAAGACCATGACCGCCATTGTCAATTTAGCGCACAATCTCTATTCGGGAAAGTGCTTGCGGCCTTTGATCGTGGTGCCAAAGCCCACTTACAGAAAGTGGATCAACGAAATCATCGGCTTTACAGATAAAAAGACCGGGGAGTTTGTGCCCGGGGTACTTTCCCATACCGGGGTAACGGTCAACGACTGGTTTAACCTGGGTGCCGAGACCCTTTCCAGGATCAATCTGGACAAACCCGTGCCGGAAAAGTCCATCACCATCCTGACGTATGAAGGTTTCAAGAGATTAGGTTTTGGCGAATCGGTCTCCGAGGAGCTATTTACCGAGCTGGTCAATATCCTGGGGCAGAGCAAGGAAAAGACAGCTCGCGATAAAGAAATCGAGTATCAGAAATTCCGAGAGATGATCGGCGTCGGGCTCAAAAACTCGGTGGCCGATGTGGATGCCCTGGGCTTTGACTATGCTGTAATTGATGAAGCGCACCGCTGCAAAAACGTCTTTTCTCAAGTAAAAAGTGATGACGACGGAAACAAGCGCTACAATATCCAGTCGGCCACTTCTGAAACCGGGCAAAAGGCCTTTTTGATCCTCAGCTACATTCAGCGCAAATTCGGGCGCAACACCATGCTGCTCACCGCTACGCCCTTTTCCAACTCTCCGCTGGAAATTTACTCCATGCTCTCGCTTGTAGCCTATGATTCGCTCAGGGAAAATGGCATTGCCAATGTAGATGCTTTTTTTGACCTTTTCGTACTGCCAACCGTGGAGTGGACAGCCAACTACAAAGAAGAAATCGTCGAAAAGGAAGTCATCAAGAGCTTTACCAATCGACGGGTGCTACAAAAGTTGATCTACAACCACATCCTCTACAAGACCGGGGAGGAAGCCGGAGTGGTACGGCCTAAAAAGGTGAATTTGCCGCTGCTCTATGATCTTGAAGATGCCCGAAAGCGGCTTCCGCAGGATGAGCAGGTGCTGACCTACATCCACATGACGCCCAAGCAACGCGAAAATCAGAATGCGATTGTGGCGATGGCCAAAAACTCGACGCAAGGCAAACTCGACATGGGCAACCTCTTTCGCGCCCTGGCATATAGCCTGGATAATGCCCTTTCCCCCTTTATCCTCAACGGAACGCCGGAGAGCCACCGCGAGTTTGTGGAGCAAAGCCCGAAGATTGCCTACGTCATGGAGTGCATCCGCTCGGTAAAAAAGTGGCACGAGGAAAAAGGGGAAAGCCCCAGCGGACAGGTCATCTACATGAACCGGGGAAAACAGTTTTTCCCCTTCATCAAGCAATACCTGGAAAACGAGGTGGGCTTTCAAAAGGGGGTCATGTACGACCGTGTGCGGGTGGACGAGGTGGAGATCATTTCCTCTGAAATCAACGATACCCGTAAAGAGACCATCAAGGAAGCCTTCCTGGACGGAGTAGTCAAGATCATCATTGGCACAGCCACCATCCGCGAGGGCATAGACTTGCAAAAACGGGGAACGGTGATCTACAACTGCTACCCGGAGTGGAACCCGACCGACATCCGGCAGCTTGAGGGGCGGATCTGGCGGCAGGGAAATCAATTTAAGTACGTGCGCATCGTCATGCCGCTGGTACAGGATTCCATGGACGTCTTTGTCTTTCAAAAGCTGGAAGAAAAGACCGCCCGCATCAACGACATTTGGTTTAAGGGGGATCGGGGAAACGTCCTGGATTTGGAAAGCCTGGATCCGGAAGAGGTCAAGCTCGCACTGATCACCGATGTGGATCGCCTGGTGCGGATGTTTTTTGATCAGGAAAAAGAGGGGCTCAATCGCGCCTATAAAAAGACCGGGCTTGCGCTGGAGGCCATCAAGAAGGTACAGCGCGACATCGGCGAATACCGTAAATACCGCGAAAAGTGCCTGGAGTACTTTAAAAACTTCAGATCGGAGCTGCTGCAAAAATCCTTCATGGAACAGCTCCCCAAAGCCGCCGAAGATGATCGAGAGGTGGATAAACGCTACAAAAAGGGCAAAGAAATCAAAGAGGCCATTGACGGACTGCTTTCTGCCACAGACTTACAGGATAGGGACATCATCGCCCTGGGGCGCAAGATAGACGGCAGCTATGGAATGCTTGGGGTCTATCTATCCGACCGCTATAACCTTTCCTACTTTAAAGAATACGTCAGCAGCGTGCGCAAGACCGAGCGCACGGCACTAAACCCGAAGGGGTTTACCCTGGAGAGCGATCTAAAGCCGGTCCTGGAGCAATACGAGGCAGAAAAGCAGGCTATTGTGGCCAAGTCGGATTTGTACAAGGGCGATAGCGCTTCTCCGCGCTGGGCAGAACTTAGAAAGGAAATCGAAGCCCGCAAATCGGCGCTCGAGGTGGAAGGGCGGAGCGCAAAAGCGCGTGCAGAGGAGTTTGGGCGGCTTAACTATCTGCTTTCCTACCGCATGGCCGCAGCGGAGAGCAAATCGGGGGTAGCTAAAGCCCTGGAGTTAGAAGCGCTTGCATTGGAACTGGAACTCGAACTTTTAAACTTTTGACCGATATGTTCAACACAGCAAATTACTTTGAAAAGACGCGGGATATTGACTGGGCATCTATGCCAGAAGCACTCTCTAAAGGCCATACCCTGGTCACAGGTGCAGCCGATAAAGACTGGGAAGGGTACAAGAGCAACGATACTGTAAGACGGGTCGTAGAGGCATATTTTACCAAGCTAAAGGACTATCTGGCAACCCAGAAGCCTGCAGCGGCCATTACAACACCGCAAAGACACTCCCGGCAGCAGCAAAGAAAACAGCACCGGCGAAAAGGTCCAAGCCTGCTGCCAAAGCCAAACCAGCCAAACCTGCGATAGGCAAAAAGGCAGCGGCAAAGCCCAAGGTCAAGCCAAAGAAGTACAACACCACGCCTGTGGAGCGTATTGATAGCGAAGTGGCCTTCATCCGTCGCTATGCGGCCATGAACGGCAAGGTCAAGACCCAGGCGCAGGTGCTCACGCTGCTGCACGGGCTTCAAAAAGCCATCCTGGAGCGGCGCATCACCAAAGATTCCCCCTACGCTAAGGAAATCAAGCTCATGCAGTCGCAGCTCATTGGATTGTATGAGAAAATGGGCGATGCAGCCGAAGTGCAGATCGAGCCTAAAAACCTCAAGCGCTATCAGGAAATCGCGTATAGTCAGTCGAATATGACCTCCGTACTACTGCTCAAAGCCTACATTGCGCTCAACGGCAAAAAGCAGGTCAAGGAAAAGGCCGAGCGCCTGATTTCCCGGATGCGCAAACTGGTGCAAAGCGGAAAAATCACCAAAGAGGACAGGTACGTCGAGCAGCTCAATCAGGCCTTCGTCAACTTGAACGAATACGTCAAGAATAACCCCTCCATGCTCACCATCTCCCGTTCCGAGCTCAACGGCATCAAGACCCTATTGGGCTCCAGTGCTGCATATCTAAAAAAAAAGACCACCCGGCGTCTTCCCTTGATAGCGGTATAGTCCCCTCCGGGGAGCTTTTGGGCATGGAGTTTGAGACCATCGGGCTCCAGGGCAAATACCGGGAG
>JBMOJO010000048.1:0-19864 GCA_049315745.1 Saprospiraceae bacterium | reverse complement strand
AAATTAAAAACTCGACCCATTACTTTTTTCTGTCTTGGGCTTTTTACACAACCCCTATCAAAATAATATTTGGCGCGAAGCGCCAATAAAAACCTTTTTACACAACCCCAAAATAAAATTCTGCTGCTGCAGGCGGCAAAAGATTCTTTACACAACCCCTCACGAGGGTGTTGTGTAACCTATTCCTTTAGCTTTTAAGCGGCATTTTACCCAACAACCCTTATCTTAGACTTCTAAATCCTTTTCACCATGAAAAACACCGTCGAAGAACCGCCAATCACCAGCTTAGGGCAGCTCGATCCGGATGGTTGGTACACCTATGCCGACTACCTGCGCTGGCGTTTTGTGGAGCGGGTAGAGTTGATAAGGGGTAAGCTCATGCGCATGAGTCCTGCGCCATCGAGTAAGCACCAACGGATTTCCGTACAGCTTTCCGGATTATTTTGGCAATTTTTACGGGGACGTCGCTGTCAGGTCTTTGCCGCTCCATTCGATGTCAGGTTGCCGGCCGGGAGTAAGGACGGGCAGGTAACTACCGTAGTACAGCCCGATTTGTGCATCATCTGCGACCCCGGTAAAATTGACGAACAGGGTTGTAATGGTGCGCCTGATCTGGTCGTAGAAATTCTTTCGCCCGGCAACGGCAAGCGAGAGATGGGCGACAAGTTTCAGGTGTATCAGGAGGCCGGGGTGCTGGAATACTGGATCGTAGATCCTGCGGAACGCATTGTACTGCCCTGGTTGCTCAACGAGAGCGGTGTGTTTGTTGGTCTGGCCCCTATTACAGATGAAGGTGAACTTTGTAGTGCGGTATTTCCCGATTTGCGTATCCCGGCGGGCGAAATATTCAGGCAGGAACCGTAGGAACATCTAAAAATCGGAGTACCCACTGCCGGATCAGGGTCTGGTCAATGCCCATGGAAAGGCTTTCTTTGGCTTTTTCCCATTTTTCTGCACCGATAAGCTGAATGCGACTGTCCATCAGGGCTTTTTCGTATTCGACGGAAAATTCCGGGTGGGCCTGAATGCCGAGCATATTTTTGCCTACCGTAAACATACCCACAGGGCAGCCGTGCGCCGAGGCAAGCACCTCGCTGTCTGGGGGTAATTGCACGACCTGATCGGCGCACATCATGAGCAGGTTGATGGCAGGGCTTTCTGGTTGCATCCATTCGGCCTTTTGTACAAGCTCAAAAGTATGGATACCAACCGACCAGCCACCTGCCGCTCTCAGTACCTTCCCACCCAATGCCTCGGCGAGCATTTGATGCCCGAAACAAATACCGACGTACTTTCTTCCCAAACGATAGATATCCCCGACAAATGCTTTTAACGAATGGATCCAGGGGCGGTCGTCATAAACGGAACAGGAGGATCCGGTGGATATCCAAGCGTCGCATTCTGCCGCGCTGGCGGGAAAATGTCCATTGCAGACATCATAGTCAATAAAGGTCAATTCCGGCAGGAAGGTCCTGAACATCGCCGGGTAATCTCCCCGAATATCCAGGAATTGGGGTTTGACGTGGTCGCAAAGGAGTAACCCGGTCTTCATGTGATGTTTAGTGGTTTTTCAAATGAAATGATTTTGGCCTGGTAAGGGCTTCGTATCCCAGATGCGATAGCGTACAGCCCTTTCCAGAGTCCTTGACGCCCGTCCAGGCAAGGGCAGGGTCGAGATAGTCGCAGCGGTTCATGAAGCAGGTGCCGGTTTCTAATTGATCACCGATACGGACAGCCGCTTCGGGGTCTTTAGTCCATATAGAGGCAGTGAGGCCGTAGCGGCTGTCGTTCATCAGGCGTATGGCTTCTGCATCATTTTTTACCGGCATAATACCGACGACCGGGCCGAAGGTTTCTTCCCGCATAACATCCATACCATGATTGACATTGATGAGTACCTGCGGGGCCATATAGGGCGTACCCGGGCGGTGTTCCGGAAAAGAGCCGGGATCAATTAGTGACCGGGCGCCTTTGGATATGGCTTCGTCAATCTGGTCCTGTACAAAACGTGCAGCGGAGGTCCTGACCATAGGGCCAAGGGTGGTTTCCGGCAAAAGCGAGTTGCCGAGTTGATACTGCCGGGTAAGTGTCACGAATCCCTCGACAAACTGGTCGAAGAGTGCATCCTGTACATAGATGCGCTCGATGCCACAGCAAGACTGGCCGGAATTGAAAAAGGCTCCATCAACCAGATTTTCGATGGCAGCATCCAGATTGGCATCAGCGCGGACGTATGCGGGATCCTTTCCGCCAAGTTCCAGCCCTGTGTGAATAAACCTCTCCTTGACCGCCTGCTGTACGGCAGCTCCTCCCTCAACTGAACCGGTAAACGCCACGTAGCCGATCCGTTGATCTCCGATTATCTTGGCTACTTGTTCGTGGGAAAGGTGTAAATATTGAAATACGCCCTCCGGGAGCCCTGCATACCGAAAAGCTTCGGCATAGCGCTCTGCACATAGGGGCGTCTGCGCAGCATGTTTCAGGATTATACAGTTGCCGGCCAGCAGTGCAGGAATGATTACATTAACAGAAGTCAGATAGGGATAATTCCATGGGGCCATTACCAGTACGGTACCGAGCGGCTCCCTTCGGATAAAGCGGATAAACCCCTCGCTAGCCGGCGCTTCTATATCGGCCAGCGCGGTACTGGCAATAGCGGTCATATACCTTGCCCGCTCCTGGAAACCCCTGGTAATCTCAAAAGGGCTGTAGCGCACAGGCCTTCCCATCTGCCAGCTAATCTCCCGGCCAATTTCCTCTGCATGATGAAGAAAATAATCCACTGCTTTCAGGCAGGCCTCCGTGCGCTCGGCAAGGGATGTTTGCTTCCATGCCCGTGCTGCCTGCTGTGAAAGGGCTATCGCCTGTTCGATTGCTTTTTCATCCGCAAATTTCCGTTGGGCATAAACAGATTGATCTATAGGGCTTATACATTGGAGCATAACAATGGTATTTGATTTAAATAGATTTTCCAGGCTGTCTCATAAGGAATTGGTGCTTGTATGAAAAGTCTTCTGCCGCCGCAGGCAGCAAAATATTATTTTGATAGACACGTCATTTTAACGATTTCGCGAAGCGAAATCGTTAAAATGACGTGTCTATCAAAACATAATTTGGATGGAGACATCTTTTTTCTGATTTCGCTCCGCGAAATCAGAAAAAAGATGTCTCCATCCAAAGAAAATTTCGCCGCAGCAGGCGGCAAAATACTTTTTACACAACCTCTTTATATATACCCCTGCACAAGCCACCTTCTTTATTCTGGCGTCACATAAGCAGCTGTAATTCCGCCATCTACGAGGAATTCAGCACCGGTGGTGAAGGAAGAGTCATCAGAAGCCAGAAAGAGGGCTGCTTTGGCCATTTCCGCAGCTTCTCCAAACCGCCCCATGGGGATATGTACGAGCCGGCGTTGTTTTTTTGCGTCGGTATCCAGGAACTTCATTAGTAATTCGGTGCGCAATGGCCCCGGGCAAAGGGCATTGACCCGGATATTTTCCCTTGCGTGGCGCACAGCCAGCTCCCTGGTCATGGAAAGTACGGCGCCTTTGCTTGCAGTATAGGCAATCTGAGGGGTAGCCGCCCCGAGATGTGCAACAAAAGAAGCCGTATTGATCACAGAACCACCGCCGGCCCTGCGTAGGGCGGGGATGCCGTACTTGCACCCTAAAAAAACCCCCTTAACATTAATGGCCATCGTGAGGTCAAAGACATCCTCTTCGGTACTAACGGCATCGTCGTCGGCGCTGTGCATGATACCGGCATTGTTAAAAAGAATATTGAGCCTGCCAAAGGTGGTTTCGGCAAAGGCAACCATCGAAGCGCAATCACTGGCTTTTGATACATCGGCATGGCAAAAGGCCGCTTGTCCTCCTTCGAGCTGGATTAGCCTCAGCGTTTCCTGTGCCCCTGCATCATTGACATCAACAACCACTACTTTTGCGCCCTCCCGGGCAAAAAGCAGGGCGGATTCCCTGCCAATTCCGCTGCTGCCGCCCGTTATGAGGGCGACCTTGTCTTTAAGTTTCATGGTATGGTTAATTTCTGTTTATCCAATTAAATTTCCTGGTTATATCCGTTCAAAATAACGCTTGCGCTCCCAGTCGGTCACTGCATTGCGAAAGGCTTCGGCTTCTTTTTTGTAAAAATGGGCATAATGGGATACGACACCGTCGCCGAATACCCCTTTGGCCATTGTACTCGATTCAAATTGGTCAATGGCTTCCTCAAGGGTATAGGGCACTCTTGGAAGATGGCGTGCTGCGTAGATATCCCCGTCAAAAAGTGCCGGCGGCTCGATTTTTTCGCGGATACCTTCCATCCCGGAAGCGAGTGAAGCGGCGAAAGCAAGATAGGGGTTACAATCTGCTCCCGGTATGCGGCATTCGATGCGGAGGCTTTTCCCGTGGCCTACCACGCGAAACCCGGCCGTGCGGTTGTCATAACTCCAGGCCAGTCGGGTGGGGGCCCAGGAGCCGTCCACGAAGCGCTTATACGAATTGATCGTCGGGGCATAGAAGGGCATGACGTCGGGCACATACCGGATCCAGCCACCAAGGAACCAGCGGAAGAGGTCGGAACAATGTACAGGACCCAGTTCTTGATCCCCATCAAAGGCATTTTGTCCGTCTCTCCACAGGCTCATGTGGATATGGCAGCTCGAACCAGCACGGTCTTCGTGGAATTTGGCCATAAAAGTGACGGACAGCCCCATGGCATCGGCAATTTCTTTGAGGCACTGTTTATAGACGACGTGCCGGTCGGCCATCTCCAGGGCATCGGCATAGCGCACATTGAGCTCGTGCTGGCCGAGGCCCCATTCACCTTTGGAATTTTCTACAGGGACCCCAGATTTTTTAAGGTGTTTTCGCGCAGCCGCAGTAAATTTTTCGGTACGGGTCCCTTGCAGGATGTGGTAGTCTTCCAGGTACCATCCTGCAGGTTTCAGGTTGTGGTAATGTTGCTCATGGGCTTGCTCGTACGACTGGTCGAAGAGGTAATATTCCAGTTCGGAGGCAGCTTTGCAGTGATAGCCAGACCCACTTAGCGCCTGCAGTTGTTTTTTCAGAATAGATCGCGGCGCTTCCGGCACTAACCGGTGGCTTTTTTCATCAGATACATCGCAAATAACGAGTGCGGTGCGTTGCTGCCAGCTAAGTTTTCGCAAGGTCGCCAGGTCGGGCAAAAGATGAAAATCGCCGTAGCCAAGCTCCCAATTGGCAAAGGAATAGCCGGGTACAGGGGCCATTTCCATATCGGTTGTCAGCAGATAATTGCAGGCATGGGTGCCGTGTTCCCATGCCGATTCCAGAAAAAATTCAGCATCGAAACGTTTTCCGGTAAGCCTGCCGTAATGATCGGTGAATGCTACGATCACCGTGTCAATCTTTCCTGCTTCGACTTTTTTCCGGAGTTCCTCCAGATTGAATTTTCCTTTTGTTGCCATATCATTCGGGATTGCCTTGCAAGTTAGAAAAAAGGACCAGGAATGCGGAGCCTGGACAGGTAGGTGTATTTTTTGAAATATGGTAACTATTTGCGAGGGGTATCCGCGGCTTCGCCGCGAAGGATTTTATTTGGTATGCGTACATTCTGTGCGCGCGTCCGCGTGCACAGAATGTACGCATACCAAACATTATTTCCCGGGGCAATGACCTGCTGAATAGATACAAAAAATACAACATTCTCTTCAGGCTTTTGCGCGTGGCCGGAATTTAAAGAATACAAAAGATAGCAGGAGAATACCAAAATAAGCCAGGGCTAGATGGAAATTGTAAATCGTCATGGCCACAAGGGCAATACTGGCGATCAGCAGGGCAATAACAGGGGTAAAAGGATATAAGGGCACCCTGAACGGCCGTTCAAGGTTGGGTTCTTTTCGCCGAAGAATGAGCAGGGCAACCATCGAAATAATATACAGGGATAGGGCTCCGAAGCAGGCAATTGTGATAATTTCTGCTGTTTTTCCGGTAAGCAGGGCTACAATGCCGATGGCCAGGTTGAGGAGCAGGGCATTGGAAGGGGTTTTGAAACGCGGATGTACCCTGCCAAGGGCAGCAGGGGCAAACCCCATTCGTCCAAATTCGAAAGTTGAACGCCCGGCAGCAAGGATAATTCCGTGAAAGGAAGCGACGAGACCAAAAAGCCCAATGGAGGTAACCAGCGTGTACAAGACGTGGTTTTCTCCAAAAATCCGGGAAAGGGCAAGCGGCAGGGGAGAATCCGTGGCCGCAGCCCCCGGCGCAGGATAGACAACGGCTTCCCATCCGGCAACGCCGACGGAGGATAAAAAGGTGAGGATGCAGAGGGCTACGAGGGTCAGAATAGCAGATCCGAAGCCAATCAGTACATTCCGCTGGGGATTGATGGTTTCCTCGGCCACATTGGCTACACCTTCAATCGCCAGGAAGAACCAGATGGCAAAAGGAATCGCGGCAAAAGCGCCCGACCATCCGTTTGGCAGGGCATTGTGCGTCAGGTTGGACCACTGGAAGGCAGGTAGCGCAGCCCCTGAAAAGATCAGCAGTTCCAGTACAGCAATGACGGTTATCACCAACTCGAAAGAGGCAGCCGCCTTAACGCCATATATGTTGAGCCCGGTGAATATCAGGTAGCCAATTACTGCAATTGCCAGTATGGGGACGTTGGGGAGAAAAATGTTGAGATAGGCGCCTATGGCAAAGGCTATGGCAGGAGGAGCAAAAATAAATTCAATATTCTGGGCCATTCCTCCAAAAAAACCCCAGTTCTTCCCCAGGGCTCGCATAGCATAGTCGAAGGCGCCCCCTGCCCGGGGAATGGCACAGGCTAATTCGGTATAACTGAACGTGAAGGCCAGGTACATGATAATGATGAAAAAGGTGGCCGTTGCCAGTCCAAGCGTGCCGCCTTTTTCCAGGCCGAGGTTCCAGCCGAAGTACATACCAGAAATTACATACCCAACGCCTAGCCCCCACAGCATAAGCGGGCCCAGGGTGCGGTCGAGGCGGTTATTGGTGTTCTTTTCCATGCGAGAGGTGCTAAGGCAGGTAAAATAATGGATTTATTGGGTTTATTCCATATCCTCAGCGGGAAAGTTTTGGAATAGGTTGGATACGATAAGTGATAAAGTGATCCTTACTTCCCCGGCAATTCCCGCTTTGACATCAAAGATTTATAGCTATACCTTCGCTGGTATGACCGATCACAACGTTTCGTGGGCTTGTATAAAAAGTCTTCTGCCGCCTGCGGCGCCAAAATATTATTGGAGTTGTGTAAAAAGGTTTTTGCCGCCTGCGGCGGCAAAATATTATTTTGAGAGACACGTCATTTTCATGATTTTGCGAAGCAAAATCATGAAAATGACGTCGGTTTCAAACTTAAATTTGGCGTGAAGCGCCACGAAAAGACTTTTACTCGACCCCAAAATATAATTTGGCGTGAAGCGCCACGAAAAGACTTTTACTCGACCCCAAAATAATCTTTTGCCGGCAATAGCGGAAGGGGTATAATAAAAAAGCCTTGCAAACCATTGATTTGCAAGGCTTTTTTAAAATTACTTGCGGTCCGGACGGGACTCGAACCCGCGACCCCCTGCGTGACAGGCAGGTATTCTAACCAGCTGAACTACCGAACCAGCTTTGCTTTTAGGTGTTTCTCCTTTAGCGTGTGCAAATGTAACAGGAAAAAGGAGTTTTTGCAAGTGTTTTTTGAAAAAAATGGAAAAAAAGTACATCGGGAAGTGTAAGCAGGACTTTATTCGTAATTTTACGCCCCGGTCAAAATACATCCTAAAAATTAAATGACTATGGTGTTCCTGGATTTTGAAAAACCACTGGAGACCCTCTATGAGCAACTGGAGAAGCTCAGGGAAATCGGTACCGATGGGGAAATTGACGTCACCGAAATGATCCAAACGCTCGAGCACAAGATCAACGTCAAGAGCAGGGAAATATATAGTGACCTGACGGGCTGGCAGAAAGTACAAGTCTCAAGGCATCCGGAAAGACCTTATACATTGTTCTATATCAGCCAGATGTGCCAAAAATTTATCGAACTGCACGGGGATCGTTCTGTACGTGACGATAAAGCGATTGTTGGGGGGCTTGCTGCTCTGGACGAGCAGACAGTTATGGTCATCGGACACCAGAAGGGTATCAATACCAAAATGCGCCAGTACCGCAACTTCGGTATGGCCAACCCCGAAGGCTACCGGAAAGCGCTACGACTGATGAAACTGGCCGAGCGCTTTGGTATTCCGGTAATCACGATGATTGATACGCCGGGTGCCTATCCCGGCCTGGAAGCAGAAGAACGCGGACAAGCAGAGGCCATCGCACGCAACCTCTTCGAAATGGCTCAGTTGCGCGTCCCGATTATTTGCTTTATTATCGGGGAAGGTGCTTCGGGCGGCGCTTTGGGCATTGGGCTTGGCGACCATGTATTCATGCTTGAAAATACCTGGTACTCAGTCATTTCACCGGAGTCCTGCTCCTCTATCCTCTGGAGAAGCTGGGATTTCAAGGAACAGGCGGCCGAAGCCCTCAAACTGACTGCCGACGATATGTTTGCCAACGGCCTCATTGACGGTATTATCAAGGAACCTATTGGGGGGGCACACGCAGCGCCCGTCGAGATGGCCCAAACGCTGAAACACCAGATCAAAACGTCGTTGGACGAACTGATGCCCATGGACCCGGACGAGCGCATAGCTGCGCGTATCGAAAAATACGCGCGTATGGGGGAATATGAGACTGCGAAAAAAAAAGAGTGAGGCCTGAAAATTAATGCTATGGGATTATTACAAAATATCAAACTGTATTTCAACCACCGCTATCTGTTGAAGCTGCTCGAAAAGCAAAAACCTGGCGAGAAGAAACCCATGAACCTCGAAAGGGCGAGGAGCGTAGGTGTCCTTTTCGATGCTACAGATCCGCTGGTGCAGGAGCAGGTGCTCGAATATGCCGACCAACTGCGCAGGAAAGGAAAAAAAGTATCTCTGTTGGGGGCCATTGACAGTCATCAGGAGGATGGGAGCCTGCCTTTCCCATCTTTTAGTTTAAAAATGCTGGACTGGGCCCTGCGTCCTCAAGGTCGCGCAGTTGGCCATTTCCTTCAGGAACCTTTCGATTTGCTGGTCCACCTGAATGCCCAAGCCAAAAATTCCCTCGATTTTATTGCGGCACAGGCAAATGCCCACCTCAAGGTCGGCCCCTTCCTTGAAGAGCTCAGCGTCTATGACCTGATGATTGATTATAAAAATGCCTCTATTCCGGAATTCATCCGCGATATGGAAGCGCTGCTTAATAAGACCAATACCCGCTATGCCCATGCATAACCTTGCGGGTACCGGTGTCGCACTGGTCACCCCATTTCGCGAAAAAGCAGTGGATTACGCTGCTTTAGAACGTATCATTGATTATGTAATCGGTGGAGGGGTAGATTATATCGTATCTCTCGGCACTACCGGAGAGGCGATTACCCTCAACAGTAAAGAATGCCGGGAAGTGTTCAATTTTACGCTGCGTGCGGTAAATGGACGCAAACCCGTGGTGGCAGGGATGTTCGGAGGTAATTTTACGGAAATGCTGGCAGAAAAAATCCGGCACTACGATCTGGAAGGTTTCGCCGCTATCATGTCCAGTAGTCCTGCCTACAGCAAACCGCCACAGGAGGGTATTTTTCGCCATTACCTTCAGCTTGCAGATGCCTCTCCCGTACCAATCATCATTTACAATGTACCGGGGCGTACGGGCAGTAATGTCAAACCGGAAACTGTACTTCGGCTGGCGGAAGCCAGCGAAAAATTCATAGGGGTGAAGGAAGCATCCGGCGACCTCGTTCAGGCCATGCAAATTCTTAAAAACCGCCCGGATCATTTTCTGGTCCTTTCAGGCGATGATGTACTCACGCTGCCGATGATCGCCTGTGGTGGCGATGGCGCCATTTCCGTGATTGCAAACGTTTACCCACACTGTTTTTCCGAAATGGTGCGCTGTGCCCGCACGGGGAATTTTACCGAAGCGGCCCGGCTGAACAACCTCATGCTGGATATTCACCCCCTCCTCTATGCAGAAGGAAATCCCGTTGGGATAAAGGCTGCCATGGAGATCCAGGGGCTCTGTACCCGCGAAGTGCGCATCCCATTGGTACCGTTGACGGCACCTTCCTGCGAAATGCTAAGCTCCGAAATGGGTAAAGTATCCCTGCGATAAGTCTATTGATTAATTCCAGAAAGCCGGGCATTAGGGTATTTTCAGGATCATCGGATTGTTTCTCCCTTGAGCCGCTGCCAAAATTGCCGTAGCGCCGCTTTTCCGTCTTCGATTTCAGGTTCGGATTGCCGGGCTTTATATCCCCCGTTTTGTGGAAGGAGCAAGTACCTGAAGACAGAGGAAGGAGGCTTATCATATCCGGAGAAACTCCCGTATCTCCAGTCACTCCAGATCATCTGGCCGTCTTTTCCTTTTTCAACAGTGAAATATCCCTTTGAAAACCAACGGAGTACAGCGATGTCCCGGTCGTCGAAATGCCCTTGCAGGAGCTGGTGCTGCTTGGGGATTGCCCTGAAGTCCAGGACTTCCCTTTGCCGATCGTACAGGGAATACGAACCAATGTACAGGGCTGTATCCGTTTCTGCAACGCCATGCCAGAGGATGTTATTGAAAATTGTCGGACTGACCATCAGCCGCTCGTAAGGGATACCCTTCTTTTGTAATGATTCGGAATAGATTTGCTTTACCCTGTAGAAATTAAAAAAAGTAAACAACATGTAGGCCGAACTTAACCCAATCCCAAGATAATTAATTCGGTGCCGCCATTTGGCATCCCGTGTGAACCGGGCAGCGGCAATCACGCAAATTAAAAAGGGAAGGGTGTAGGCGGGATCAACGACCGAGATATTGTTCCAGGCGACGCGATAGTCGCTGAAAGGTTGAAATAATTGAGTTCCAAAGGTAGTACAGCCGTCCAGTAAAGGATGGGTGACGATGGCCCAAAACAATAGCCAGGACCACTCTTTCCAGGATATTTCCGGGGAGGGGTACTGCGTCCGCCTTAGTTTTTCGCGTACGAAAACGAACGCGGGAAAAAAGAGCATCCCAAATCCAACGTAAAAAGCGATAGACAGGGATTCTGCCCAGGGGATAGGCAGTACTTTTGCCCCCGCCAGCAGTAGGATAAACATAAATACGCCAATACGCGCAAATTCTTTCCAGATCCCCGGAGCCCAGAGGCGGTTTTCGGGGGCATAAAGGCGGTGTACCAGCCAGCCAAGGGCTGGGGGAACGAGTACGGCGAATGCCAGGGAATGAGTGATTCCACGATGGAAGGCCAGGGAACTGATTTCATCCGCTCCGAGTCCGGCAAGCACATCAATATCCGGCAGGGTACCGCCGATAGCACCCCAGAGCATGGCCCTGTTACCCGCTTTTTTTCCCAGTACCAATTCGCCGACCGCCGCGCCCAAAGTAATTTGTGTCAGGGAATCCATGTTCGATTTTATATGGGTCAAAATATCCAGGCTCCTGCCGGGATATCCGCTATTTCCCTGCCGGCCAGTCTAAAATTTGACCCCCAGGGTACATAATAATGCACCCTGCGAAGATTTGTTCAATACTTCCTGGACGGGGGCATTGTCGGTCAGGTAGGGATAATAGCGCTCTTCAATCCTGCTGTTACGGAAGGCAAGATCCATGAAAAACCCTTTCAGGCGGAACCCTGCGCCTGCACTCAGGATATATCGGGCATTATTTTCTCCCTGAAAAGGGGAGGGAAGGCGGTTAATCCCTGCGCGGAAGCGGAAGATGTCATAAGCGTATTCCCCACCGATACGCAGGTTGAGCACATCGGCCAGTTGGTTTTGGATGCCGCTGTTGACGCTTTGTTCGGCGCTGGAGAAACCGTCATAGCGAAACCGCGATTTACCGAAATCTACGAACTCTGCATCGGCGCTGAGAAAGCCATTTTTGCCAAAGAGTACGCCGATACCTCCTGTAGCCCGCCAAGGCGTATTGAGAAGGTATTCGAACCTGCCGGGCGAATTGGCGGTCTTTCCAAGAAAGGTGCCTTTTTCATTGGCATCCTCGTAATAATTGTAGGTCAGTGAAGACTCGTAATCGTCGCTTAGGGAAAGGACGGAGGGAGAGTGTACCGATGCGCCGATACGCAGAAATTGTGAGGGACGAATAATCAGGCCCAGTTTCGCATTGACCCCGCCGCCGAAGGTGTTCAATTGTTCGCGAAGCTCCAGATCTCTGAAATAGGGAATGGCGCCCCCATTGGCAATTTTGGGGTCGTCTTGCTCGATATATGTTTTATCCTGGGAAAAATAGACTACCGGCAGACCGACACTTGCACCAATGATGATTACATCGTCGTAGTTGGCAGCAAGCGTAAAACTGATTTCCGACATAGACCCCCGCAGGCTTCCCGTCTGGGATTTGAATAGCAGCGGTGCTTGCCGGGGTATTTCGTAGTCAATATCATAGCGTCCGTCTTCGTCAAAATCATAGAGGGCACTGGCTTGATTGGCGAGGTCAGTCTCGTAATCGTCGAGGCCCAGCCCACTATTGGCAAGCTCCTGATAGCGCTGGGTAATCGAGCCAAGGGTAATGCCTTCAAAAGCAAATTCCCCGTTGAAGTTGGCGAGGTGGTTGAAGGTTATGGCGAAGTTGGAGCCCCGCCACTTCCCTGCGTTTTGGGGCTGGGAGACGAATACCATCCCCATATTTTGTATGTTGAACGCGCCCCGAAGGCTTTCCAGGCCGGGGCTATTGGTAGCATCGAGCATCCGGGCATTTATGGTGGTATTCAGTACACCCGGTGTAAAGGTGAACTCTGACTTTTGGTACCACCCAATCCCGGCAGGGTTTATGCTGCTCAGGGAAAGATCCGCCCCAATCGCGCTCATGGTGCCCCCGGCACCGACGAAACGGGCCGTGCCGCCGTACGACCACTGCGCGTAGCGGAGGGCATCGGCGACGTTCTGTGCCGTGGTTTGGACAGGAAGGGCCAGCAATACGCCTGCTGTTGCGGCTATAGCAAGAAATGGAATTATCCCGATGATCCGGTTGCGCATAGTTGAAAATTAGGCGTGTATAGGTTGATTGGAAAGTTTTTTGCACACAAAAACGTAACACATTTTGGGAGGAATGGTCGATCCAGGGCCGGCCCCTCAATATTTGAGGCTGTATCAAAACAACCTTGAGGCTTTCTATAAGTCCATTGATGGTGCTTCGCACCAAAGTATCTTTTGGGGTTGTGTAAAAACTCTTTTACCGCTTTCAAACGCGGTTCAAAATTGTTATTTGGCGCGAAGCGCCGCAGGAAGACCTGTGAAACAGCTTCAAATGAAGCGGGATTGAGGCCGGGGGGCCTACAGCGTCCTTATACACCTCTGGAGGCATATTTTGGTATAAGGGTTGTATAAAACGTAATTTGCCGCCTTCGGCGGCAGAATATTCTTCTTAGCGGCACAACATTTTCGCAATTTCGCGAAGCGAAATTGCGAAAATGTTGTGCCGCTCAAGATATAATTTGGCGCGAAGCGCCGTAAAAAACCTTTTTACACAACCCTTCAAGATATAATTTGGCGCGAAGCGCCACGAAAAGCCTTTTTACATAAGCCCGTTCATTCAAAGATTTGCCCGACGAATGGGGCAGGGCATCCGGGTCCTTGGCTCGAGGGTCAGTTCCTGGTCCGTCCGCCGGAAGAGGAGGACGAGGAATTTCCGGAAGGATTCCCGCTGCTCCGGGCAGGCGCGTTATTGATAGACCCCCCGGAAGGACTGCTGTTGCGCGGTGTGCCAAAGCCGCTGTCGGTATTGCGTGGCTGGCTGAAACCGCCGGTGTTGCCCTGGGTATTAGCGGGAGTCCTTGGGCGGGTATAGCTGTCGCCACTGCGCTCATAAGAACGCGTTGACGGCGTATAGGTCCGGGGCGGGGTTTGTGTAGTATTGGGATTGGACCGCGGCGCCGGGGCGCTGGGTGCAGTCCGCACACCGGCATCTATATTTCTTGGGCGGTCGTAGGTATTGTTCCTGCCGGGGTCATAGGACGGAAAACTTCTGGTGCCGGGACTGTTGGGGTTGGACGGTGTGGCGCGTTCCGTGGCGGGGGTACGGGTATTGGCGGGAATCCGGGTATCCGGGCTGGCCGTCTCGATATTTCTGGGGTAGCGGTCGGGGTACCGGATATTTTCCCTTGTCTCGGCAGGAGAGGTCCTTTCACCCGGGTTGTTGATATCGCCGCTGTTGCCGGTGGCAGCGGGGGTGCGTACCCGTGCGGTTTCTGGTAAACGGCCACCGACAGTGTTGACCGTACGCGGAGCACTGCCCGGGGCGTTGTCAATTACGCCCGGGCCACGCCCGGGCGAGGCACCAGGTGCCGGCCCGGTTGCACTCCCGCCGCCGCGGGGCCCGTAGTGGATATTCTGGTCGTTTTGGATATTGACAATTGTGTTGTATGCGAAGCCGTTGCCCCAGGTAGGAGGGCAGGCAAAAGAACCGCCACCAAACCAGTAAGGGCCGCCAAAACCCCAGTTGTTCCAGCCAAAACGGTTGAAGCTGTTCCAGGAATTCCAGCCCCAGTTATTCCAGGTGTTCCAGGAGCCCCATGAATTCCAGCCCCATGGGTCCCATGAATTCCAGCGGTTCCAGGGGTTCCAGCCCATAGAAATATTGATGTTTACACCAGGGCCCCAATTATTCAGGCGGTTCCAGCGGTTCCAGCGCGAGAAGGCCCGGTTGCTGAGCAGGTCATCGTAGATCAGTACAGTTACCCCCGGGGCGAGAAAGGGATCATAATGCCAGGTGTCCACATAAACGGGGTCGAAAAACCCAAACCCGTAATACGGACGGTGGAAGCGCCGGATACGCGAAGTATAGTAATAATCGTAGTCGTTGTAATAGTCGTATTCATCTTCAACGACATAGGCATTTTGCTCGTCGCTGTAATTGCCCGGTTGCCCTTCAGCAGGATATCGCTCACGTGCGGAAGTTTGATACTTCGGCTGTACGCGGTCTTTGGCAGGATCGAAATAAACATCGTCCGAGACCTGGGCGGAAGAGCGTGTGGCCGCAGCCAGGAAGAACAACGCACACAGGATAATTCCTTTTTTCATCTTTGGATCGTTTTTAACAAGTTCAAAGTTAGGGCGCCTGGCCTTTGATATGTGCGCCAGGGAGCAGGGATATGCGTCGCAAGACGAAATCGTTTACTGCTTTTCATATCTCAACAACGAATTTATTACTTTTGTGCCGCTTTTGTAGTTAAAACAATCCTAAAATCGTGAAAAACAGTTGTTAAATCACAATTTTCCGGGATTTAACAACTGTTAAGACATAAAAACAAGCTTGCAATTATGGCAAAAGAAATTACAACGCGCACCGAAGATTATGCGCAGTGGTACTTAGACATTGTAAAGAAGGCTAACTTGGCCGAAAATTCTGCCGTCCGGGGCTGTATGGTAATCAAACCCTACGGTTTTGCCCTCTGGGAGAACATGCGCGATCAGTTAGACCGAATGTTCAAGGCCACAGGACATGTTAATGCGTATTTCCCCCTCTTCATCCCGAAGAGTTTCCTTAGCCGGGAAGCGGAACACGTAGAAGGGTTCGCGAAAGAGTGTGCAGTCATCACCCACCACCGCCTCATGGCCGCCCCGGATGGTAAAGGCCTGGTGGTGGATCCCGATGCAAAACTGGAAGAGGAGCTCATCGTCCGTCCAACTTCCGAGACGATTATCTGGGATACTTATCGCAACTGGATCAAGTCCTACCGCGACCTGCCCCTCCTCATCAACCAATGGGCCAACGTCGTGCGCTGGGAACTCCGTACCCGCCTGTTCCTGCGCACGGCTGAATTTCTCTGGCAGGAAGGCCATACAGCGCATGCTACCCGCGAAGAGGCCCTCGAGGAAACACTGCGCATCCTCGATATTTACGCCTCCTTTGCCGAGGATTATATGGCGATGCCAGTGGTAAAAGGGATTAAAACAGCCAACGAACGCTTCGCAGGGGCCGATGAAACCTTTTGTATAGAGGCCCTGATGCAGGATGGGAAAGCACTTCAGGCAGGAACCTCCCATTTTCTGGGACAGAATTTCGCCAAGGCTTTCGATGTGACTTTCCTCAACGAAAATAATCAGCAGGAGCATGTCTGGGCTACTTCGTGGGGCGTATCTACCCGCCTGATCGGTGGCCTGATTATGACCCATTCCGATGACAATGGCCTGGTATTGCCACCTAAAATTGCACCTACGCAGGTCGTCATCGTGCCCATCCCGAAGCCGGCAGAAGGGCTGGACGAAGCGGCCGCCAAAATTATGCACGCCCTGCGCGATAAAGGGATTTCCTGCAAGTACGATAGGGATATGAAAAACCGCCCCGGCTTCAAATTTGCCGAACACGAAATGCACGGTATCCCCGTCCGCCTCGGGCTTGGACAACGCGATCTCGACAACCGCCAGGTCGAAGTGGCCCGTCGCGATACGGGCGAAAAAAACAGCGTCCCCATTGATGGTATCGCCGATTACGTGGCCGGGCTCCTGGACGATATCCAGCAGAACCTCTTCGACCGCGCAAAAGCATTCCGCGACGCCCGGACGACCCGCATCGACCATTTCAAAGATTTTGAGGAACTTCTGGAAACCGATGTGCCCGGTTTTATCTCAGCCCACTGGGACGGTACTACGGAGACAGAACTGCAAATCAAAGAGCGCACCAAGGCCACTATCCGTTGTATCCCACTCGATGCGCCCGAAGAGGCCGGTTCCTGTATCCTTACCGGAAAGCCTTCCAGGCAGCGTGTCCTCTTCGCCAAAGCCTACTAATGTTGCGTCCCATGGATGCTTCTCCAAGCTGAAGTACGCGTTAAAAAAGGTTAAATCGTATCGTACGGTTTAACCTTTTTGTTTTTAACCTATCTATGTTTATAGCGTGTCCGGGATTTTGTGCTGAAGTGAAATCCGGTGTATTTTTTGTCAGTTGTTATCTTTTGCCAGGAGATGCGAGGACAAACAACAGCGTGTTTTCCCGCCGCGCCGACCCATAGTAGTAAACCAAAAAAACAGGGAAAATGACAAAATTGAAAAAATGGATTCCTACAGCAGTTGCGCTCCTCGCATTTTTTGCACTTGGTGCACAACCTGGAAGAGAGATGAACCGCGACCGGTTGCGGGAAGCACTACAGCTTAAACCGGAGCAGGAAACGCGTTTTTTTGAAACGATGGACAAGCTGGCCAGGGAGCTGAGTGCCTTGCGGGATAGTCGGGCAACAGATATCGGGCAGCGGCGGGCAGCGGCGGGGAAGATTATGGAAGCCCACAGAAAAGAGATGGCAGCCATTCTGAGCAAGGAACAAATGGAAAAATTGAGGGCAATGCGCACAGACCGGATGCGCAAGGCCCGCCCAAGGGACCGATGGCAGGGTATAGGGGCAAGGGGGGCTGCAGCCAGGCCGGCCCTTCCAAATCCCGAGCTTGTGAAAGCCGTCCAGGATTATTCCCAAAAGGAGATCCTGCCGGTATTGAAAAAAGAACGTGCCGAGCTGGAAAAACGGATTAGCCCCAAAGACCGTGTAATCCTGTCCAGCTTGCGTACCCAGGCAAAAGCACTCCGCGGACAAAGATTGAAAGGCCCCGGGCCGCGTGGCGCAGTTGCCCGCCGACCAGCGGGCAGGGGCAATACACCACTGGACAAACTTGCCGAAAAGTACAGCAGTGACCTCGATCGGATCTTTTCTGGCTTGGAGCCCCATGTTGACCGCTGGAATAAAGACCTGAGCGCATTACGTGAAAAATCTGCCGTTCCAGATCGGCAGCGGGGTAGGGGGATGCAGGCAGGAAGGCCTGTGCCTCCCGCGATGAGGCTGATTGAGCCCCATCGGTTCTTGTTGCTTGACCCCCGTAGCTGATCGCTGCCAATACCGTTTTTACCGGTGATGTACCCCCTGCAGTCCATGCCCCTGCAGGGGGTGTTTTATTTTAATTAATTCATTTTCAATATATTAAAAACTTAAAACACATCTGTTTTTTCAGTGTTCCCGAAATATGCCCATTGTGCAGAGTTCGTTTTCTTTATTTTCTTTGTGGCATACCCGGCAATTCCGGGGTTTAAATGATTTGGCCGGCGGTGCCGGTCGCAATACGGTTAAATGGAAAATCATGCTAGTTAAAACGTATGCCAGTGCGGTACATGGCGTAGATGCCAGGACGATCACCGTTGAGGTGGACTCGGGCGGGACGCCCGTTGCCGGCACCAATTATTATTATATGGTGGGGCTTCCCGATAGTGTTGTACGCGAGGGGTTCCAGCGCATTGAATCGGCTATCTCCAATTCCGGATTCCGGATGCCACGGGCCAAGACGGTAGTCAACCTTGCCCCTGCCGACCTGCGCAAAGAGGGTTCTGCCTATGATTTGCCGATTGCCGTGGGTATCCTGGCAGCCAGCAAACAAATGCGGGAGGATTTGTTACAAGATTATATGCTCATGGGGGAGCTTTCGCTCGATGGTACCCTGCTGCCGATCAAGGGGGCATTGCCAATCGCCATACAAGCCAGGAAGGGAAAGTATAAAGGGCTGCTGGTACCCCGTCAAAATGCCCGGGAAGCAGCCATTGTAGATCAGCTACCGGTCTTCGGAATTGGCAACCTCATCGAAGCGGTGCAGATACTCAACGGGGAAAGTACCCTGCAGCCGACCTTTGTAGAAACCCGGGATGAATTTTTTCTCAACATCAATAGCCATAGCGTGGATTTTTCTGACGTGCGCGGTCAGGAAAATATAAAACGGGCGCTGGAAATTGCGGCAGCAGGCGGACATAATGCGATTTTGATCGGCCCTCCGGGTGCAGGTAAGACGATGCTTGCCCGGCGGCTGCCGACTATTCTGCCGCCGCTTTCCCTGCAGGAAGCCCTGGAAACGACCAAAATCCACTCCGTAGCAGGGGTCCTGCCTTCCGATTCGGCGCTCATCAGTATCCGTCCGTTCCGTTCGCCGCATCATACGATCAGCGATGTGGCCATGGTGGGAGGGGGATCCTTACCTATGCCAGGGGAGATTTCCCTCGCCCACAACGGGGTATTGTTCCTCGATGAACTGCCCGAGTTCAAGCGCAGCGTGCTGGAGGTATTGCGCCAGCCCATGGAGGAACGCCGCGTGACGATTTCGCGGGCAAAAGTGAGCGTTGACTATCCGGCGAGCTTTATGCTGGTGGCCTCTATGAACCCCTGTCCATGTGGATTTTATAACCATCCCGACAAAGCGTGCGTCTGTGCCCCGGGAACGGTGAAACGTTACCTGACCCGTATTTCAGGCCCTTTGCTCGACCGCATAGACCTGCATGTGGAAGTTACACCGGTCAGCTATGACGAACTTGCCGCCCGCGAACGCTCAAAGGAAAGCAGCCAGCAGATCGCCGCGCGCGTAAGCGCTGCCCGGGTAATTCAGACAGAACGCTTTAAAGCCTGTCCGGATATCTATTCTAATGCCCAAATGCCGGGGAATATGGTGCGGGAAGTCTGTCAAATCAGCCAAGCCGGTTTAATCCTGGTGAAAAAAGCGATGGAGAAACTGCAACTCTCCGCCCGGGCCTACGACCGCATACTAAAGGTTGCGCGGACGATTGCCGACCTCTCCGGTAATGATGCTATTCAAATCGAACACCTGGCCGAAGCAATCCATTTTCGCAGTCTTGACAGGGAAGGATGGGCAGGATAAACTGACTTGCAGCGAAGGGGACCATAGGGGTCGGCAGGACATTTTTTGCTTCCTTGACGATGGCTGGCATAAGTCAAAGGGATAATTTTCCTTTTTTAGCTTATCCTTCTGTATTTTGTGGCCTCATTCGTCAAACTTCGCATCCATGAAAAAATGTTCCCCATT
>JBMOJO010000289.1:0-4506 GCA_049315745.1 Saprospiraceae bacterium | reverse complement strand
GTGGACGAAAAACATCTCATTTTTCCCACCGCGATAACCCATCGCAACAAGTCTATTAGGCACTTCCCGGCGTTGTGCCGATCTACCATTCTGCACCCGGATACGCCCGTGGCAAATATTGCATTTCCGCCAGGATGTAGCCGAGGTGTTCAGTGTGGATACCTTTTTTTCCTCCCTGCTGCATCCAGCTATTTTGAGGTTTTGACAAGGTAGCCTCCCGCAGGATGGCATCTACTTTTTCGTCCCAGCGGACTTTTACTTCAGCGAGGTTTGGCGACAGGCCATGGTCTGCCATTTGGTTATCCAGATCGTCCGCCAGCGTAAGTTCCCCGGTAAACCTCCACAAGTCTTCGACCGCCTCCTGGATTTTGGCATGGCTTACCTCGGTACCGTCGCCAAGGCGGATCATCCACTCCGAGCTGTAGCGGAGGTGGTAGGTAATTTCTTTGTGTGCTTTCCGGGCGATAGCGGCGAGGTGGTCATCCCCACTTTCCATCAACCCTTCATAAAGGTAAAAATTAAATACGTCGAAAAAAAACTGGCGCGCAATCGTATAAGCCCAGTCTTCGTTCGGCTGTTCAACGAGGAGCACGTTGCGGAACTCCGGAACATCGCGCAGGTACGCGAGGTCATCCTCCGATCTCCCCTTCCCCTCAACTTTTCCGGCGTATTCCAGCAGCGTACGCGCCTGTCCTATTTGGTCGAGGGCGATATTGGTGATAGCGATATCCTGTTCCAGCACAGGCCCGTGCCCACACCACTCCGAAAGCCGTTGCCCCAGGATCAGGGCATTGTCGCCGAGGCGGAGTAAATAGTCGAAAAAAGGGGTAGGCATCGTGTAATGTTTTGTAGCTGCCCTTAGCAACTTCTTTTGAGATTGTGTAAAAAGTTTTTTTACGGCGCTTCGCGCCGAATGATGTTTTGAGAGACACTTCATTTTCACGATTTCGCTTCGCGAAATCGTGAAAATGAAGTGTCTCTCAAAAAAAACCTCCGGAGTTGTGTAAAAAGTTTTTTCATGGCGCTTCGCGCCGAATTTAAGTTTGAAACCGACGTGTTTTTCATGATTTTGCTTCGCAAAATCATGAAAAACACGTCGGTTTCAAAAGAATATTCTGCCGCCGAAGGCGGCAAAAACCTATTTACAAAACCCTATTACAAATTCGTTTGACGCGGTATCGGGCCCATGGCCCGATACCGCGTCAGATATGTTTCACCTCTTCGGGGAGATCGTAAAAAGTAGGGTGGCGGTAAATCTTGTCATCAGCAGGTTCAAAAAGCGAATTTATTTGGTCAGGGCTTGAAGCAGTGATGCACCTGGATTCCACCACCCAAATACTTGCGCCTTCGCTACGCCGGGTATAGACGTCGCGGGCATTTTCTATGGCCATCGTTGCGTCGGCAGCATGGAGGCTGCCCACATGTTTGTGGCTAAGCCCGTTCTTGCTCCGGATGAACACTTCCCAGAGTGGCCAGTCTTTTTTCATCATTTTTTCTTTTTTCTGCATACGCCAGAGCGGCCTCGCGCACCCATGCGCCTTCCTCGTGTGCTTTTCTGCGGGCTTTGATGCGTTCGCGGTTACAGGGGCCGTTGCCCTGGAGGACGTTGCGGAATTCTTCCCAGTCAATCGGGCCAAAGTCATAGTGTCCCCGTGCTTCGTTCCATTTCAGATCGGGGTCGGGGATGGTGAGGCCCAGGAAGTTCGCTTGTTCGACGGTGATATCCACGAAACGCTGCCGGAGCTCGTCATTGGAAATCCGTTTGATTTTCCACTTCATAGACTGTGCGGAGTGGGGCGAATCGCCATCGCTGGGCCCGAACATCATGAGGCAGGGGTGCCACCAGCGGTTAAGGGCATCCTGGGCCATTGCCTTTTGAGCTGCTGTGCCCCGGCACAAATTGAGCATGATTTCGTATCCCTGGCGCTGGTGGAAGCTTTCTTCCTTGCACACGCGCACCATGGCGCGGGCATAAGGGCCGTAGGAACAGCGGCAAAGGGGGACCTGGTTCATAATGGCAGCACCGTCCACCAGCCAGCCGATGGCGCCGATATCGGCCCAGCTCAGGGTGGGATAGTTGAAGATACTGCTGTACTTGGCCGTGCCATAGAGGTATTCCTCGATCAGCTCCTCTCGTTCGACGCCCAGGGTTTCTGCAGCGCTGTAAAGGTAGAGGCCATGGCCCGCTTCGTCCTGGACTTTCGCCAGCAGGGCCACTTTACGCCGTAGCGAAGGGGCCCGGGTGATCCAGTTGCCTTCGGGCAGCATTCCGACAATTTCCGAATGGGCATGCTGGGAGATTTGCCGGATCAGGGTTTTGCGGTAGGCTTCTGGCATCCAGTCCCTGGGCTCTATGCGCTCTTCCGCGTCTATTTTTGCCTGGAAGGCTTGTTCCAATTGTGCTGTTGTGGTATCCATGCCGCTGTCTCATAAGTTATTTGCCGCCTGCGGCAGCAAAAGATTACTTTGAGAGACACATCATTTTCACGATTTCGCTTCGCGAAATCGTGAAAATGATGTGTCTCAAAATATAATTTGGCGCGTAGCGCCGAAAAAAGAGCTGAGTGTTAGTCTCCGAAAAACTGGTACAAAAATAAAATGAACTTATATAAAAACGAACATTTGTTCGTATTGTTTTTGAAATGGGTGGTTAAAATGTTTGTAGTTGTATTTGGGGTTGTGCAAAAGTGTTTTTCGGCGCTTCGCGCCAAATAATAATTTGAAACCGCGGTTGATTTATTGATTTTGCTTCGCAAAATCAATAAATCAACCGCGGTTTCAATATAAAATTTCGCCGCCGCAGGCGGCAAAACACTTTTGATACAACCCCAAAACTATTGTTTGGCACGAAGCGCCAAATAACGGATGCTAAACCACTTAAGAAAAATCCTCAATAATTTTCTTTGCGATATGGGTGTTTCCCCATACTTCAAGTTCGAACAAAATTGGAAGTAAGGTTTTTCCAGCATCAGTTAAGGCGTATTCGACCCTGGGAGAAATTCCCGTGAATTTTCTCCGTGTAATTAATCCAAACATTTCTAATTCCTTTAATTCATTAGAGAGTACTTTGCCGGAAATAGCGGGTATGATTTGTTTCAGTTTACCATAACGCATCACCCGGTCTCCGATACAATTTAAGATGATAGGCTTCCACTTGCCACCAATAATGCTCATGGCGCGTGTTACGGGGCAATCTAATGGATTGCGAATGAATCGTGAGTTGAATTTTGTGGTTACCATTTGGTTACTTGTTTCCACTTTTTTTAGGTACAAAAGTATCCTTTTGCCAATAGCTTTGCCAAAACGTATGTATTTAGCGGTCATTGCTCCGGGAAATAATTTTTGGTCTGCGTGCATGCTGTTCGCGTGTCCGCGCGAACAGCATGCACGCAGACCAAAAAAATCCTTCGCGGCGAAGCCGCGGACACCAATAGTAAATAGATACACCAAAACATTTGATATGATAAAAACATTGGTATTGAGCATCTTTCTAATGCTCACGGGCATACTTGCTTTTGGTCAGAAAACGTTACAGCTCGGCAAACAGACTTTTGAATTGCACAACGTCACAGGATCTGTGATCAGGTTTGAAGGCCAAAGGGTCCTGAAAATTGAACGCGATTTGAACGCCATTCCGTTTGACGCAAATAATTTGGAAGCTACCGTTGACGAACCGCATTATGCTAAGTTGGTGGGTCTTGACGACTTTGAAAATGGAACAATTGAAGTAAAGATGTATAGTCAAATTCAAGACCCTTCCCCTTATCCGCCGGCAGCGGGTTTCATTGGTATCGTTTTCAGGGTAGCAGAACAAGATACTGCTTTTGAGTCCATTTATCTCCGGCCAAAGGTAGGCAGGGCGAACAAACAGATGTTCAGAAACCGAGCGGTCCAGTATTTTTCATATCCACATGCCAAGTTCGAGACCTTGCGTAAAAACTATCCTCCTGGAGCTTATGAAGGCTCAGCACCTGTTGCACTTAAGGAGTGGATAACGATGCGGGTGGAAGTAAATGGGGAAACGGCAGAAATGTTTATTAATAATATGAAATACTCCTCGTTCATTGTGGACAAAATGCTTGGAAATTCCAGGAAAGGTGGCGTTGGCCTGTATGTGGACATTGCGACAATCGGATACTTCAAAGATCTGAAAGTTACAAAGAGGGTATTGAAAGTAAAGCAGGCAGGTGAGCAGATAAGGGATATTTAGCTTTTTTGACCGGCTATACTGGGAAAAGGGAAAAGTATCATGCCCTGCGATTGCCTTCGTCCCCATCAAGACGAGGCTATCGCCCAAACCTTTGCCGCCTTTGACGGCAGAATGTCATGATTATAGCGGCTGTTTCACAAGCATTTTATGGGGCTATCCACAAAATTTTATTTTTTATAAAACGTAAATCTCGTAACTATTTACCAGGGGTATCCGGGGTGATGTAAAAAGTCTTTTCCCGGTGCTTCGCGCCGAATTATATTTTGAGCGACGCGTCATTTTCACGATTTCGCTTC
>JBMOJO010000047.1:0-19925 GCA_049315745.1 Saprospiraceae bacterium | reverse complement strand
GGGCGAAAAAGAGCCATTTTTAACCCATGAGAATTCCATCGCAACAAGTCTAATATCCGATCAAGACGCAAATTTACATAATTCGTCCTATTAATTGCCGGAACGAGGGGTATCCTGAACCAAATTTTGCCCTCTTGCCCTAATCTGCACCTTATTCCTGAACATATACCCGCTTCACGCGGGAGGAAATACCTGTGAAAATCTCGTACGGGATCGTCTGCGCTACCTGGGCAAGCACCACAGCCGGGGGGTCTTCCCCAAAAACGGAAACCATATCGCCGGGGGAGGCATCCGGAATATGGGTAACGTCCACCATGCACATATCCATACATATCGCCCCGAGGATAAGTGCCGCTTTCCCCCGGATAACCACTGCAAAACGACCGTTTCCTGCACTCCTGGGCAGCCCGTCGGCATAACCGATACTGATCGTGGCGATGCGCATCTCCTTTTCTACCCTTGCCAGCCGTCCATAACCGATACTCTCGCCCGGCCCCAGGGTCTTAACCTGGGAAATCGTCGCCTTCAGGAAAAGAACGACCCGCAGTTTTTCCTGGATATCCTTCGAAGCATCTATCCCGTAAAGGCCAATCCCCAAACGCACCATATCCATTTGGTATTGCGGAAAACGATGGATACCACTGGAATTGAGCAAGTGTCGCAAGGGACGATAACCCAGAACCCGGGCAATTTCTTCATACGCCTTCTCAAAACGCCGGTATTGCTCGTGCGTAAACGCATCGTGGCGGGGGTCTTCACTTGCCGCGAGATGGGAGAAGACACTCCGGACTTCCAGCCCGGGATTGGCTTCAAGCAGCTCCAGCAACCCCGGCAACTCATGCGAATCGAAGCCCAGGCGGTGCATGCCGCTGTCTATGCTGATATGCAGGGGCAGGGCCCCGTTATGGCGGCGCAGATATCCCAGCATGGCCTTCAGTTGTCCCACACTGAAGATTTTTGGCTCGAGGCGATGGCGCAGCAGTTGGTCAACGCCGCCCGGTTCCGGGTTAAGTACCAGAATCGGCAACTGGATGCCGGCACGGCGCAGGTCGGCGCCCTCATCGCCATAGGCAACACAAAGGTAATCGGCACGGCAAAACTCCAACAGGCGGGCAACTTCCCTGCTCCCGCTGCCATACGCGGCCGCTTTCACCATGGCCATCGTCCGGACCCCCGGCCCGAGCATACGCTGATATACCCTTAGATTGTGGGCCAGCGCGTCCAAATGGATTTCCAGCCGGGTCTGATGCGCCTGGCGGGCAAGCTGCTCCGCAACCTGTTCCAAGCCAAACAACCGGGCCCCTTTGATCAAAATTGCTTCGCGATGAAAATCAAGTTCGGACAATACGGCAAGCAACGATGCCGTATTGGAAAAATATTGTTGCCTGACCGAGAACGGTAACCACTCGATCAAACGCCGTGCCTGGGCGCCGACACCGATAACCCGCTCCACATTTTTTTCGGTAAGCATCCGCGCTATACGCCTGTACATGGCTTCGGGGGGTTCCCCGCCCTGAAGCATATCCGAAATAATAACCGTCCGGCGAAGACCCTGTGCCTGACGCTCCAGAAAATACAGGGCCTGGTTGAGGGAGGTAAAGTCAAAATTATAGGCATCGTTGATGATCACGCATTCATTGAGGCCTTCTTTTAGCTCCAGGCGCATGGCCACAGGCTCCAGTTCCTCCATCTGCCTGGCGATATGTTCCTGGGAAATGCCCATGTACAAAAGAAATGCCCAGCAATGCAATGCGTTTTCGATAGACGCGGTATCGGAGAACGGGATGCGCACGCTGCAAGCCAGCCCTTGAAATATCCCCTCGAGCAGTGTAAACCGCCCTGCCTGCCGGATATCCACGACCTGCAAATCGGCGGGGTACTGCCGTGACCAGGTAAAACAGCGCCTGCCCATCGCCCGGATTTCCCGATCGACCATCTCATCGTCCCGGCAATAAACCACCGTCTCTACATTCCTGAAAAGGCCGAGCTTCTCCTGCAGCTTGGCGGCCATGTCCGGAAACCCTTCGTTGTGTGCTTCTCCCAGGTTGGTGAACAAACCCACCGTTGGGCGGATAACCTCGGCCAGCCACTGCATTTCCCCCATCCTCGAGATGCCCGCCTCAAACAGCGCTATCTCGTGACGGGGTTGTAACTGCCAGACCGACAGCGGTACGCCCACCTGGGAGTTGAAGCTCCTCGGGCTGCGCGCAACCTGGTAGTCCCCCTGCAATAACTGAAAAAGCCACTCTTTGACAATCGTCTTGCCGTTGCTCCCGGTTATACCGAGTACCTGTACGTCAAATTGGGACCTGTGATACGCTGCCAACTGCTGTAATGCCCTCAACGTATTCTCCACCTGAAAAATATTGGCGCCCGGAAAGCTTTTCGCGTCTATAGGCCGCGACACTACTAAATTCCTGACCCCGTCCTCATATACCGCTGCGAGAAAATCGTGCCCGTCATAGTGCCCGCCGCGGATAGCGAAAAAGATGCCCACTTCCGGAAAATACAACTGCCGGCTGTCCACCAGCAGCGTCTCTATGGGGCGGCATTCCAGCGGCCCCTGCAAAAAAGTGGCGCCGATTGCACGGGCGATTGTTTCCGGAGAATACGGCATAATCATAACAGGCTTGTTGCGAAAGAACAACATTACAGGTCAAAACCGATATCGCGACGGAAATACTTCCCCTCAAAATGAATTTTCCCCCCATTTTCATAAGACAGGCGCAGGGCCTCGTGAAAATCTGCCCCAAATGACGTGACGGCCATCACCCTGCCACCATTCGTCACCAGATGGCCCGCCTGCCGCTGTGTGCCGGCATGAAATACCAGGCTGCCCTTGGCCCCGTCCACGCCGGTGATAATTTTCCCTTTTTCGTAATTGCCAGGATAGCCCCCCGATACGAGCATCACCGTTGCCGCTGCCCGGGGGTCTTCTTCCACTTCGAAGAGATCCAGACGGTTTTCGATCATGGCCAAAAGGAGTGCGGGCAGGTCACTTTTCAGGCGTGGCAGCACCACCTCCGTTTCGGGATCGCCCATCCTGCAATTATATTCGATCACAAAGGGTTCCCCGGCCACTTCGATCAGGCCGAAAAAAATAAACCCCCGGTACACCAGCCCCCTCCTCCTTATCCCCTCCATCGTAGGGCCGACGATGCGTTCTGCTACTTTTTGCATCAGGGCGTTATCCGCGAATGGTACAGGGGAAACTGCGCCCATACCCCCGGTGTTAAGCCCGGTATCGCCTTCGCCAATACGCTTATAATCCTTTGCAACAGGCAGAATTTTGTGCTGCTGCCCATTTGTGAGGGCAAATACCGAAAATTCCCTGCCCTCGAGAAAGGCCTCCACCACCACCTTGTTGCCTGCCCGCCCGAACTTTCCGTTCAGCATAGCCCGGAATTCTGTATCCGCTTCTGCATGGGACCGGCAAATCAAGACTCCTTTCCCTGCAGCCAGCCCATCCGCCTTTAGTACCACCGGCAGCGGATGGCCGGCGATATAGCGCAGGCCCTCTTCCAGCATATCCGCCGTGAATGCGCGGTATGCGGCCGTAGGGATGCCCATTTCCTCCATAAAAGCTTTTGCGAAGGCTTTGCTGCCCTCCAGTAACGCTGCTTCCCTGGAAGGGCCGACGACCTGGATACCGGACAGCTCCGGCCGTTGAAGGAAATAATCGTAAATCCCCAGAACCAATGGTTCCTCCGGCCCCACCACGATCATCGCAACCGCATTTTCTACTGCAAACCGGGCCAAGGCCCCAAAATCGGTCGGGTCGAGCGCAACCTGCGTGCCCAAACCGGACATCCCCGGGTTGCCGGGGGCAATGAACAAGCGGCTACACAGCGGGCTCTGTACCATTTTCCAGGCAAAGGCGTGCTCCCGCCCCCCAGCGCCCAAAAGGAGGATATTCATTTTTTTGCCCAAATATACGGCGTGCACGGGCAAATCCTAAAATCAATCCCGGTAATCCTCAAAATCCTGTGAATACTGATTTACCTTTGCTCGAATAAGCCTTTTGAAAAATGATTGCATATATCAAAGGAGAAATCACCTTCAAAAATCCTGCTTTCCTCGTCCTCGAAACAGGAGGGATCGGCTATATGGTCCATATCAGCCTGCATACCTATACCCAGGTCGAAAAACTCGACCATGCCCGTATCCTTACCCACCTCCATATCAAAGAGGATAGCCATACCTTGTATGGTTTCGCCGACGAAGAGGAAAGAAGCTTGTTCAGGCATCTCATCTCGGTGAGCGGTATCGGCCCGGGAACCGCACAAATCATCCTTTCGGCCATGAACCCGACAGATATCCGTGCCGCAATTATCGGCGAACGGGACGATGCGTTCCGCACCGTCAAAGGCATAGGCCCCAAAACTGCCAAGCGCCTCATCCTCGACCTGAAAGACAAACTCAGCAAGGATGGTGGCGAAACCCTTTCCCCTCCTCTTTCCCCATCAAACAATACAATCCGCGAAGAGGCGTTATCTGCATTAGTTGCACTGGGTTTCAATAGGATTACCGTGCAAAAAACCCTGAACCAAATACTCAAAGACCAACCTGCCATCGGCAGTGTAGAGCCCTTAATTAAGCTGGCGTTAAGAGCATTGTCCTCCTGATGCCTGTATTCTGAAAACCGGCATGTATGCCAGACATACCCGCCGGCGCTACTGCAATTTCTATGAGCAACAAAGCATTACTCTTTTTTCTGATCTCGGCAATTGGTACACTCACTTTGAGTGCGTTCAACGGATCTTTCCACGCGCCCAACCCTCACAGGCCATACGAACCCGCAAGGATCAGTGTGGATACCCTCCCCCCTATAAAGGATAGAAAAGGCGACTTCATCAACGACCCCCCCAAAAATGCGATTGACCTTAAGGATCCTTCTGCCGTTCAGAAAAATATCGAGTACGACCCCGAAACCAACAGGTATATCCTCTACGAACGGATCGGAAACGACTTTTTCCGCCCCCCGACCTACATGACCTTCGAAGAATACCTCGAGTACCGCCGCAAACAGGACGAAACAGCATATTTCCGACAACTGGCAGGCGTGTACGACGGCAAAAAACGCAGCGAGGCCGAAGACCCGCTGGCCAAATTCAATATCCAGAAAACCCTCATTGACCGCCTTTTCGGCGGAACTACCGTGGACATCCGCCCGCAAGGCAATATTGACCTGACCTTCGGCGGCGACTATCAGCGCCTCGACAACCCCATCCTCACCGAGCGGCAACGGCGTACCGGCGGCTTCGACTTCGACATGAACATCCAGATGAACGTCACCGGCAAAATCGGGGAAAAACTCAACCTCAACACCAACTTCAATACCAATGCCATCTTCGACTTCGACAACCAGATCAAACTCAATTACAACGCAGATGAGTTCAGCGAAGATGAAATCCTCAAAAAAATCGAGGCCGGCAACGTCAGCCTCCCACTGCGCGGCTCCCTGATCCAGGGCGCCCAGAGCCTTTTCGGCCTCAAAACAGAACTTCAATTTGGCCACCTCCGCCTCACCGCGATCGGATCGCAGCAAAAGTCCCAGCGCCAAAATGTCAAACTACAAGGCGGGAGCCAGGTTCAGAAATTTGAAGTCAAAGCCGACCAATACGACGAAAACCGGCACTTCTTCCTTTCCTTCTACAACCGCGACAACTTCGAGGGCGGATTGGAAAATATGCCCCAGATCCGCTCCGTGTTCAAAGTGGAAAACCTCGAGGTCTGGATCACCAACGACCGCAACGAAGTGGACAACGTGCGCGATATCGTCGCCCTCGCAGACCTGGGCGAGCCCTCCCGCCTCGTTAACCCTGCCGCCAACCCGCCGCTGCCAAATCCCCCTTTCCGCGACCTGTTCGGGCAACCCCTGCCGGACAATACCTCCAATAACCTATACAGTAGGATCGTCGTCAACCCGGAAATGCGGGAAATTGATAAGGCAGTAGCCACCCTGCAAAATGATTTCGGGCTCGCACAATCCCGGGACTTCGAAAAAGTCAATGCCCGAAAACTCAAACCCACTGAATACACCTTCCATCCGGAACTGGGTTTCGTATCCCTGAACATCAACGTGCAGCCCGACCAAGTCATCGGCGTGGCGTTTCAGTATTCTTACAACGGACGCAGCTACAAGGTCGGCGAGCTTTCCATCAACTCCGAAAATACCAAGCCCGACTCCTCCCTCAACGTCCTCTTTGTCAAAATGCTGAAAAGCACGACCCAGCGCACGGATGTGCCTACCTGGGACCTCATGATGAAAAACGTCTATCCCGTAGGTGCTTTCCAGGTTACCCAGGCAGATTTCCGCCTCGATATCTTCTACGAAGACCCCGGCAAGGGCGAAAAGCGCTTCCTCCCTGAAACCAACCTCGCCGGCAGGCCCCTCCTGCGGGTGTTCAACCTCGACCGCCTCAATACCCAGGGAGACCCACAGCCCGACGGCGTCTTTGATTTCGTGCCCGGCGTGACGATCAACCTACGCTCGGGCAGGATCATGTTCCCCGTACTGGAACCTTTTGGCTCCTCCCTCGCCCGCCAAATTGATGATCCCGAGCTGCGCAAAAAATATACATTTCAGGAATTATACGATTCTACCCTCTTCCTCGCCCAGGAGTTCCAGGAAAAAAACCGCTTCGCAATACGCGGCACCTATAAATCTTCGGTCAGCAGCGAGATCTCCCTTGGCGCCTTTAATATCCCGCCCGGCTCCGTGAGGGTCAACGCCGGCGGCCAAAACCTCATCGAAGGGCGCGATTATGAAGTGGACTATAACATCGGAAGGGTGCGCATCCTCAACGATGCCATCCTCAATACCGGCGTGCCGATTGATGTATCCTACGAAGACAATACCCTCTTCGGCTTCCAGACCAAGAGCCTGTTCGGCTTGCGGGCAGATTACGAAATAGATAAAAATTTCAATATCGGGGCGACAGCAATGAAGCTCTTCGAACGCCCCTTTACCCAAAAAGTCAATGTCGGAGAAGATCCGATCAACAACTCGATCTATGGCCTCGACCTCAACCTCAGCAGGCAGGCGCCCTGGCTCACCAAAGCGATTGATGCCATCCCCGGCCTTTCTACGAGCGAAATGTCGAATATCAGCCTGAATGCCGAAGGGGCCCTGTTGCGTCCCGGGCATTCAAACGCCATCAACCAGGATAAAAGGGATGAAGGCGGTATCGTTTATATTGACGACTTCGAGGGCAGTGCCAATACCATTGACCTGCGGCAGCCGGTAGCCAACTGGTTCCTGGCCAGTATCCCTCAAAATGACGAACTCAACAGCAACCCGCTCTTCCCGGAAGGCAGGCTCATCAACGACCTGCGCGCGGGGGCTAACCGCGCCAGGATGACCTGGTACCGCATTGACCAAAATGCGCGTGTGGGAATAGACGCTACAAACCCTTATACCAGTCTGGTGCCTCAAATCGAGGTGTTCCCCAACCTGCAGCTTGCACCCAGCGACCTGCCCAATATACCCACCTTCGATATCACCTACTTCCCGGAAGAAAGAGGGCCCTACAACTTCGATATCCCGGGCGGATACCCCGGCCTCTCCCGGGGCATCCGTTTTATCGGCGATTCTACGGTGCTCCGCAGCCCGGAAACCCGTTGGGGAGGGATTATGCGCGCCCTTACCAGCAACGACTTTCAAAGTACCAATACCGAGTTCCTGGAGTTCTGGCTGCTAAGCCCTTTCCTCGACCCCGAAAACCCTAAAAACCCCTCCGAAAATTATCAGGCCCAGGAAGGCGAACTCTTTATCAACCTGGGAAATATCTCCGAAGATATCCTCCGGGATTCCCGCAAGTTTTTTGAAAATGGCCTCCCGGGGCCTATTAACCCAGACCGACGCACCGAATTCACCGAATGGTCAAAAGTACCCGTAGCCCAGCAAATTACACAGGCCTTTGATAATGACGAAGAAACGCGAAAGCTCCAGGACGTCGGCCTCGACGGCCTCAATAACGAAGAAGAACGCACTAAATTCGCCCCGTTCATCGAAACGGTGCGCGCCGCCAACCCCAATGCCGCCAACCGCATCAGCAGCGACCCCTCTAATGACGACTTCCGCTACTTCGATGACGCCGGCTTCCCCAAAGAGGCCGGCCTCATCGAACGTTACCGCTTTTTCTCCAACCCGGAAGGAAATTCCCGCTCCAACAGCGGCAGCAACCAGCTCAATTCTTCTACCAACATCCCCGACGCCGAAGATATCAACCGCGATAATACCCTCAACGAAACAGAAAACTACTTCCAGTATAAAATCCCCCTCCTCGCCAACCCCGCCAACCCGCGGGAAATTGATATCAACCGCACGCCCTTCATCACCGACCGCCTCGAAGCAGCTAATGGCAGGATATGGTACCGCTTCCGTATCCCCCTCAACGGCCCCAACAAAGTCGCCGTCGGCGGTATCCGCGACTTCCGCTCGATCCGGTTTATGCGCCTCTATATGACCGGGTTCCAGAAACAGGTCACGCTGCGTTTCGCCCGTATGGAATTCGTGCGCAACCAATGGCGCCGCTATAACCAGGACCTCTCCGATGCCAACCCCATCCCCTGCGACGCACAGACCCAATTCGACGTTGACGCCGTAAATATCGAGGAAAACAGCAACCGCCAACCCTTCAACTATGTACTCCCCGAAGGGATCCGCAGAGAACTCGCCCTGGGGGTTTTCTCTACCCAGCAAAATGAACAGTCCCTCACGATGACCATCCGCGGGCTCTGCGATGGAGAAGAAAAAGCAGTGTTCAAACGCCTTGATATGGACATGCGCGTCTATGAACGCCTCAAAATGTTCGTACACGGGGAAATCCTCGACAAACTCCCCATCCGCGATGGCGATATCTCCGTATTTATCCGTATCGGCAGCGATTTCAAAAACAACTACTACGAATACGAGGTCCCGCTTGTGATGTCCGATCCCTCGCGCCTGCCTTCCGACAACCGCAGCCCGGAATACAAACTCGAAATATGGCGCCCGGAAAACGATTTCGATATCCCCCTCAAACTCTTCACCACCCTGAAAGAAGAGCGCAACAACCTGGGTTTGCCCCTGACCGATGAGTATATCCGCCAGCTCGAAGACCTCGGCCTGCCCGGCATCCCCCACCGGGTAAAAGTACGCGGCAACCCCAACCTGGGATTGGCAAAAATCGCCATGATCGGCGTCAGAAACCCCAGTGGTGGCCAACAATTGCCCTTGAATACCGAAGTTTGGGTCAATGAACTACGCCTCACCGGCCTCGACGAACGCGGTGGGGGCGCAGCCATCGCCCGCATGGATATCCAGCTGGCCGACCTGGGCAATGTCACCCTCGCCGGAAATTACAGCAGCATCGGCTTCGGCGCGCTCGATCAAAAAGTCCAGCAACGCAGCAGGCAGGAAATCTCCGGCTACGATGTCTCCGCAAATATCGAACTCAGCAAATTCCTGCCCAAAGACTGGGGCCTGCGCATCCCGTTCTACGCACAGCGTTCCAATATCACGAAAACCCCGGAATTCGACCCTTATGACCTGGATATTGTCCTCAAAGAAAAAATTCAGAACGCTGCCGGGCAGGAAAGAGATTCTATTGCCAATATTACGCAGGAAGTCTCCAATCTCAGCAGCTACGCTTTCACCAACGTCCGGAAGGAAGCTTCCGGGGGCGGCAGCTCAAAACCAATGCCCTGGAGCATCCAGAATTTTACCTTCAGTTATTCCTATACCAAATCCGAACGCCGCGACCCCCTCATCGAGTTCGACGAGCTCGCCCGCCGTACCAGCGGGCTCGATTACCAATACTCCGTCCCGATCAAGTACATCGAACCCATGAAAGGGATCCAAAGCGAATTACTCAAACTACTCTCAGAGCTCAATTTCAACCCCATCCCTAACTCGTTCAGCTTCAGCACCCAGCTCGACCGGCACTTTAACAGAACCCGGTTCAGGTTTACCGGCCTCGAAGACCGCTTCAATACCTTCTACAACAAACGCTATACCTGGGACAGGAACTATAACCTCCAGTGGGACCTCACCAAGTCGCTCAAGTTTACGTTCACTGCCGTTAATAATGGCGTCGTGGACGAACCCGACGAAATTGCCCTCATTGACGACCCTTCTGTCGAGGACGTTCAACAGGCCCGACGCGACAGTATCTGGCAAAACCTCCAGCGTCTTGGCCGTACCAAAAACTACCTGCATAACTTCCAGGTCAGTTACAACCTGCCGATCCGATTGCTCCCCTTCATGGACTGGATCTCCTCAAGGGCACAGTATCAGGGCGAATATGGATGGACGGCCGCCGCACTCAATACCGACAGTCTCGGCAGCGTAATCCAGAACCGGCAGGATATCCAGTTCAGCGCAGATTTTAATTTCGAAGCCCTTTACAATAAAGTGCCTTTCCTGCGCAACATCAACCGCGGAAGCCAAAACCCCGCAGCGCCGGGCGGAAGGATTCCGCGACAGGGAGGGGAGGAAGCGGAGGAGACTCAGTCCGGTGGCGGCGCAAACATCCTCCGGGCCGCACTCCGCCCGCTGTTGCTCGTCCGACGCGCCAGGTTCAATTTCACCCGACAGTCCACGACCATCGTCCCCGGCTTCCTGCCCCAGGCACGGATGCTCGGGATGGGGCAGAACCTCTCCGCCCCGGGCTGGGATTTCGTGTCCGGCCTGCAACCCCGTATCCGCGAATTGCGGCCTGAAGAATATTTTTCCGAAAAGGACTGGCTCGGCCAGGCCGCCCAAAAAGGATGGATCACTTCCAATGTATTTCTCAACCAGGAGGCAGTCCAGAACTTTGCCCAAAATTACGATGCCCGGGTAACCCTCGAACCATTCCGCGACTTCCGTATCGAGCTCGAGGCAACCCGTAATTTCACCGAAAACCACTCCCAGTATTTCAAAGATACCCTCTTTGACAATACCCCGAATTTCGTCCATGCAATCCCTAAAGACGCAGGGTCCCTGACCCTTTCCTATGCTGCGTTGCCTACCCTCTTTCAGGACGACCGGACGGAGATCATCGCCCTGTTCCGAAAGTTCGAAAATAACCGGCTCGTCATCTCCCAACGCCTCGGGCAGGGCCAGCACAGCGATTCGACCCTTGCCCTGAACGGCTACACCTTCGGGTATGGGCGCACCCAGCAGGAGGTACTCATCCCCGCCTTTATCGCTGCGTACACCAATGAAGACCCCAACACCACCAGCCTCGACATCTTCGATATGCTGCCCCGGGTCAACTGGCGCCTCAACTACAATGGTTTGTCCCGGGTAAAGCTCTTTAGCGAGCTCTTCCAAAATTTCAGCCTTACCCACGGTTATAAGTCCACCCTCACCATCAACCGCTTCAATACCGGCCTGGACTACCTGCGCACTTTTGATTTTGGCGCGCTCAATGAACTCAACGGCAACTTCTACGCCCGCCTCGAAATCCCTGAAATCGTCATTCAGGAAGGCTTCAGCCCGCTCGTAGCGATCAATGCAACCCTCAAAAACGGAATGTCCTTCAACGCCGATTACAAAAACTCCCGTACCCTGGCCCTCAGCCTCGTCAATAACCAGCTCGCTGAAACCCGCCGAAAGGAAATGATGATCGGTTTTGGATATATCCTGCGAAATGTCAATATCCCTTTCCTCACCGGCAAAAAAACACCGCCTAAGCCCAAGGGCAACCGCGTCGCCGGTATCGGTAAAACCAATGCCGGAACTACCGGCCCCCCCGTTCCAAGTCAAAACCAGGGCAACGACCTCGATATCAACTTCAACCTGCGGATGTCGGACGATGTCACGTTCAACCATCTGCTCGACCAAGGTATCGTAGAGCCTACCCGGGGAAGCTACCTCCTCAGCTTCTCCCCATCGGCAGAATACCGCCTCAACCAGCGACTGTCCCTGCGGATATTCTTTGATTACCGTTATAATGAGCCCAAAACCTCCGCCGGGTTCCCAAGAACGGACGCCTCCGGCGGGGTCGTCGTGCGCTTCTCCCTCTAAGCATAAACCGGGGTTGGGCAATGCGTCCTGACCCCGGTTCATACGGTGCAGCGTCAAGTTAAATTGATGTTAAAAAGCCCCGTAGCTTTTTGGGATAGCCTAATTTTGCAGGAGGGGTAACGGTAAACCTATCTATTGGCCTATTTTATCTGGCTCGCCGCGGTCAAGAACCTTTCCCTAAACCAGGTAAAATGAAAAAAAACGCAATTTGGGCAATTATCGCCTTGATGAGCGCCGCGGTACTTGGCGTAGTCTGGCTGCAAATGGACCTCATCCGTATGTCCATCCGGGTAAACGAAGAGCGCTTTGATAAAAATGTGTATTACGCGCTCAATGAAGTCGCCAGGCAGCTCGAAGCAGAGGAACGGCGCGAAGAGCTTTTCTCCTCACTCGGCCTAAACGGCTTTATCACCAACTACCTCCAACAGGAACGGGTATCATCGAACGGCAGGGACGGCGGTAAATCTGTGGCGACGCCCCAGCGACCCACCGCACTAATGCTCAGCGAGCTCATGGAAGATCCCACGGTCTATGCCCTATATGGCTTGACCCTCGCCAACAGGCCGCTCGAAGAACGCATCAAACCCCAGTTCCTCGATGCAGCGCTCAAACAGGCCTTCCGCAACCGCGGTATGGACCCGGCACAGGCCATCTATGCCTTTCATTATGGCATATTCTCCTACGCAAGAAAAAGCCTGGTCTTCACGAACGGCCACTTCGTCGTCACAGATAACCAGGGCCACCAGTTGCCCGCCCCAGGCTTCAAGGCCAAAAACCTCTATAACCCGGATTATACCGTCGCCCTTTTTCCCCACGACAAACCCAAAACCGGAGAGCTGCGTGTATTTTTCCCGAATCGCAACAATATCGTTTGGAGCTCCCTCTGGCAAAATTTCCTGGGCTCTATTTTCTTTACCGCCATCATCATGTTTTGCTTCGGTTATACCCTGTATGTGATCTTTCGGCAGAAACAATTGTCCGAAATGAAAACCGATTTTATCAATAATATGACCCACGAGTTCAAAACCCCCATCGCCACCATTTCCCTGGCAGCCGATTCCATCTCAAGCCCCATGATCCTCGGCAACCCGGAAAAGATCAAACGCTTTGCCAACATAATAAAACAGGAAAATAATCGTATGAATAATCAGGTGGAGAAAGTACTCCAGATAGCCCTGATAGACAAACAAGAGTATTCTATAAAATTATCCGAAGTTAATCTGCACGAAGTTATCACAGCTGCCCTGGAAAATATCAACTTACAAGTGGAAAGCAAAGGCGGAACCGCCCAGGCCTTCCTCGAAGCCGCTAACCCCATCGTACAGGCAGATTTGACGCATGTCTCCAGCATCGTCAATAACCTGCTCGATAACGCCAATAAGTACTCCCCAGAAAAACCGGAAATCAGCGTATTGACACGCAATCGGTACGGTGGCGTGGAAATTGTGGTCAAAGACTGTGGGATCGGAATGAGCAAAGCCGTACTCAAACATATTTTCGATAAATTCTATCGGGTCTCTACCGGAAACCTGCACGATATCAAAGGTTTCGGCCTGGGCCTTAGCTACGTCAAAGCAATGATGGATGCACATAAAGGGCACATTGATGTCAAAAGCGAACCGGGAAAGGGAAGTACGTTTACCTTGTTCTTCCCTTTTCAAACCGAAGGATAGCGCGTTAAATCTGTTGTACCGGCCTTGAACCCCTGCTAAAAGAAACGGTTATGGAAAAAAATAAAATCCTGCTCGTTGAAGATGATCAAAATTTTGGCGACGTGCTGCGCTCCTATCTGGATATGCACGACTATCACGTCACCCTCGCCAAGGATGGCGCTGAAGGCCTGGAAAAATACCGGAAAGCCCACTTCGATCTTTGTATCTTCGATGTCATGATGCCTAAAATGGACGGCTTTTCCCTGGCCAGGGAAATCCGGAAAACAGATGCGGAAATACCTATTATTTTTCTTACGGCCAAAGCCCTCAAAGAAGACGTACTGGAAGGCTTCCGCATCGGTGCCGACGATTATATCACCAAACCCTTCCTTTCCGCCGAATTACTGGCCAGGGTCCAGGCTATCCTCAAACGCAGCCATAAATCAGAAATTAAAACAGAAGTAAAAACAGAAGAAAAAGAATTTATTATCGGAAAATATCATTTTAATTTTCCATTAAGAATCCTTACTTTTGGCCTCGGGGAAAAAGCAGAGGAAAAGTTCAAGCTGTCGCCCAAAGAAGCCCAGCTCCTCAAACTCTTTGCCGTTCACATGAACGACATTCTCCCCCGGTCAGAAGCGCTGACCAAAATATGGAGCGAAGATAACTACTTCACCGCCCGGTCTATGGATGTTTTCGTGACAAAGTTGCGCAAGTACCTCAAGCGCGACGAAAATATCGAAATCGTCAATATTCACGGCAACGGGTTTCAATTGCTCGTAAAAGCGGACGAAGGAGTATAAGAATAGTTTTTGGGATTATGATTAGGGCTGGGTAATGATTCATTGCTCAGCTTTTTTTTTACCACCCCCCTTATGTTTTACCGCCGATTCCTGCAACCCGTTTTGTTCGCTTTTGCACCTGAAACTGCGCATGGCCTCACCGTATCCATGCTCAAAGCGCTCTGCCGTTTACCGGGTGCCCTGCCGCTGCTGCACAATTACTTCCATATCCGGGATCCCCGGCTCAGGCGTCGGGTCATGGGGCTCGAATTTCCGAATCCCGTCGGCCTCGCGGCAGGCTTCGATAAAGATGGAAAAGTATTCAGGGAGATGGCCGCACTCGGGTTTGGTTTTGTCGAGCTGGGCACCGTCACCCCACTGCCACAACCCGGCAACCCAAAGCCCCGCTTATTCCGCCTACCTGCCGACCAAGCCCTCATCAACAGAATGGGGTTTAATAACCTGGGGGCAACCGCGCTCGCAAAACGACTGAGCCGAACGCCAAGGCCCGACGGACTCATCCTCGGTGGAAATATCGGCAAAAACAAAAACACCCCTAATGACCAGGCTAGCGCCGATTACCTCGCCTGCTTCAGCGCCCTCTTCCCCTGGGTGGACTACTTCGTCGTAAATGTCAGCTCCCCTAATACCCCAGACCTTCGCGAGCTGCAGGACAAAGCTCCGCTCGCCGAAATCCTCCACGCACTACAGGCTCAAAACGCCCGCTACCCGGCGCCAAAACCTATCCTCCTCAAAATCGCCCCCGACCTCAATATTCCACAACTCGACGATATCCTGCAAATCGTTCGCCAAACAAAAATCGCAGGCATTGTCGCTACCAATACGACAGTTTCCAGGAAAGACCTGGCTACCCCTGCCGCTATCGTCCATGATATCGGCCCGGGCGGCCTCAGCGGCGCCCCCTTGCGCCAGATATCCACCGAGATTATCCGCTACCTCCGCGCAAAAGGACCCACCGATATGGTGATTATCGGTGCCGGGGGCATCGGCAATGCCCGGGAAGCCATGGAAAAACTGGCCGCAGGTGCGGATCTGCTGCAAATCTATACCGGCCTGGTATATTGCGGGCCCGGCCTCCCAAAATCTATCCAAAAATCCCTGCTCGCCTGATCCACCCCCTCATATTATGCTTTTTTGCTATGGTATCATTTTTGCTGGTCTAACTCTTGGTATCAATTTGGCGAAAAATATGCTTTCCCAAACCGCACCTTGTCGCTGCAGGTAATATCGTACCGGCAAAAAGTGTTCGTTTTGGCAAAGCCCTTAGGCTCGGTTATCGTGATCAAACAAACTACACACACTGTCTTCAGGGACATCCGCTTTTGGCTGTTGCTCTGCTCGCTCATCCTGCTGATCTGGGGGTCCCTCAAGGGATATCCCGTATGAGAAGCCGGAAAAAAGGCCCGTGACAGGCTTGTTGCGATGGGATTCTCGTGGGGTAAAAATCGCCCTTTTTCGCCCGCAACGATTACCCATCGCAACAAGTCTATTCTATTTTTGCCAGGGCAGCAAAAGGGCTTTTTATACAATCCCGGCAACCCCTTACTTTAATTGTAACAATTTACCAGGTGTCTTGGGGTTGTGTAAAAAGGTTTTTGCCGCCTACGGCGGCAGAATATTCTTTTGAAACCGACGTGTTTTTCATGATTTTGCTTCGCAAAATCATGAAAAACACGTCGGTTTCAAACTTAAATTTGGCGCGAAGCGCCATGAAAAGACTTTTTCACAACCCCGGCAGCCCCTTACTTTAATTTGAAACTCAGGTCCAGACTGCGGACGGAGTGGGTGAGTGCGCCAATGGAGATGAAATCCACCCCTGTCAGCGCATAGGTACGAAGGGTATCCAGGTGAATGCCCCCGGAAGCTTCCGTCTCAAAACGGCGTCCAACCGTCTCCACCCCTTTTCTGAGCTGCTCCGGGGAAAAATTATCGAACATGATGCGCGTAAACTGCCCCACGGATAATGCTGCTTCCAGCTCATCAAAATTGCGGACCTCTACAGTAATCCCCAGCGGCAGCGCATTAGCCTGCCGATAGGAAAGTACCCGCTCGATGGCCTCACGTATGCCCCCCGCAGCATCTATATGGTTGTCCTTAATCATGAACCAATCGTACAGCCCGCTGCGGTAATTTACCCCACCGCCGGCACGCACCGCCCACTTCTCCAGAAAACGAAGCCCTGGCGTCGTTTTTCGGGTGTCGAGGATACGCACGGGAAGATCTTTTACCACCTCGCAATATCGGGCGGTCTCTGTGGCGATGCCGCTCATGCGCTGCATCGTATTGAGCAGCAGCCGCTCTCCGAGCAGCAGGGCGCGGGTATGTGCCGAGACTTCGAAAGCAATATCGCCGGCCTTTACGGGTTCGCCATCAGATATCCCCGGGGTGAACACACCCTCCGGATCGAGATAATGCAGGATGCGCCTGGCTACCGCAACCCCTGCCAGGACCCCATGGTCTTTGACAAGGAGATATGCGGTATGCCTCGATTCCGGAGGGATACAGGCCAGGGAAGTATGATCGCCGCTGCCTGCGTCTTCCGCAATCCCGGCTTCAATAAACGCCTGTATCCAGCTTTCTTCTGCTGCCGTAAGTAAGGTTTCCATGGTTTAATCTGTGAATGGATATAATCATCCGAAAAGTCTGCAAAAATTTCCAAACGCTGTACCGTCAGTGAAGCACCGCCTACAGCGGCAGAATATTCTCTTTTTAGACACTTGATTTTCGCAATTTCGCTCTGCGAAATTGCGAAAATCAAGTGTCTTGAAGAATATAATGTGGTTGTGTAAAAAGTCTTTTTTCGGCGCTTCGCGCCAAATAATCGTTTGGGGTTGTGTAAAAAGGTTTTTTACGGCGCTTCGCGCCGAATTATATTTTGAGATACGCGTCATTTTCACGATTTCGCTTCGCGAAATCGTGAAAATGACGCGTCTCTCAGAAGAATATTCTGCCGCCGAAGGCGGCAAAAACCTTTTTACACAACTCCAGTATAAAGTTTTGCCGCCTGCAGCGGCAGATTTTTTTTTATAGATGCCTCAGAACATAAGGCCGATTTTCAGGGTAAGGGCGCTGATGGCGCCTTTTGAGGCCTCCTTCTGGCTTCCGCGCTCAGGATCAAAAATTACCCCTCCCTTATCATCTGTCACATCCGTGAAACCAATCTGAAATCCGATACCTGTAACCAGTGAAATATTGCTGCTCAGTGCCGTCTCTGCACCACCTGTAATCCCCCAGGCAAGGTTGAGGCCATTAACCTCCCGCCGGATATCCAGTTTCCGGGCTTCTTCCCCAACACCAACCCCGTTGACCGAGCCCCGGGCCTGCGTGCGGAACCCCAGGGTCAGCCCGGGCTCCAAAAAGTAGCGCGTATTACCGGAGCCATTTGTTCGCATCTTGACCATGAGCGGGATTTCCACAAACTGGAGATTGTACCTCAACTTGACCCCGTTGGGCAAGGAATCCAGTGCCGGGCCAAGGTTGGAACGCGTCCAGTAATTTCCTCCGTAATCAAACAAAAGCGTACCCCCGTGGTTAAATGCGAACCCGATTCCCGTGGCAAAAGCATAATTTTCGCGAAAATAATAATCCGTCAGCATACCGAGCTTAATGCCCACGTTTGTACCACTATGGTTAATCCGGACATCATTGGTCCGCATCCAGGAAAATGAAGGGCTTAGCTGAAACCCGAAACGCAGCTCGCCATCCTGGCCAAAGCTGCTCGTGGACAGCAAGTGCAAAAAAAGCAGGGCAGTTACAATTTTTTTCATCATCACAGTGTTTTTCTGTATGCACAAATTAAATCGCTATGCGAAGAAACAAGTATTTTCAGCAATTCCGCTACAAAGGTAAGTCCTTATCCGCTATCCTGCTTGGGTTTATACTCAACGCCTGCCAAACTACGCCTTCTGATTCCGCGCCCGATGTGCGCGATATTGATATTCAATTGAAAATCAATCGCTTTGAACAAGATTTTTTTGCGTTGGACACCTCGGACATACCCTCAGGCCTGAAACAACTGCGGAGCAGCTACGGCGAGTTCGCCGATATTTATTTTACGCGGATCGTCCCGGCCTTCGACCCCCGGATCGCAGTCAATGGCCCGGAATCTTATATAAAAGGCTTCATTTCCCATCCGGAGATCAAAAAACTCCATGCGGCCTGTAGGGAAAAATACCAGGATTTCAGCTTGTGGGAAAAAGACTTCGCACAGGCTTTCAGGTACCTGAAGTACTATTTCCCCGATATTCCGACTCCGGAGCTCACGACGTTTATTTCGGAATATTCCATCGGTTGTTTTATTTACCAGGATCAATCCCTGGCCATCGGACTGGATTTTTTCCTGGGAGCAGATTATCCCTATCAAAAATTCAACCCGGAGAACCCTAATTTTTCGCAGTACCTTACCCGTACCTTTAACGGCGAACACCTCGTACTCAAAACACTCCTGCCCCTGGTCGCCGATCTTGCAGGCCCCCCACCAGGGGAAAAACTCCTCGACCATATCATCCACAATGGAAAGCAGTTGCTGGTTTTGGAAAAATTGCTCCCCCAGACGCCCGACAGCATACGCATGGAGGTGACTGCTGCCCAGAGCGAATGGCTCACGGAAAATGAAAAAAATATCTGGGCATTCTTCCTCGGCGAAGACCTGCTGTACAACAGCGATTGGCAAAAAATCCGCAAATATGTGGAATATAGCCCCGGGTCACCAGGTATGCCTGCAGAGGCCCCGGGAAGGACGGGCAACTGGATTGGCTGGCAAATTGCCCGGGCTTACCTCAAAAAATACCCGTCAATAACCCTTCCAGAACTGCTTGCCCTCAAGGATAGCCAGGAGTTTCTCGAGCGGTCCGGATACAAACCACCCAGATAAACAGACAGGATACAGCGCGCAGCCCCGGGCAGCTAAGCCGGCGAGCAGGTGATAAAAGTTGTGCCCTTGTTTGCCTTTATCCTTAAACCTTCATACCTTTATATATTCAAAGCGGGGATAAGCACCCTGAAAAGAATTTTATTTCACCGTCATTAAATGAACCGGTTATGTCTATCCTTTTGTTGTTTATTTTCGGTCAGGGCCCTTGGGAGATTTTTATCATCTTCTTCGTCGTCCTGCTGCTGTTTGGCGGGAAGAAAATCCCGGAGCTCATGCGCGGTATCGGAAAAGGGATCAGAGAGTTCAACGCTGCCCGCTCCAGCATCGAGCAGGAAATTAAGGAAGGTATGCGGGAGAACGAACGCAAAGAGCTCGATGAAAACAAGCAGGGCAATTTTATCCAAAGAAACTAAGCCTGTTGCAGGCTCCGAGGTACCTTATGTTGTGTAAAAAATATTTTTTCGGCGCTTCGCGCCGAATTATGTTTTGAGAGACGCGTCATTTTCGCGATTTCGCTTCGCGAAATCGTGAAAATGACGCGTATCTCAGAAGAATATTCTGCCGCCTTAGGCGGCAAAAACCTTTTTTCACAACCTCGA
>JBMOJO010000288.1:0-4516 GCA_049315745.1 Saprospiraceae bacterium | reverse complement strand
GACGCCCCGGGAGGAAGACGCCCTGAACAAGGGCAAGGAAGCCCTCGCCGCCCAAAGCGCAATACTCCGAAGCACCTTTGATATTGCTGTGGCTCCCATTAAAGAGGCCATCCTGCACCTGGACTATGATTTTGCTTTTCGGGAAATCCGTAGAACCTCGGCTTACGGCCAAGTCTTAATCGCTCCTTTGCTGGAAGAGCTTGGGTTTGTGTTCCAAGCCTCGGGGCGGTTCGAACTAGCCAGGGAGACTTTTCAAGAACTGCTCAGATTAGGGCTGCCGCAGTATAGACCCATCACCTACGTCTTAGCAGAAGCCCTGGGAAATATAGGTTTTTACCCCCTCTTGAATATGTTGGAGAAGATACCCGATGGTGCTGCCCCTCTGATCAAGGAACGCTATTTAGGGGAGATGGTATATATAAAGGGAGGGAACTTTATGATGGGATCGGAGGTGAATGACCATCTCATCAAACAAATTATGAGTTCTGAAATATCTTATATACTTGACTTTGAAAAACCCACCCACCTAGTGACCCTGAATGGGTTTTTCTTGCAGAAAACCCCGGTGACGTACTGGCAATACTCCCTTTTTATGCAGCGGGAAGGGTTACAGATGGAAAAGCCGCACTGGGGTTGGAAGGGTGATAACCCGGCAGTCTATGTCTCCTGGGAAGATGCCATCCGCTATTGCAACTGGCGGAGTACACAGGAAGGCCTGCTGCCGGCGTATTCAACAGAGGGGGCCACCGCACGTGCCGACAGGCAGTCGAACGGCTACCGGCTCCCTTCGGAAGCAGAATGGGAGTACGCCGCCCGTGGCGGGCCGAATCAACAGCCTTTTCGTTACAGTGGCAGCGATGACCCGGACTTAGTGGGCTGGCATAGAAAAGGTAATGCAAAAAAACAAGACTTTAGTACGAAAGCGGTTGGGTTAAAATTGCCCAACGCGTTGGGTCTTTACGACATGAGTGGGAACGTATATGAATGGTGCGAGGACGACTGGCATGACAATTATAATAAGGATCTCAACGATGGTTGTGCCTGGGTGGACATGCCGAGAGGCTCGAGCCGAGTGTGCCGCGGCGGCTCATGGGAGCGCCACGCCGTCTTCTGCCGGGTGGCGCACCGCTTCTACTTCCGCCCCGACTCCCGGGAGGCTTGCTTGGGCTTCCGCGCCGCGTTCGTCCCCCCCTCTGGCGGTTAGCCAGGGGCCATTCCTTCGGGGCATGAGCGAGCGGGCGGAGGGAAACAGCGAGCGGAACGGAGTGGGCGTACTTAGTAAAAAATCCAATAGATTTTTATGTGATCATGGATGAAAAAGGCAACCAGCTTTGCGCCCTGTACATTAGCCCCTATCATTTGAGAACCTCCCAAAAGGCTCCTGAAGGCTTTATTTTGCTTCCCGATGAAGGATAGGGTGGCAATGGAACATTACCAATTTTCAATTTTAATGAACAACTTTTATCAAATATGCGATTATGGACCAGGATTTACATAAAGAACTTGACCTCATCCAGGGTGTCATCTCCAGGATGGCCAACAACTCCTTTTTGATTAAGGGGTGGGCGATGACCCTTATGTCAGCGCTTATTGCGTTTGGAAAGGACTCCATTCTGGCAAGTACACACGGGGTCTTTTATCTTGTAGCAATGGCAGGGATACTTGTCCCCTTTTGGTGGTTAGATGCTTTTTATCTCAGGCAGGAAAGGTTATTCCGAAAAATTTATCAACGTGCCGTTCAGGACCCCTCGGCGAACAGTCGCACGCGCTTTGATATGAATCCAAATGACCTCCTGGGGGCGGTACAAAGCGTCTGGAAGATAATGCTCACAGATTTTATGAAATGGTTCTACCTTTCTTTTCTGTCATTGATCCTTTTGGCAATTCTTGCAATATTTACCGGTTTTTTTTCATAGCGATTAATAATTTGTATTATAATGGAATCAAACAAGCAGGTAAATCTACCGAATCCTTCCTTTCTGCCAAATGAAGATTCAGTGAAGAACCTGGAAAGTAAACTGGATGGGCGTCCCAGCATTTTTATCGGATGCTCTGTGGAGTCGCTTCCAGTGGCAAACATGGTAAAAAAGTGCTTCGAAAAAGATCTCTATGAAGTAGATATTTGGGATGAAGGAATTTTTGCGAAAACCCGGAGTTTTGGTGGAGAAGCAAATAATGTAGAGCAGCTTAAAAATTTCAGCGATATCTACGATTTCGCCATTTTCCTTTTTGTGCCGGATGACAAAATCATCAGCCAGACCCGGAAGTTTCAGGATATGGATAGCGGAAATCTGAAAAGTGCCCTCGCTACCCGGCACAATGTAGTTTTTGAATTTGGGCTCTTCCTTGGCCGCCTCGGTGCCCGAAGGAGTTTTATCCTGTTCGATAACCAGGTGAAAGGTTTTGTGGATCACTTTTTTACCGACTTAAAGGAAAATCTGGGGGATGTGGAGCGGGACTTGGATTCCAGTATCACCGCAAATCAGGATTTTCGATTGGAATTGTACAGCTATGAGGGCGACTACACGAGCAGCCTGGATAATCTTCCTGCAGCAACACCTGAAAATCCCGGTATCGTCTCTCAGGTGCAGCGAATCAAGCAGCGCATTTATTCGGCCTTCAATACTGCTGAAATTGGATTTCTTCCCTCTACTTCCCTTGCAATAGGCTACTTTAACAACTTTATCCAAATTGCGGTAGGTAATATAAATGAAATAAAAACCCTGGATTTTCGTTTACCTGCAGAGATGGCCCGCGATTCTTCCATGGTTCAAATGGTAGATAGCATCAAAAATTGCAGAAAAGTTTGCCTGTACATTATCATTCCGCAATCTATTGAAAAAACAAATCATCTTTCTTTTAAAGATTTTTTCGAAAATAGCTTTTTTGAAAGGCGCAGCCTTCCCGGAATCACCCGTAATATGACGGTCACGTGCCGTGCCCTTGACCGCGATAATTCGGAAGTCTGGATTTTTGATGTGCCAACGACAATGAATACTTCCCGTGAGGCAATTGAAATGCTGACCCCACACGCACAAATTCGCCAGCTGCTTTCTGAAAAAGAACGTCGTGGATTCCAGCGGGCCCTTGAAGAAAAAATATCTCGCGGTGAGCAAAATGAAAAACTTCAAAATATCCGGCAAATTGTTCAAATCATTTCCTGGGAGGAATTTACGGAGCTGATCAATTTTAGTAAAGATCAATTCAAGTAGAAAAGTAATTATTACTCCTCAATATGATGATATACGGCAAGTTATTGCCTTGTGAATACACTGCTATCCAACGACTTGGATATCAAGCATTCATGCTCGGGCAAAATGGGAGCCTTGGCTTTTCGCCACACGTAAAGGGATTCTGCTACCCTGCAACTTTGAAAAAATCGATCACCTGGATGAATAAAATGGATGGATACGCGTACAGCAAAATGGCAAATGGGGCTGGGTGGACAAAAAAAGAGAGATTATAATCCCCATTCGATATAATGCTGTTGCCCCTTTCAGCAAGGGAAAAGCATTGGTTGTCCTGGAACCCTATCCGGAACCTTTTATATCAATACCAGGGGCGAGTTCCTGATGGAGTCGTTCAGGCCTATAAAAATAAACGAATAGGTTTGTCCTAGTTAAAGGTCAAAGCCTCATTACAGGCGCTGAAAGACGCTTCCACTGCATTGATTACACCTAAATCCATAATGCATGAAATTGGAAAAACTTGATTTCCCCGGCAATCAATTTGTACAGGAGGAAACCAAAAAAGACCTATTTGTTATCCACCACTCTGCCGGGTGGGATGATGCAAGGAATATGTTTATTAGCTGGGCACGCGACAAGGAGGGGAGAGTCTGCACCGCTTACGGCATTTCGGACAATGGAACGGTTTACCAGGGGTTTGATACCAAGTGCTGGGGCTATGCCATCAATGTTGACGCGAGCGGAAATAGGGTTGATCCCAAATTTAAGACGCCGGTTCATGATGATTACCTCAATTCAAGGGCAATCCAGGTGGAAATATGCAGTTGGGGCGCGTTAAAAGAACGGAACGGAAAACTTTATGCGTGGAAGGCTTATAGCAAGAACAATTGGTTGCCAAAATATGAAGTTCCAAAAAGCAAAGCTTGCTATTATCCGGGAGGATTCAGAGGATTTTATTGGTTTGAAAAATATACGGATGAGGAAATTGCGGCGTTGAGGGCCTTGATCCTGAAGCACCACAAGGAAGATGGGATACCGCTCCATTACAACGAGGATATGTGGGATATTTCAGAAAAAGCATTGTCGGGCGAGCCGGGTATCTGGTCCCACGTTTCCTTTCGCTCGGATAAATCTGATGCCCATCCCCAGCCCGAGCTCATCGAAATGTTGAAAGGACTTTGTTAAACCGAAGTACTTTTCCCAACAATAACGATGCCACCTGTGCTCAAATGAGCAAACATTGAACGCTATGCTTTCTCCGGGCTGGATAACCAGTCTTTTGCCGCCTGCGGCGGCAGAATTTTCTCTTGAGAGACGCATCATTTTCG
>JBMOJO010000046.1:0-19967 GCA_049315745.1 Saprospiraceae bacterium | reverse complement strand
GCTGCCTTTGAACCCCCACCCCCATTACCCGCTGTCAAGCCTAAAGCACAGGCAGAGGGTACGCGAATCGCTTATAACGGATTGGAGACATTCATGCGCGGTACGATTGGCAGAGGGGAAAAAAAGGAATTTCTGCTCCGGGTACGAAAAGATCAACAAGTACATATCCGCCTCGACCCACCGGACGCCGGCATCGCCCTGGCAGTTATGGACGAACAGGGCGCAAGTATAGGAACCGCAGGCACAGTCTGGCAGTGGACGACAACTTATGCCGGGGATCTGCGCATCTTGCTCTTCACCGGCACAGACAATGGCAAAATTGAGGGTAAAGTGGAATTCACCTTGCGGGTAGCCCCATATTAGGAAGTACAATCGCCCGTCGAAGCCAAAGAATTTTCTTTTGACGCAACCTCGGCGACAACATCTCTTGGCATGTTGGATTATAACGAAGTTTCCTGGCTGGCAGAACGGCATTTCGGAGTTGCTGCTGCCGTGGTCGTCCGTATGAGCGGAGAGGTGGATTTTAATTTTCACCTTAAAGACCACTCCGGGACATGCTTTTTGCTCAAAATCGCCAACCCCGAAACTGCCCTTGAACTTCTGGAAATGCAAAATGCAGCAATGGCCCATCTCGCCTGTCAGGATTGGGACCTTTGCATTCCTCGCCCCCTCCCAAACCTGGCAGGGGAATTCATAACCAAATTTGAAACAAGTGCGGGAAAATCCCTGTACGCCCGCCTGCTGACCTGGGTGCCCGGACGTCCACTTGCTGAGGTAAATCCACATACGCCCGCCTTATGGTTTGCCATCGGCAGTATGCTGGGGCAACTCTCCCGGGCATTGGCAGATTTTTTTCATCCTGCCGCCCACCGGTTCCTGAAATGGGATCCCTCCGGGGCGGTATGGACGCGGCCCAGGCTCATCGCTATCGGGGAGGTTTCAGATAGGGCACTGGCCGGTTACTTCCTGGAGTTGTTCGAAAATGAAGCCCTGCCGCTCCTTTCCGGTCTTCGCCAGGGCATAAACTATGGGGATGCCAACGACTACAATATCCTCGTAACCGAAAACCCCTATGACTTGCGCGTGCCCGGCGTAATTGATTTCGGGGATATGGTCTATTCCCATACGGTGAACGAACTGGCCATAGCACTTGCCTATATTATGATGCACAAAGCCGACCCCATAGGCGCTGCCCTCCCGGTTATCCGTGGCTACCACGCCAAATTTCCTTTAACCGGGGCGGAAGTACAGGCATTATTCCCCTTAGTCGGCGCGCGCTTGTTGATCAGTGTCACTTGCTCTGCAATCAACCTGATCGAAAATCCGGAGAACACATATCTGCAGATCAGCGATTTGCCTGCCTGGGAACTGCTCCGAAAGCTTCGGCAAATCCCTCCCCGTTTCGCCTGGTATGCTTTTCGGCATGCTTGCGGATGGGAACCCTGCCCCATGAAAAAGGCCTTCACCGCCTGGGCAGCAGCTAATCCTGCCGGGCTGTCAGCGTTGATGCCCCTGGACTTATCCGGTGGGGATGTGCAGTGGCTCGACCTGGGGGTTGGCAGCCCAGATCTGGGGACATACGAAGATATCTCGGATCCACAGAAACTCGACGACCGGGTGCAGGCAATCATGCGGGAAGGAAATTATGCCGCAGGCCTGGGCCATTACGATGAGGTCAGGCCTTTATATACTACAGATCAGTTTACGGTCGAAGGGAACGAAGGCCCGGGATGGCGCAGCGTACACATCGGGATAGACGTATTTATGCCTGCGGGTACACCCGTGTATGCCCCCTTCGCCGGAGTAGTGCATAGCCTGGCAAATAATGTAGGAGAGCGCGACTATGGCCCAACCATCATCCTCGAGCACCGCGTTGACGATGACCTGACATTTTTCACCTTATACGGCCACCTCGACGAAACCTCCATCGGCCAATTACAATGCGGCCAGCAGATTGCCTCCGGGCAACCCCTTTGCCGTATAGGCCCCAGGCCGGAAAATGGCAACTGGCCACCGCACCTGCATTTCCAGGTAATCCTCGATATGCTCGACAAAAAGGGCGATTTTCCGGGTGTCGCCTTCCCCGAAGCGCGGGAAATCTGGACCAGTATTTGTCCTGACCCCTGGCTGCTCCTTTACGGCGTTGCCAGCCCGCTCGTAAAACGGGAACAGATTGGCGATCTGTTGGAACGGCGGCGGCAATCATTACCTGCCAATCTGAGTGTCTCCTACCAAAAACCCCTGCATATCGTCCGGGGTTTCGGCCCCTATCTCTATGATGCCGACGCAAGGCGCTACCTCGACACCGTAAATAACGTCGCACACGTGGGCCATGAGCACCCGCGTGTAGTACGTGCCGGCCAGCGCCAGATGGCGGTGCTGAATACCAATACCCGATATCTCCACCCTGCGGTCATAACCTTTGCAGAGGCATTACGCGCTACACTGCCCCCTCCCCTCGAAGTCGTTTTTTTTGTGAATTCGGGCAGCGAAGCCAACGAGCTCGCAATGCGCCTGGCCAAAACCTTTACAGGCCGAAGGGATATGATGGTCGTAGAAGTTGGTTATCACGGTAATACCAACGCCTGTGTAGAGGTAAGCGCTTACAAATTTAATGGCCCCGGCGGAAAAGGTGCCCCCGCCCATGTCCACGTCCTCCCAATACCCGACGCTTATCGCGGGATATACAGAGGCGAAGGGCCGGACGTCGGTATTCGCTACGCTTCGCATTTAAGTGATCAGATCCGTGCGATGCGGGAGCAGGGCAAGGAACCTGCTGCATTTTTGTGCGAATCCGTAATCAGCTGCGGTGGCCAAATACCCCTTCCTGCGGGATACTGGGCTGAGGCATTCCGGATCGCCCGGGCTGCCGGTGCAGTGTGTATCGCCGATGAGGTCCAAACCGGCTTCGGACGTGCCGGAGAGCATTTCTGGGCTTTTGAAGCTCAGGGGGTAGTACCCGATATCGTGACCATGGGCAAACCAATCGGCAACGGCCATCCAATCGGTGCAGTGGCCACCACCCGGGAAATCGCCGATGCCTTCCACAATGGAATGGAATACTTCAATACTTTTGGCGGAAACCCGGTTTCTTCCGCCATTGGCATAGAAGTACTCCGGGTAATTCAGGAGGAGGGCTTACAGCAAAATGCGGCACGCACAGGAGCCTATCTGCGCGTCGGCTTGAGAACGCTCCAGCAGCAGTTCCCGATCATTGGGGACGTCAGGGGCCCCGGGCTGTTTTGTGGGTTTGAGCTGGTTAGAGAAGGCAGCTCCCTGGAGCCGGCGCCCGTACAGACAGCTTATCTCGCCAATCGGATGCGGGAGCTGGGCATACTGATGAGCACCGACGGTCCCTATCACAATGTTTTGAAAATCAAACCCCCCATGGTTTTCACCCAAAAGGAGGCCGACTTTTTATTAATAGCCCTCGAGCGGGTCCTGCGGGAAGATGCCATGCAGCCCAGGGTCTAACTGAACCCTTCCACCCCATTTACCGTCGTATATTTAAAGCTGATTTTCCTGTCCGGATAGACCCTTTTGAAAGCCGACTGGCACATCAGCGTCGCTTCGTGGAAGCCGCATAAAATCAGCTTGAGCTTACCCGGATAGGTATTGATATCGCCAATCGCATAGATGCCGGGGATATCCGTGGCATAGTCAAACGTATTGACCGCAATCGCATTCTTATCAATCTGCAACCGCCAGTCGCCGATAGGCCCAAGCTTTGGGGATAAGCCAAAAAGGGGAATGAAGTGATCTGTCGGCTGTACGACCTGGACCCCCGCTTGTTCGATGACCACCCCGGTGAGCGTTCCATTGCCCTGTAAAGCCACCGCCTGCGCGTCTGTCAGGAGGTTTACCTTTCCCTCATGGGCGAGTTCCAGGACTTTCTCGACGGAATCCGGGGCTCCCCGAAATTCCTTTCTCCGGTGGACGAGGGTCACGTTCTGTGCAAGCTCGGCGAGGTAAATCGTCCAGTCAAGCGCCGAATCACCACCTCCTGCCAGGACGACCCGCTTCCCGCGGTACATTTCCGGATCGCGGATGATGTATTCAACTCCACGGTCTTCAAAGATTTCGAGGTTCTCGAGCGGTGGTTTCCGGGGTTCAAAACAGCCCAGTCCCCCGGCGATAGCGATAACGGGCGCTTCGTGTACCGTACCTTTATTCGTCGTAACCCTGAAATTGCCATTGTCCAGCTGCTCCAGCACCTCTGCGCGTTCCCCCAGGGTAAAACCCGGCTTGAAAGGAGCAATTTGCTCCATGAGGCGGTCCACCAGTTCGCCGGCAAGGATAGAAGGATAGCCGGGAATATCATAAATAGGCTTCTTAGGATAAATTTCGGTGAGCTGGCCGCCCGCTTGCCCAAGTACATCAATGAGGTGGCAACGCATCTTCAACAAGCCCGCTTCGAAAACGGCAAAAAGACCTACAGGTCCTGCACCGATGATCAGTATATCTGTTTGTACCATGAGACAGTTCCAATTTTCCGCTCTATAACACAGAAAAAGGAAGGGAGGTTCTACGGAAAAGCGAAAGACAGGTGGATTGAAAAAAATACTTTGCCCCGAAAGCAAAGTTCATCCGGGCGGCAACCTCATCATTCTTTTGCGGGGACGCTGTCCCATAAGCCATTTTCCGCCTTCGGTGGCGAAATTTTACAGGGGTTTTGTGAAAAGCCTTTTGCCGCCTACGGCGGCAGAATATTCTTCTGAGCGACACGTCATTTTCACGATTTCGCTTCGCGAAATCGTGAAAATGACGTGTCGCTCAAAACATCATTCGGCGCGAAGCGCCGTAAAAAACCTTTTTGTACAACCCCGTTATTATTTGGTGCGGGGCGCAGAAAAAAGACTTATGAGAACATATATCTGAACTTTTTAGGAAGGCGGTTTTATTGCTTCAGGATTTTCAAGACCTGTGGCGGCGCGGCCGATCCTGCCTTCACCCTGATGAGATATACCCCTACAGGGAAGTCAGAGAAATCAACCCGCTCCTGCACTTGCTGCCCAGGGATTTGCCAGGACCGGATCAAACGCCCGGTCGTACTCATAAGGTCAAAGTGGATCTGCTCATTTACAGGCAGGTTGCGCAGAATATCCAGATACAACAGTGCGTTTACGGGATTTGGGAAGGCATAAACAGCAGTCGGCGCCTCCGGCTGCAGTGCTACAGACACAACATTGGACAACCTGCGCACGCCAAACTCATCCTGAACGGCAATTCGGTAGAAATTGCGGCCATTCTTGCCCTGTGAATCTATGAATTCATAATACCTCAAACCTTCAAACATCGTCATGATCTTACTGACTTCCCCGACCGGCTTCCACTGCTCTCCGTCTGGGGCATGTTCCACCTGAAACTGCCGATAGGGCGTATCGTCGGGAATCCGCCAGCGGAGATTGATGCGGTTTTGCTGATCAACCAGCGCATTAAGTACAATCCCTGCAGAAGCACAGTGGCCCGGAATATTCACAATGCGGAACGAGTCGGTAAAAATTGCCGAACACCCATCCTGTGTGATCGTCGTCCGGACATAAACGACCCCACTGGCTTTAGGCACAAAGGTAGCTACTGTCCCAAAGGCAATATTCGGCTCGACGAAAGTACCCGGTTCTCTCGCCGACAGCTCCCACCTGACTTGTGCCCCTTCACCCGCAACCTCCGCTTTGACGTGAATAGGCGCATCCAGGCAATAGGTATCCCGAACGGTAAGGGTTGCACTGATTTTAGGTTTTACAAAAATCCGTACAGGTGCAGGCTCTAGATAATCCATACAGGCAGCCCGTCGTACACATCGCACAAAAAAAGTAGTTTCCGTCAACAGGCCGGGTTGGATAGAAAGAGTATTCGAATTTGGAACCGGCACAAAGTGCAGCACATCAAACTCCGCGCTGCGGGTCGAATACATCCATAAATACTCCAGCTTGCCATAGCCCCCCGATGCTTCGCGCAAATTGACGATGGGCGGTGTAGGGGCACCAAAACAAATAGACTGGCTGATTCCGATTTCCCCGGCGTCCGTAACATTTACACAAGGGATTATAAAGCCGGCATCAATCGTAAAATTATTATTATGAAGGGCCACGGTATAGACCGGCGTCATAAAATTCAAAGTATCAATATCGCTGTCTTTGGTATCATTACCCCCCTGGTCGGGCATCGGCGCCCTGAACCCCGGGATGGGAGGTATAAATGTGAGCTTGTAACTGCCGGGATCAGTCAGGAACATGTACATGCCGGCAGAATCGCTAAGCACAGAATCTACGCGGGTGGTCTGGGTACCCACCCTGCTCAGAATGACCTTTACCCCCCCAATACCCTCTTCGTTATTATCCTGAATCCCATTTTTATTTTTATCATTCCAGACCAGGTCTCCAATTTTTACCTGACAACTTTCTGTAATCACCCGAAAAGGAATCGTCCGGGTTGCCTGGCATTCCAGCGGATTATCAGGGACGAACCGGGCGACGAGCTGGAAAAGGCCGGCCCCCAATGCACGCGGATTAATCGCAGTGGCATTCACGCCATTGATCGTATAAGTAATCCGTCCAGACAGGGTAACCGGAAGATTGAGTGGCAGTACCTGATCGTTGAAGCAAAAGGTATCTGGGATATTATCGGTAATAAACGGATAGGCGCAACGGTTTTCAAGGGAAAGGGTATCCATTCCGTTTGATACTTCGATAAAATACCCAAGATTATCCACGTGCCGGAATTCGAATACATATACCCCCGTGGCGACTTCCGGCATCACCGTACCCACCGCAACAGGGATTGGCGCGGCGGGAGGCGCAGGGCTGGTCCGCAGAAACATCCCGCTTTGCCGAATAATCCTCCAGTTATCTCCGCTCAGCCCCTGCAACTGCACGAGCTCCCTAAACTGGCCATTGATCGGGTTAGTGGCATTGTTCAAACACTCACACTCTATTGCCGGAAAGAATTTTGTATTGTTGATCAGGCCCGCGTCCCAGAACAATGAGACCTCGCCCGCCGCAACCGTAATCGTTTGGGTAGTGCCTAGGATCCTGTCCGCATCACTGTCTATTGATCGGTCCAGTGTCGCATTGGGGACTGAAAATTGAAACGAATCCGGCAGCACAAACGTGACTTTGTAAGACCCCGGTTTGACAACAAACCTGTACCTGCCATACACATCCGTCAGGATAGTATCCATAAAGGGGGGAGGGGTACCGGTGATCTCCATCAGCAATACTTTAATCCCAGGAACTTCCCGTTCGCCGGCGTCCTGAAGCCCGTTCTGGTTGATATCAAACCATACATAACCCCCAATCAGCGCAGTTTCCGAGCCTACCGTGACCGAACAGGTGCCGGTACAGCCGTTTGCATCTGTTACCGTTACGGAATAGTCGCCTGCCGGTAAGTTCCGCACAGTATCTCCCGCCTGCCCGTTGCTCCAGCGGAAGGTGTAGGGCGCACGGCCTCCGTTGACGGTCACTACGGCTTCGCCATCCGAGGCCGTCGGGCTGCTGACCGTCCGGGTGATGGCAATGCTGCAAAGCGGCGCAGTAACGTTGAGTACAGCTCCGGAAACGGCCTTTTCACAGCCCCTGGCATCGGTGACCGCAACCGTGTAACTACCCGGGCCCAGGCCGGTAATCGTGTCGCGTGACGCGCCGGTATTCCACAGATAGTTGTACGGAGGGGTACCGCCCTGTACACGTACGGAAGCTTCTCCTGTGGCCGGTATGCCGCACTGAATATTTTTTGTGGTGAGCACAAGACTGAGGGAATCCGGCTGGGTCACAAGGGCAGAAATATTTGCCCTGCACCCGGCAGCATCCGTTGCCGTAGCCGAATAACTCCCCGCCCTCAAATTCCCAATGCTGGCACCGGTTGCACCGTTGCTCCACACAAAGCTAAGCGGAGGCATGCCCCCCTGCGACAATACACTGATCCGTCCGTTCTGCTCACCTGCACAAAGCACCGGTGCGACCGAAGCCGTGAGCTGGATAACAGGTACGACAAGAATGCGCGCGGAATCCGTGGCAGTACAGCCAAAACGGTCGGTTACAGTTACGCGATAGGTACCGCTCGGCAGGTTTAACAGATTAGGGCCGCTGCCGCCTGTATTCCAGAAATACGTAAAAGGGGCCGTACCACCTGAAACCAGGGTACGCGCACCGGCCGTATCGAGGCCATTGCAAACAATTGCAGGGGCGATTACGTCCACTTCCGGACGCGGAGCCTGGGCAATCGTTGCCTGGGCAGTCGCGGTACAGTTCCGGCCATCCGTTACAGTTACCCGGTAAATTCCGGCTGAAAGGTTCTGGAGGGCCTGGCTGCTGCCCCCATTGTTCCACACAAACGAAAAGGGGGCTATACCGCCGGCGACCGTCGCGTTGGCACTCCCATTGGCCGCGCCCTGACAGACTTGTGCCGTAGCAGTAACCTGGGCGCTGATTGGCGGAGGAGCAAGAACGATTGTACTGGCCGTCTGTGCGCATCCATTCACATCTCTTACCGTAACAGCGTAAGTACCCGGAATCAGGTTGACCACCCTGGCGCCGGTTTGTCCGTTGCTCCAGGAAAAAGTGAATGGCCCTGCCCCTCCGCTGATGATGGCTTCTGCACTGCCATTATTGACCGAACAGCTTGTTAAGTCCGTCTTGGCTACAGTCAGGGTGTAGGGTGCCGCCGGACGAATTACTGCCCCGATTACCCTTTGACAGCCAACAGCATCCGTAATAGATGCAGAATAAGCACCGGGGGCCATTCCGGTCCGGTTCGCACCCGTGCCTCCATCGCTCCAGGCAACCGCAAAAGGAGCAACACCGGTCTGCATACTCAGCGCGACACTCCCGTTGTTTTGCCCGGGACAAGTCTCGTCGCGCACGGTCGCAGTAGCCTGTAACTGCGAACGCGCCAGGAGGTTTACCTCGCGGATGATCCTGCAGTTAAGTGCGTCGGTGATGGTCAGGATATAGGTCATTTCTGCTAACCCACTAATCGTCATCGTATTTTGCCCGGTATGCCATTGGACACGGTATGGCGGGGTACCCCCGCTGATGTTATTGATCTGGATACTCCCGTTGGTCTCACCCGCACAGGAAGGCCCAATAGCCGTGAGGTTGACCACCAAAGGAGCCGGGGCAGCAACAGTTGCCGTCCGGACAAGGGAGCAGCCAATGGCATCTGTGATGGTAACGGAATAGTTCCCACCGGGCACATTCGACAGATGCTGGGAAGTGGCGCCATTGCTCCAAAGATAGGAAAGCGGGGGGGTGCCCCCGGATACACTCAGGTTTAATGCCCCATCATTGCTTCCCGGACAGGTAACAGCACGGGTACTCAGGGATGCAGACAGCGGAGAAACCGAAATCTGAAGGCACTCATAGCGGCCGCATAGCTTATTGTCAATCACGGTAACGCAGTACTTCCCGGAAGTAGGAAAAACCTGGGTAGCGCCTATTTGTCCGGTCTCCCAGAGATACCGGTAGGGCCCTTCACCTCCGCTCGCTTTTGCCGTAATCGTCACAGGCAACGTACAGTTTCCGGAAACATCGAATGTCACCCTCACCGGTGTAGGGCTGTTGATCGTCACCGATTCAATAAGGGTGTTAGCCGCGGCATCGCTAAGGGTCAGGGAATAGGTGCCTGACAACAATCGCGACCTGGAAGCGGTCGTATCTCCATTTTCCCACCTGAACCTGTAAGGAGGGACACCTCCCGTGGGCGTCGCTGTGATCCGGCCCGTAGGAATGTTGCTGCAGCTCAGATGAACGATATCGAAATTAACGCCGAGTTGAGCGTAAAGCCCGAACGGCAACGCGGAGAGCGCAAGGACCAGTCGCCATATCCCTATTGTTTTTGGGGAAAACAAAATATCCTTTGGCCCCTGGCCGATTCTTGGTGTCATTTTTTTCATGGAATCTCGGAATTATGATTGATTTTTACTGGATAACCTTTCAACTGACTTATTCCCATGGATGATCTCGAAGGAAAAATGCGCCATTTTTACCCCATGAAAATCCAATTGCAAAAAGTCTATTTAACCCCTGCGGCTTCGATGGTACGAGGCACTGCCAGCCTGATGATACCTCTTCAAGGAAACACATCTCCTTTTGCTGCCGGTGAGGGCAACAAACATCCGGAGGGCGTCCTCGTGCCACGAAAGAAATCAGGCAATGTACGCACCAATACAAACTATCGTTAAAGTGAAAGACAGCTGCGGAGGAGGAGGCTCCGTCAGCATTCGGGAAGGGCTTTTTTTGACGAGGTCAATGGATGCAACAATTTGCAGCACCATTCGCGGCACAATATACAAACTTGATGGGTATATTGTGCAAAACTGTAAAAAAAAGTCGTGCTACTGAAGCAGCACGACTTGCTACGAACAAATTATAATCCCATGAAATATCTTCAGAACCCTGGATATCGAACCCATCGCAGGCAAAACATGCATGGTTAACGGGTACTCTGCCCAGGTTATCCGGGAAAAACCGTTTCTCGCACAAAAACCGCCGTTCCCTTTCTAAACATACCCATACAAATATACAAGTTTTGATGAAATAAAGTTTATAAAAAAGTAACTATTTAACAGGGGTATCCGCGGCTTCGCCGCGAAGGATTTTATTTGATCGGGGTTGCGTAAAAAGTCTTTTTTCAGCGCTTCGCGCCGAATGATGTTTTGAGAGACACGTCATTTTCACGATTTCGCTTCGCGAAATCGTGAAAATGACGTGTCTCTCAGAAGAATATTCTGCCGCCGTAGGCGGCAAAAGACTTTTTACACAACCCCATACTTTTTACATAACCCCGACCAAATATTATTTCTTGGGGCAATGACCTGCTAAATAGGTACATAAAAATTGCAAAGTTGCACGGAAGCGGGAATTGCTGAATTTGTATGTGAGAAAAGCACCTTCATGCGCAAACAAAAAAAGCGAGTCGCCCCTGTGGGAGCGACTCGCCCTTTGAAAACCCATGAACATTAAATAGAGCTTGACCTATAATATCTTACGGAAAATGAACTTCCAAACTTAAAGCTTGCATATAGTAAGTCAACTTTAATGCTGACTTACTATATGGCAAGGAAAAGATCCCATGAACATATCCAAATTTCGTACTGTGATATTTCTACCACAATACTTCGTTTGATGATGTAAAATTGAATGTTTTATTTTTTCACTTCAAAAACAAAAAAATGATATTGTGAAAATAATTTTTTTTAAACATCGAATGCCATTCCATATTTTATTCGATAAATAAACGCACATTTACAAGAAATAGGTTGTTTTTATATTTATTTTTTCTATCTGTTTAGCAGGTAGCTGTCCTGAGCAATAATCTTTGTTGTGCGTGCATCTTTTACGCGCGTTCGCGCGTAAAAGATGCACGCACAACAAAAAAAATCCTTCGCGGCGAAGCCGCGGATACCTCTGGCAAATAGTTACTATTTTTTATCGTTTTGTGAAAAAAAATTGAACATATCTCTTTTTAAAAAATATTCGTTTTGCCAGGACAGTGCCGCACAACGTGCAAAAAAACCTTTTAAATAATAATCAAATCATCCCATAAACGCGATCAGTTTAGCGAAAAGGCGATGAGAAAGCGGGGTTCTGGACAAAGCTGGTATCTGTCAGCATTTTCAGGAAAGCGATGAGGTCTTGTTTGTCTTGTGCAGAAAGGGAGAAAGGCCGGATATTGGGGTCAACGTTTGGGGCGGGATGCCCGCCGGACCGATAATGGTCGAGGACTGCTTCGAGGGTTTTGAAGCGTCCATCGTGCATATAGGGGGCCGTCAATTCAATATTGCGCAAAGTCGGGACTTTAAATTTTCCATTATCAAACCGGTTGCCGTTAAACCCGCCGAGGCCTTTATCCGGAAATTCCTCTAAAGTAGGCGCAGGGGTTATCCCATTGTTGCGGAAATTATTATCGGTAAAAAAGGGGTTGAAGTGGCAGTGGGAGCAGCCTGGGTGGTCAACGGCCTGATTGTTCTCGATGAAAAACAACTCCATGCCCCGCTGCTCGGCATCGGTAGGAAAACCCTGCCGGCCCCAGATTACGCGGTCGTAACGGGACTGTGCACTCACGAGCGTACGCATGAACTGCCCAAGGGCCTTTGTAGCCAGGTCGCGGGTGATCTCGGAACGTTTTTCTATACCAAAAGCTTTTCGGAACATGGCCGGGTATTCCCGATGCCGCCTTAGCTTGGCCTCTACATTTTCCCATGTATCGTCCATTTCAAGATCGTCTTCAACAGGCATAAAGGCCAGCAGTTCTGCGGTTGCTGCCCGGCCGTCCCAGAAAAACCCCCGGGAATGGTAGGCAAGATTGACGAGGGACATCGCATTACGGGTACCGGGAAGCCCCCTGATACCCTTATTTACAGCATCGTTGTTCGCAAAGGCATAGCGCTGTTCGTGGCAGCTGCTGCAAGACTGCGTACTATCCCGGGATAATACCGGATCATAGAACAGGTGCCTGCCAAGTTCCACACCCTCAAGGGTAAGGGGATTATCCTCCAGGACGATGGGGGCGGGAAACCAGGAAGGGGCTTGAATGGTATAGGGCCTCGGTGCATACTCGGCCACTATCCCTTCATTTTCGGCGCAATCCCTACAGAGGTCTTCTTTTCCGCAGGCGAAAAGGCAACAAGCCAATCCCATGAAGACGGACAAGTGGCGATGGTTAAAGCGGTGCATGTATCCCCGGATTTTATTTGAGTTATAGACTTGTTGCGATGGGTAATCGTTGTGGGAAAAATGAGCTATTTTTTTCAACGCGAGGAAATTTCCCGCAAAATACCTGTACTGCAGCCCAAAGCCCTTGCCCAAAACAGCCCCTTGCAGTAAAACACGGCCAGGCTACCAAGGGTTTTGAAATTCCGGACGATGCAGGAAATATTCATCGGTGAGGGTGTGGAGAAAAGCGACCAGGTCCCGACGGTCCCCCGGGCCCAGTTCGAGCCGCCTGACATTGGGGCTCAGATTAATTGCAGGATGCCCACCGGAAGCATAATGACTGAGCACGGCATCCATAGTAGCAAGGCTGCCATCGTGCATATAGGGTGCGGTGCGCATGATATTGCGCAGGGTAGGAACGCGGAATTTCCCCAGATCGAAGCGGTTGCGGGTATGGCTGCCCCGGCCATCGTCCGGGAAATTGCCGGAAGGGAGCGCCTGCTGAATGCCGTTATTTTGAAAAGTAAGATCCGTGAACAAGGGGTCAACATGGCAATGGTTACACTCCGAAACCGGTAAATCCGGGGCGGCATCGAAGAAAATCGTCCAGCCGCGCTTTTCCTGCGGCGTAAAAACAGCGAGCCCCTGCATTACGCTGTCGAATTTAGCATGGCTGCTCACGAGGGTACGCTCAAACTGTGCCAGGGCTTTTGCCGTCCATAAACTGTCTATCTGCCCGGAATGGCGAAGGGAAAAAGCCTTTTTAAATTGTTCCCGGTAATACGGCGATCTGCGCAGGCGCCGCACAGCCTGCTCCCAATCCAGCCCCATCTCCTGCGGATCCCTTACTGGATGGAAAGCCTGTTCTTCCAGGGAGGGCGAGCGCCCGTCCCAGAACAAACCGGAATAATAATATCCGACATTGACCAGGGACATGGTACTCCGCTTCCCGGGCCTTCCGCCAATCCCCTCCCCTACTTTTTTCCCATCAGTAAAATAATGCTCCGGACGATGGCAGGATGCACAGGAAATCGTACTGTCGGCCGACAGGATCGGATCGAAAAAAAGCCGCCGCCCGAGTTCGATGCCTTCCTGAGTCATCGGGTTGTCTGAAGGGATAAGCATAGGGGGAAAGCCGGCAGGACTTTTCCATGTAAGAGACCCGGACGGGTTAGCGCCGCCCCGACCGCCGGATTGGCATGTACTGGTCAGGAAGGTATAACCCACACATAACCAGACCCATGCCCACAGGGAACGCCTCATTTTTTCCGCATTTCGACAGATGCCTGAAGGTTATCGGCAATAAAACGGGCGACATCTTTATTCGTCGTATGATCCGCCGTTACTGTCCTGAAATCAAGGAATTTACCGGGTTCAGCGACGAGAACGCGACGCAGGTCCACACCGAATTGCAGTTGATTTGCCGCCTCGCCGATTTCAATAGTGCCCTGAAATACCTTCTGACGATAATACGGGTTTTCACCAATATGAAAAGTGAGTTTCTCTGCAAATTTTCCATCGCCCTTAATATCGGCGTTCCCTTCTATTTTCGTAAAAACATAACCCTTCGCCCAGGACCAGTAGTTGCCGTCCAGTGGGTGGGGAGGTTTATAATCTCCAGGGTTGGTAGCATTTAGCCGGGGGGAGACCCCAATACCCATATACGCCCCGACATAATCCCCTGCCGGCACCCCTTTCACGGCAATCCTGACTCCCTCGGCCGCTTTCGCAGGATCCTGGATATTCTCGAAGCTCACCAGCGCCACGTCCAGTATCCTCACGGTATCTGTCCCGTTGGCTGTTTTTCGCAACAGGGAAAAGTCGGAAATATAAAACTGGAATGCCTGAAAGCGGAGCTGCATCCCTGCTTCGTATGGGTATTCCCGGGCATACATCAATAGTGGGGCATCACCGTACAAGCCTTTGAAATAAAGGTCAAGGCTGGCTTTTTCCCCGGAAACCGTATCGTCATCCCGGGTACAGGCCGAGAAGAGGAGCAGCAGGAACACGATACCCGGCAATAGCAATTTTTTCAGCGACATCGTTTCTGTTATTTTTCGCGGTGGAAGGAAATTTGCACCTCAAGCAATTAAAATTATAACCAGAAAGTGCTTTCCTTAGTTCGAAGTTGCCGATGTGGAAATGACCGAAAAAGCGCCGGATACGTTTTCGGATAATTTACGAAAAATCTCGGTATCACTGTCAGAGCCAAAATGGATATTGCGGAGCCACTGCGCATAATCTATCCGCAAGGTGAGCGCGATGTGGAACCCCGGCGGTACAGCAAGGGGTTTATTGAGCGGAAGTACAACCGCTTTGACGGATTCAGGCCCGCCAAATTCGAGGACGCGCTGCAGGGTATCGGCAGGCGGCTGCCCGGAATATACTTCGATCCTTTGGGACAGGTAGCCGAGTTTAGCTGTCCACATCGGTATTTGCTGTGGGTAGAGTGGATGGGAAACCGGTGCGGAAGCCGGATCCGCGCCGCGTGCAGGGGCATCAACACCAATTTTAAATTTTAGCCCGGAAAAGGTCCCTCCATCGCGAAAGCTCCCGGGCATTATGCGCAGCAGGGAGGCCGGCGAGGCGAGGGCAAAATTATCTTCCACCGAAAACCGGGTACTGTCCCCGGCACCGTTCACTGCCCGGAGGGGAAGTTGTTTGTCGAGCTGAAGGGCAGTGCCATCGCTGCGCACGAGACGGATTTCACTGAGATAAAAGCGAAGGTCGCCCAGGCGAAAGTGGCTACCTGCCGTATAAGTGTTTCCGGGTATAAAATTGAAGAGGGAATCCCCAACGGTGAACTTATGAAGGAGGTCAATACGCAATGCGGGATAAGTGCAGCAATCGGCACAACCTTCATCCGCATCTACCTGAAAGTTGGTTGCATGGACGTCCAGGCAGCCTGTTTTTGGCTCTGCGCAATGATGCAAGGCGAGCGAGAGGGCGTAAAAGATTATCCATGTGCTACCCTTGTTCATCGTGCTGTACATTTTCATGGTCTTTCACCAATTGCCTGACCAGTTGCTTGACCTGGGTCGAAAATTCCTTATTAAGTATCCAGTGATAATATTGACGGTCATTTGCAAGGGTGGCGGCTACCGGCTGTCCGTTGTACTTTCCGAAGTTAAAGACTACGGTACCGTCAACGTCGTAACGCAACTTCTGGGTAGCATCGGCGAAGCGCTGATCGTTGGTAAAGTCGTGCAGCAGCTGTACTTCCGGTTTGACGGGGGCATAGCTAACGGCACCATGTTCGTCGGTATAGTCCACCCCGCGATAGCGCCTGAGCTGCCCGAAGAATACGTCAATCGTGGCACGCACATCGGCCATGGCATCGTGGGCATCGCCATGTTCTTTATCGCAATAAAATTTGAGGGCAGCCTTTAGCGTTCTGGGTTCCATTTTATAAAAAATACGCTGGACATCTATGGAGCGACGGCGGGACATATCCAGTGCCATGCCCACCCGTGCGAACTCTTCCATGAGCATTGGGATATCAAAGCGGTTGGAATTATATCCGGCAAAATCGGCACTTCCGATGAAATCGTGGATTTTTTGGGCAACTTGGGCGAAAAGGGGTTTATTGGCCACATCCTTTGGGGTAATACCATGTACCAGCATAGCTTCCAGGGAAATGGGGATACCCGGGTTGATGAGCATAGAGAGCTCCCGGGGCGCTGCCCCGTCCTTTGGATATTTGACCATCGCAATCTGCAGGATGCGATCGGTTGCGACATTGAGCCCGGTAGCTTCGATATCCAGGAAGATCAGATCGCGGTCGAGCTTGAGGTCCATGCGTTTATTTTTTATCGAGGATAGGCTTCAAACCCGCTGAATATTGGATTTGCATCTTTCCATCAGCAGTACCGATAACCAGGTAAGCATCAAGAGCGGGATTTTTTTCGATCATTTGGAGGGCTTTTTCCGGGCCGAGCACCATACACGCCGTGGCGTACGCATCGGCGGTCATAGCGTCCGGGGCAAACACAGAGGCGCTCAGCAGGGCATTGCGCTCCGGGAAGCCGGTTGCAGGGTTTATGGTATGGCTGAATTTCGCCCCGTTGACGACATAAAATTTCCGGTAATTCCCCGAGGTAGCGAGGGCACGGTTGTTCAGGGGCAATGCAGCCAGCATTTCATCGGATTTTCCGTCTTCCCTGGGGGCATTGATGCCGATCGTCCAGACCTGGCCACGGGGGTTTTTACCTTTGGCCAGTACTTCCCCGCCGATATCCACGAGGTAATCGCCAATTCCCTCCGCTTCGAGCATCCGGCCGATTTCGTCCACCGCATAGCCCTGGGCAATAGCATTAAAATCGAGCTGCATACCAGGGCAGCCTTTCTTCAGCAGGACCTCGCCGTTGCGCTGCCGGGCCCAGGAAAGTTTGTCCATACCTGTACAGGCGCGCAAAGCATCCACCTTCGCGCTGTCCACCACCAATACCTTCCCGGGCTTGGGGCCGAAACCCCAGTATGCCACCAGGGGCATAACAGTAGGATCAAAAGCGCCGGCGGTGGCGCGATATACCTCCCGGCTTTTTTCAAGGTTGGCCATGAAATAGCGCGCCCCGGCGGGCAGGGAAAATTCACCGGCCTGCACTTTATTGAACGCAGAAATCAGGGAAGTATCCAGATAGGTCGAGACTTCCCGGTTGAGGGCATCAAAAAATGCCTCGAACCCAGCCTTAAAATCGCGCTGCAGGGGATCAGCATAAGTGACCCGGTAATAGGTACCCTGCGCTTGCCCCTCAACAGTCACATACGGTGCCCCGTCAACGGATTTTTGCTTGCCTTTACAGCCAACAAGTACAACGGCAATCAGTACAAAAAAGCAGTAACGCATGATAAACCCTTATTTTCCTGCCCTCCACTGTGCATCAACAGAATACCACCCCGGCCCGGTCAGGATAAGGGCGATATAGGCCGTCAGGTACAAAAGCGCCATTTCCATATCCCCGAAGGGATCGCCCCAATGGGCGACAAATGCCGCAACCAGCATGGTAATTATTAACGGGACCAGGGCAAGACGCGTGAATAGCCCTATGGCCACAAGGACTGCACAGCCGACTTCTGCAAAGACGACCAATGCCAGTGAAGGGGCCGGGCCAATGCCAAAAGGATCGGCAAAAGTGATTTCATCACTGCCGAACAAACGGCCGATTTTCCTCCAGCCATGGCCATAGACCATGCTCAATCCAAATACCAAACGCATCAACAACAATGCGTAGTCGTTTTTCTTTGTTTGATTCATCGGGAAGCGCTTTTATACCCTTGTTGCGACAAGTCGGCAGGAAAAGAAACAGCGCTCTTTTTTGGCCCGCGATGGTCCCCGCACAACAAGTCTGGTTAATGCCCGTAAAAATACGCACAGAATTCAGGAATTATAGCGTTAAAAGGGTATTCTTATTTAATTTCGCGCAGCCATACCCCATGTAAACGATTCATCTCTTTATCTGGTGAAGGGCAACAGATATTCCCGTTTATTCCGTTTTGCTATGTTAAAAATAAAAGGCGAACCCTGGCTTCTGGCGCTCGCCGGGTTGGGGGTTTCGGCAGGCATGCTGCTTTTACTGGGCAAAGCGCCCCTATACCTGGAAGAGCCACGCCGGGCGATCATTGCGATGGAGATGGCCTATTCAGGTAATTATTGGGCCCCTACCTTGTTTGGCGAGTGGTATTACAACAAACCACCCGTATTCAACTGGTTGTTGCTGGTATTTGAGGGGGTTGGCCGTATGCTAGGCGACGGCCCGTTTCATGAATTTTGGCTTCGGTTGCCCACCGTGGGTTCGGTGTTGGCTATTGCAGGGCTGATCTATTGGGCCGGGCAAAAAGCGGTCCACCGTTTGTTTGGGGCCAGGGCAGCCCTGTTGTTCCTGACTTCCGGCGGGATCCTGCTGTTCTTCAGCATACTGGCGGAGATTGATCTCTTTTATGCGCTACTGGTTTTTGCCGGCATGCTTTCGACCTGGCATTTTGGGCGGCAACAGGCATATTTCGCATTGTTTTTATCGGCATATACTTTTTGCGCCCTCGGCCTGCTGACCAAAGGCCTCCCCTCGCTGGCATTCACGGCGACTACCCTGCTCGTTTATTTCGCAGACCAGCGGCGGGTCGCAAAATTATTTTCCCTCGCCCATATCCTGGGGATTTTGCTGCTGGGGGTATTGGCAGGCGCATATATTTTTGAATATTCCCGGCACCATTCCCCGGAGTACCTGCTGCGCAACCTGGTTGGGGAATCCGTCCGCCGGACCCCGGCGAGTACGCCTTTACCGGCCTTGCCCCGCCATGTTATCTTTTTCCCGTTAAATATACTGACGGATATGCTCCCGGGTGCTTTAGCGGGCCTGTTGTTGCTGCGCCGCGATGTGCGGAATGTGTTGCTCGAAAGACACCCCTTTATCCGTTTTTGTACCCTGATGCTACTCGCCAACCTGCTGCTTTATTGGATATCCCCCGGGACGAGGATCCGCTACGTCTATCCCTTGTTCCCCTTTATATCCATACTGCTCGCATGGGCCTGGGAATTGCGCGCAGAAGCCCCCGTCTGGGCAAATGCCTGGATGCAAAGGATTATCGGAGGAATGTTCGTTTTGGCAGGTATCCTGGCCTTTATGCTTATTTTTTTCGACGACCTGCATTTTTTACCCTATCTGGCCCCGCTGGCCGTCGGCAGTGCAATGGCGTTCTGGACACTCTGGTGGATCAGGCGGCGAAACCCCGGCTATTCGCTCGCGCTCTTATTCGTGGCCATGGCACTTGGACGGCTGTTGTTCGATCTGATCGTCCTGCCGCAACGGGCCCATATCTCAGGGGCGCAACGCGACAAGGACCTTGCTGCGCAAATTCATCGGCTCACCGGGCACCGCCCCTTATACCTTTATGGAGAGGATAAAGTCGTTTCATATTCCACCTGCTTTTACCTCAACCAACAGCGCAAACGACCGGTCCTGTTACAAGACCGGCTCCAGGAGGGACAGTATTACCTGCTTCCGGCCAGAATGGCAGGGCCCCGGGATTCGGTGCTGTTGCGCACGTACTATAACAATATAGAGAAAGTATTGATCCTGAAGCGCTATTAGATTTGTTGCAGAGAGAATCGTCGAGGCTGTCGCACAAGTCGTTGGGGTTGTGTGAAAGTCTTTTGCCGCCTGCGGCGGCAGAATTTTATATTAAACCGCGCTTGGTTCATTGATTTTGCTTCGCAAAATCAATGAACCAAGCGCGGTTTTTGAATGAGGATTTGGCGCGAAGCGCTGAAAAAAGATTTTTCCACAACCCCGCTTCGAATGAGGATTTGGCGCGAAG
>JBMOJO010000287.1:0-4564 GCA_049315745.1 Saprospiraceae bacterium | reverse complement strand
GGCAGGTCAGCGGACAGCTGTTCGTGGCACCCGGAAGGATTGCCGGTTTTAGAAATATTCCCGTATATTCGCGTCGTCTTTTTAAAACAACTTTTCACACATGGACATCGCCATAGTCACCGGTTCTGCGGGCCTTATCGGGAGCGAATCCGTCCGTTTTTTTTCCGAAAAAATGGACAGGGTCATTGGGATTGACAACGACCTCAGGGCTTATTTTTTTGGCAGTAATGCTTCAACCGACTGGTGCAGACAGGATTTGGAAGCGAATATGCCCAATTATACCCATGTCGCAGCCGATATCCGTGACTTTGGGGCTTTACAAAAGGTCTTTGAAACCTACGGGACTGACATCAAGCTCATCGTGCATACGGCCGCGCAACCCAGCCACGACTGGGCCGCGAAAGAACCCCTCACGGATTTTACCGTGAATGCGAATGGTACGCTGAATTTACTGGAGCTGACCCGTCAATATGCCCCGGAGGCTGTGTTCATTTTCACTTCTACCAATAAGGTTTATGGCGACACCCCCAATTTCCTGCCGCTGGTAGAGCTCGAGAACCGTTGGGAAATTGATCAGGCCCATCCGTATTTCCAGCACGGCATTGACGAGCAGATGAGCATTGACCATTCCAAACACTCCCTTTTTGGCGCCTCAAAAGTTGCTGCCGATGTGCTTGCCCAGGAGTATGGGCGTTATTTTGGGATGAAGGTAGGCATATTTCGCGGAGGCTGCCTTACCGGGCCCAACCATTCCGGTGCGCAACTCCACGGATTTCTGTCTTATCTGATGAAATGCGCCGTCACAGGGGCCCATTATACGATTTTTGGGTACAAGGGAAAGCAAGTCCGGGATAATATCCATGCGAATGACCTGGTCAATATGTTTTACCATTTCTACCTCAATCCCCGGCAGGGCGAAGTGTATAATGCCGGCGGCGGCAGGCACTCCAACTGCTCCATGAAAGAGGCCATCGCCTTGTGCGAGGGGATTACCGGCAAAAAAATGAACTATTCCTATGCAGAAGATAACCGGATCGGCGATCACATTTGGTATATCTCTGATGTTTCCAAATTCAGGGCACACTATCCGGACTGGGACTTCCGCTATGGACTGAACGACATCCTGACACAGATTTTCCAGAAGCAGACGCTGGGAAGTCAATAGGATTATCGGGTTGATCCCAGCGCGAACATTCGCTTTTGTGCCCGCCCTGCCCTCGGACACGGTTCATTTCCCGCAGTGTCAGCACGGCATTGAAGCGGCCAGTTGCGGGCAGGTTCCGGTTGATCGCGGTCTTGTTACCGCTGTGGGCGCAGTTGTCGCAGGTGGAGCAGAGATACGGGCTACTCACCACTTTTGCGTCGAGGCTAGTATTTGGAGTGGAAGAATTCGTTAGGCTGCTGCACTTTTTTGCTTTTACGCTCCGCTTCGGCGGCCCTCAATTCCACCCGTCTTATTTTGCCGCTAATGGTTTTGGGCAGTGTCTCGACAAACTCGATGATCCTTGGAATTTTATACGTCGCAAGATTTTGATCGCAATAGTTGAACAAATTCTCCGCGAGTGCTTTACCGGGCGTCTCCCCCGGCCGTAAAATCACAAACGCCTTTACGGCAAACCCGCGTATTTCATGGGGACTGGCGACAACGGCCGCTTCTACCACGACCTCGTGTTCGAGCAAGACACTCTCCACCTCAAAAGGCCCGATCCTGTAATCCGAAGCCTTGATCACATCATCGTCCCTGCCAACAAACCAGATGTAGCCTGCTTCGTCTTTGTAGGCTTTATCGCCCGTATAATATAGATTGTGTTTAAACACCTTATGGTTTCTTTCCGGCTCACCTAAATAACCGGTAAATATCCCGTTGGCTTTTTTGTCCTGCATGCTTACACAGATATTGCCTTCTTCAAGCGGCGGCATCTCGACCCCGTCGTCATCTGCGATCACGATGTCATAGAGAAACATCGGTTTGCCCATTGAGCCGAATTTAATAACCGCTCCGGGCATATTCCCGGCCAGGAGGCTGCTTTCGGTTTGTCCATAGCCGTCCCGGACAATAAGGCCCGTCCCCTGTTTCCATTTTTCAATAATTTCGGGGTTCAGGGGCTCTCCAGCGGCGACACACTGCCTTAATTGGAGCTTGTAAGCACTTAGGTCCTCCTGAATCATCAGCCGCAAAACGGTAGGGGGAGCACAAAAAGTTGTTACTCCATAATTTTCAATAGTCTTTAATTGCTCTGCCGGTACGAACTTGTCCACCTGATTAGCAAGAATCGTAGCGCCCATGTTCCAGGGGCCAAAAAAACTGCTGTAGGCAAATTTTGCCCAGCCGGGGGCAGAAATATTATAGTGGATATCGCCATAGCGCAGCCCGATCCATGCCGAGGTAGTCAGGTGCCCGAAGGGAAGGGTGAAATGCGTATGGGTTACAATTTTAGGCAGGCCTGTCGTTCCGGATGTAAAAAAATAGAACAAGGCATCGTCGGCACGTGTATGGGCTGCTTCGGCAAATTTTTCTTTTTCGCTGATCTCCGCCATCGTATGCCAGCCATCCCGCTTTCCATCCACCAAAATTTTAAGCCGGACAGATTTGCCGGACAATTGCTCGGCGGCATCAATTTTTTCAGCGTATGCCAGGTCTGCGATCACCACCTCGGGGAAGACGGTTTGGAAACGATAGGCGATATCCTTCTCCGTCAAATTCGTCGAAGAGGGAATCAGAACAAACCCGCCTTTGATCGCCCCTAACAAACTGATCCAATTTGCAGGGTCTAACGAGAGCATGGAAAATATGCTGTTGCCTTTTTCTATCCCATAACTTCTCAGGAAATTTAAAAACCGGTTGGCCTCTTCATAAATATTTTCGAACGTGTAAAACCTTTCCTTTTCATTATAGCGCCAAACAAGGGCATGGCTGTCCGGGTAGCATTTTACATTCATTTCATAAAACACTTCCTCGGCCCAATTGAAATATTCGGGCTTGCTTATTTGCAAGGTATCCAGACTATCATAATCTTCATTGGCCACCGATTTTTTTATATGGGCAAAAAAATTCTGTATATTCATGCTATTGGTTTTTTTATTGATTTTTATCAGGTTTTTGGTCAACTGCGGGCAGATCCGAGTGCCAAATTTGACAACCCGAAAGGCGTTTTTCTCATGTTTTTGTGAAAAGTCAGCAGTATCGCCCTTCTAAAGGTAACAGAATAGATTGAATCTGCAAATATTTTATCCGGAGGGTTGTGTAAAAAGTCTTTTTTCGGCGCCTCGCGCCAAATAATCATTGGTTGATTACTCAATTTTGCGAAGCAAAATTGAGTAATCAACCATGGTTTCAATATAAAATTCTGCCGCTGAAAGTGGCTTTGGCATACCCGTTCCCTTTCAAGATCAAAATGCCGTGAATATGATTTGGCATCGCCACAAATTCGCCTAATACAACAGACTTGTTGCTATGGAATTCTCATGGGTTAAAAATGGCTCTTTTTCGCCCACACTGCGCCTTTTTTCGGTCACATAGCTGGGCTATGCCCCTCAAAAAGGCTTCGCGGGGACGACAAACCGCTCATTTTTTCCACCACCATAATCCATCGCAACAAGTCTGTTATTCGTTTTTTGGAGGGGGCAGAAAGTGTGTTACAATCTTATTTCATTAACCCTAATTGCTTATAAAGACTTGCATCATCGTTCAGGGTCCAACTTTCTGTAATTTTTCCCTGTTCATTGAACCTGTTGACGGTCCAGTGAGAAAATTTCATCATCTTGTTGGTAGGTGGTACACCCATTAATTCACCGGTGTGAGTGCCTGAAACTTCGCAACGAGCGAATACCAGATCACCCTCAGAGACAATATCCAAAATATTAAACTTGAAATCGGGAAAGATTGCAAGCGTCGTTTTGCTTAATGTTTCAAGCGCTTTAGGACCTTTTCCTATGCCTTTTAATTCGTGAGTTTCAGCATAGAAATCCTCATAATTGATTTTACCCTCGTTTCTTAAGCGATTTAAATTCATATAAATCGATTTATTTCGTTCTTTGGGCGTTACCGCTGAGTGTTGCGCATGAGTATATTTAATATCATTTCCGATTATCTGATAGATGTACGTAAAAGCATCCTGATAATTGACATAAACATCCCCGAATGCCCATTTTGATGAATTAATTCCACTTACCACATGAATATTCCCAAAAGATTTAATTACCCAAATTTAGACCCAATTTTATACACTACAACCTAACAGGTCGAGAATTTTCTTTTGTTGGTTGGTTTGGGTGACGGTTTTGGTAAAAGATTTATTCGTTTCGGCATGTTTTAATTTGATTTGATAAATCGATTGCAATTGATCTATTATTTCCGTTACTGATATTTTTAATTCCTTACACTTGAATTGAATTAATGAAAGTAGGCACAATGACAGATAACACAGTTTTATGTGCGCATTGATCCTTGTGGGAAGCCAAAGTCTTATCGGGTGAAGTTGTATATCCCCCTTCAGCGTGCGAAAGCTTCTTTCCACAATATCTTTTTCAAAATATTTCCGGACGATGTTGTCCGGGTTTAATT
>JBMOJO010000286.1:0-4598 GCA_049315745.1 Saprospiraceae bacterium | reverse complement strand
CCATCCAAAGAATATTTCGCCGCCGCAGGCGGCGAAAACCTTTTTACACAACCCCTATCAAAATAAATTTGGTGCGAAGCGCCAAATAATGGCTTATGAGGCGGCCTCTCTTAAAGATATGTCCGCGCCGCAGATAGCAAATTACTTAAAGACCATTCCCACTTCCACCTTAAGGCCGGGGAAAATATGAGATTGCAAGGCACCTTCTGCCCTGACCGGATCAAGCACAATAAAACGCCCTGATTCCTGCAGGATATATACCAGTACCTCCCGCTCGTTGGGGTTTACGATCCAGTATTCCCTAACACCAGATTCTTCATAAACTTCATACTTGTCTTTCATTTCCCGGGCGCTATTGCCCGGGGAGAGGATTTCGACAACCAGGTCAGGAGCTCCTGCACAGCCCTGTTCGTCAAGTTTGGCCGGATCACAGACTACGCAGAGATCGGGCTGTACTACTGTAGTTTCCTGTCCTTTTTTCCTCCCTACAGGCAAACGCACATCAAAAGGTGCAGCGAATACCTGACAGGACTGATACAGAAAATGGTTAGCTAGCTGCCTGGACAACTCCAGTGAAATCTGTTGATGCCGAAGGCCCGGGGCAGGACTCATACGACATAAGCGCCCCCTGATAAGTTCTACCCGCTCCTGAAACCGCCAAAGCAGATAATCGGCATACGTATAACTGCCTTCCGGATCAAGATCCGAAAAACGGGTAATTGGCGTTTGTACGGTACTGCTTTTCATAAGGCGTATATTTAATGGAAAAGGGGCGGTCTCATAAGTGAGTCGCCGCCTTCTGCGGCAGAATATTCTTTTGATAGGGGTTGTGTAAAAAGTCTTTTGCCGCCTTCGGCGACAGAATTTTTTTTGGATGGAGACTTGTTTTTCATGATTTCGCTTTGCGAAATCATGAAAAACAAGTCTCCATCCAAATATTATTTGGCGCGAAGCGCCGTAAAAAACCTTTTTACACAACCCCTATTGCTGCCAAACACAACAAGTCTAAGTATTACAGCGCCTTCGTCCGGCCCCCATCAACCGGGACACTGATCCCTGTGATGTACGACGCGGCCGGCGATGCCAGAAAAGCAACAGCTGCCGCCACCTCTTCCGGACGTGCAAAACGCCCCATCGGGATGGTTGCCCGCATAGCCTCAACCTCAGATTCCATAGAAGTCCCTTTTTTCAGTGCCCTTCCTGCCAGCAGTTCCATCAGGCGGTCTGTTGCCGTCATGCCGGGGAGGACGTTGTTGATCGTAATGCCATCGGGGGCGAGTTCGCTGGCCAGCGTTTTGGCCCAGCTCGCCATAGCGCCCCGGGTGGTGTTGGATACCCCCAGATCTTCGATAGGCACCTTCACCGAGGTAGAGATAATATTGACGATGCGCCCGTACCCCTCTGTGCGCATGCCGGGCGTCAGCAGCTGGACCAGCAGGTGGCTGCAGACCAGATGCTGTCGGTAGGCTTGCAAAAAAGCTTCCGGAGCCGCTTCCAGGGCCGGTCCTGCCGGAGGCCCGCCGGTATTATTGATCAGGATATGGTAGCTGCGGTCCTGGACCAGTACGTCTATGCGTTTGCGGAGCGCTTCCGGGTCATTAAAATCCGCCAGCAGGAAATCGTGGTCCTGCCCGGGAACTCCCCGAGCCATTTGACGGATAATTTCCGGCATCAAATCCGCCGAACGCGCTACCAGGGTAACGCTTGCGCCCATTTCCGCCAGCGCAAATGCCGATGCCTTACCAATCCCTTTGCTGCCCCCGCAAACGAGCGCGCGCTTTCCATTCAGATTACCGAACATAAACATAAATTTTAGAAGAGTTCCTTATTCCTAAGCCGATCCACCTCTTTTTGAATGTCCTCTATTACCCCAGCATTATCAATAATCTTCTTATCACCCTCTTTACGTGAAAAAACATAAAAAACCTTCCCTCCAAAAACTTCAGTAAATTCAGCATGTGTGCCCTGCTGGATATTTTTCTCCTTAAAAATTTCCGGAAGCTGTATTCCTTGATGAACAGGCTTTATTTGAAGCCCAATATATCTTTCCTTTATTTTGATATAAAAATCTACATTGAAAAGTCTGTCCCATTCATCCGGAGCAGGCTCTATTTTTACGCCTAAAATTTTTTCCAACTGTCCATAGACCGTTTTTATTTCTGTCATATATCCATCAAAGGTCCGGTCGATAACCATTTGATACATATAATTTATACAATCCTCTTCAGTTACGGATTCCACTTCAGATTGTATGACCTCAGTAATTTTTACATATAATTTCCTGCCCAGCCCGTCAATATGTTCTTTAGAACGAACATTAGCGAAGTAATATTCACGCCAGTCAGATAAGGACTTAGGGGCACACTTTCAAATCGCCTCAGAAGTGGCCCCTACATTTTTTTTAAAATTTAACTGAAAGCGATTCATCGCACTATTCAGAATCCATTCCTTTGCCATCGCTGATAAATTGAATAAATTTTTCTTTGTACCTAAACGGTATTGTGTCATCAACTTTTGCCAAGCCTTTTTTTATGAGGTGTGCATTGATAAAAGTCTTGTTTTCAAGGTATAAGTATGCCATCAAGTTATTTTCCTGATCATACTTGATCTGGTCATATCGAAGAAATACTTTTCGGCCTTTTGTTTTTTGACGTAAAAAATCTCTTGCATGACTATCTTTAATAGCTTCGTTTTTTATTCCTATTAATCTGATAATCAAGTTGTTATTTAATTTTATCAACTCTGGGCTGATGATTTCTTTCACCGTAAAAAATTCTTCTCTTTTCGAATTTCCCGTAGCGTCAATCTTTGAGCCAAACTGTAACTTCTTTACATCGGTTTTTTTATTCATACGGTGGGTATCCTTAAACCGATAGGGTAGCCCATTTATTTTTTCCTCAAAATTAAGAGGGCCAACCTCCTGTTTTACAAAATCTACCTTTGTCTTTTCAAACAAAACATTTTCGTCTGCTCCGAGCTTCTCCTTTATTACGGAAATAAAATTGGGATTTATTTCATAACCACATGAATTACGGCCCAATTTTCTTGCAACAAGGGACGTCGTGCCACTACCCAAAAAAGGGTCGAGTACGTTTTCTCCTGGAAAAGAAAACATTTTTATGAGCCGCTTAGGCAGTTCTTCCGGGTACATCGCCAGATGGCTGTCCTGGCGCACGCCACTAAAGTACCAATGTCCATTAAAGTAAGTATTCCACTCTTCAGTCGTCATGGCAGCATCCTCTTTTTGACTTTCACTTGGCTTCGGAGCTGTACCCTGTTTTTTAAACAATAGGATATACTCAAAATCCAGCTTAACAATACCATTTCGCGGATAAGGGAAACTTCCCATAACACTCCCTCCGCCGGTAGTGTTCATCGTCGTAGTTTTTTGCCAGATAATCGAGCCCATGAAATCGAACCCAATAATTTCACAGAATTTAATGATCTCACTGTGTATTGGAATAACTTTATACCGCCCATAATATACCGATCGGGCAAACTGGTCACCGATGTTGATACACATCCTGCAGCCATTGTGCAGTACCCTATGACATTCCTTCCAAGTTAAATTTAAATTATTTATGTACGTTTCGTAATCATCATGGAAGCCGATCTGGTTTTCAGTACCATAATCCTTCAACTGCCAATAGGGCGGAGAGGTCACTATTAGATGGATACTTTCATCTTTAAGCTCGATCATGCCCCGGCTATCCCCATTGATTACTTTATGGTATGTATTTTTCATTGACGTGCATATTCCTATATAAAAAGGAAACGTTAATCCAGCAAATATAATACAAATATTTTTAAAATTCCACTATTTGTTCTCATGATATAGCCGCCATATTTAGTACGAGCCCAGAGCCGAAAATGGCGAGACATAATGTTTCTTTATAAATGTTTTCGGCCTGCCTATAAGTCTTTTCACGGCACTTCGCTCCGAATTATATTTTTTGGGGTTGTGTAGAAAGTCTTTTTTCGGCGCTTTGCGCCAAATAATCATTTGAAACCGCACTTGGTTCATTGATTTTGCAAAGCAAAATCAATGAACCAAGCGCGGTTTCAATATAAAATTCTGCCGCCGTGGGCGGCAAAAGACTTTTGGCACAACCTCAGACTTACCCTATCGAATAATACTTTGAATACATTTTTTATATTATTAAAAACAAATTGTTTTATTTTTACACAAAAGCGTAGCTTTGCCTACACAACGGCTACGCCATGTTCCTCAACTGTCATACCTTCTACAGCATGCGCTACGGCGTACTCTCCCCGGCCCAACTCGTCGAAAAGGCTGCACAATGGGGCATGCGCCGACTGGCCCTCACAGATATCAACAACACCTCCTGTTTTGTAGAATTTGAGGCGCTATGCCTCAAAAAAGGCATTGAACCAATCTATGGCATTGATTTTCGCGATTCCAATGGACGGCAGCAATATATAGGCCTCGCGAAAAATGCCCGGGGGCAGCTCGAACTCAACCGCTTGCTCTCTACCTGCTCCATGCAGGGCACCCCCCTGCCGGAAAATGCCCCTGCCCTGGAAAATACCTGGATTATTTATCCCCGCCTCCTCAAGCCCATCCGGCAGTTCCGCGA
>JBMOJO010000285.1:0-4616 GCA_049315745.1 Saprospiraceae bacterium | reverse complement strand
TATTTTTTTGGAGGTTGTGCAAAAAGTCTTTTGCCGCCTGCTGCGGCAGAATATTCTTTTTAGACACAGGTTATTTTCACGATTTCGTGAAGCGAAATCGTGAAAATGACCTGTGTCTAAAAACATCATTTGGCGCGAAGCGCCGGGATAATACCGTCAAAAGTATAGCCGCACCATATATCCTGTAAAAATCCCGTAAATAATCATCGGGGGCAAAAAAGTTTTATCCACTTTTTCGTACAGTAATACCAGAGGAAAATTAAATTTGCGGATTCTTTACCAACCAACTGAATAAGTGCGATGGAACATAACGAAGTTGTAAGATATTCGGATACGGAATTGGAAGAATTCCGGGTCCTGATCGAGGGCAAACTGGAGCAGGCCACCGCTCATCTTCAGGAGCTCCAGGAACAAATCCTGGAAATAACTGAAAATACCAGCGACGAACACGGCGGGGATTGGGTGGACGACAGCTCGATCAACAACGATGTCGAAATGCTCAACAATATGGCCATTCGCCAAAGGATGTATATCCAGGACCTGGACAACGCCCTGGTCCGGATTAAAAACAAAACCTATGGCATCTGCAGTATCAGCGGCCAGCTGATTGACAAGCGCAGGCTGCTCGCCGTGCCTACAACGACCAAAAGCCTCGCAGCCAAAGTCGCGGAACAAATCGCCCCGCCACCCGTCGAACGCGAAAAACCAGAGCCAAAGCCCGCTCCCGAAAAGAAAGCCAGCACCACCGAAAAAACTACCCCGCCTAAACGCATCATTACGACCGTCATCCGGAAAACGACCGGAAAGAAAAAACCACCGGTCAACATCGAAGATTTCGAGGAGGAAGACGAACTCGCAGCAGTGGACAAAGACCTCTACTTCGAAGAAGAGCAGGAACTCCTCTACGGCTCTGCCTCCGATATTGACGACCTCCTCGAAGATCAGGACGCCGGCTCCACCTCCGACGAAGATGACGACCTCGACCATATCGGCGGCGAAGACGATATGGAAGAAGATTATTGACCGCTACGCGCCGAAGGGAACATTATTTCTTTTTTTTGCAGGAATTATTTTTTTCCTTTACCTTTGTGTGCCAATTTAAAACAGCTTTATTCATCACAAAATCATCAGCCAAAAGTATGCTCATCATCGAAGTCAAAGACGGCGAAAGTATTGACAAAGCGCTCAAACGCTACAAGCGGAAATTCCAAAATGCAGGCGTTATCAAGGAACTGCGCAGGCGCAAAGAGTTCGTTAAACCATCTATCCAGCGCAGAAGCCAAATCCTGAAGGCCGTTTACCGCGAAAAAATCCGCACCGAAGAAACGCCGTCCAATATGTGATTGCCCGCCGGGTCCTCCCGGTGTCCCCATATCGTTCCCGCCTTTGGCGGCAAAATATCCTCCTTTGGCGTTGTATTAAAGTATTTTTTCGGCGCTTCGCGCCAAATTTAAGTTTGAAACCGACGTATTTTTCATGATTTTGCTTCGCAAAATCATGAAAAATACGTCGGTTTCAAAATAATATGAGGTTGTGTAAAAAGCATTTTGCCGCCTGCGGCGGCAAAATATTATTTTGAGAGACACATCATTTTTGAAATTTCGCTTCGCGAAATTTCAAAAATGATGTGTCTCTCAAAACATAATTTGGCGCGAAGCGCCAAGAAAAACCTTTTTACACAACCTCAACCTTTTTACACACCCCCTATCAGAAGAAAATTCCGCCGCCGCAGGCGGCAAAAGACTTTTTGCGCCATTTTCTGTATGCGATATTCCAAGCTGTTTTTTTGTGGGTGCGTGCTCCTGCTGTGCAATGTGCTTAGCGCACAGCGCCTCGACCTGCTCATACGGGGCGCGACGATTTTCCCCGGCGATACCACGCTGCCCTTCCGGAAAGGGGATGTGTCCATCAGAAATGGGCGTATCGTACGCGTGGCGCCGAATATCCGGGCCCATGCGAAGCGGATAATCCAGGCGGAAGGATTGGTGCTCAGCCCCGGGTTTATTGACCTGCATGCCCATCTGGAACCATTGCCGCTCGACCCTGCCGCACAAAGCCACGTGCGCCAGGGCGTGACCACCGCGTTGGGCGGCCCCGACGGCGGCGGGCCACTGGGGATCGGGGCCTATCTCGACAGCCTTTCCGCACAGGGCATCGGCCTCAATGTCGCCTACCTCATCGGCCACAATACCGTCCGCAACCACGTCATGGGCCTCATCAACCGCGCACCGGATCCCGCAGAGCTGGAACAGATGAAAGGCTGGATCGAAAAAGCCATGCGCGAAGGGGCCTTTGGTATCTCTACCGGGCTAAAATACCTCCCCGGCACTTATGCCAAGCTCGACGAAATCATCGCCCTTTCCAAAGTCGCTGCCCAATACGGCGGTATCTATACGTCCCACCTCCGGGAAGAGGGCCTGGGCCTGCTGGAAGGTGTGGCAGAAGCAATCCAGATCGCCGAAGGTGCAGATATCCCTGTGATCCTTACCCACCATAAAGCCATCGGCATCAAAATGTGGGGCAGCAGCCTGCAAACCCTCGCCATGGTGGATGCCGCCAGGGCGCGCAACCTCGATGTGGCGGTTGACCAATACCCCTATACGGCAAGCTTCACCGGGATCAGCGTACTCATCCCTTCCTGGGCCCTCGAAGGCGGCCCGGTGCGCGAATTCGCCCGCCGCTGTGAAGACCCCGCCCTGCGCGACAGCATCCGAAACGGTATCATCTTCAACCTCCTCAACGACCGCGGCGGAGGCGACCTCCGCAGGATACAGTTTGGCAACTTCGACTGGAAACCCGAACTGAACGGAAAAACCCTCTACGACTGGGCGCTGCTCGAAGGGATGGAGCCGAGCGTCGAAAATGGGGCCGAACTGGTCATTGCGGCACAGTTACACCGGGGCGCCGGTTGTATCTTCCACGCGATCGGAGAAGAGGACGTCCGCAGGATTATGCGCCACCCGCAGACGATGGTCGCATCGGACGGGCGGCTGAGCCAGCCCGGAAAAGATCATCCACACCCCCGGGCCTATGGTACTTTCCCCCGCGTGCTCGGCCACTATGTGCGGGAAGAAAAAGTCCTGCCCCTCAAAAATGCCTTGTACAAAATGACCGGCCAGCCGGCGCTGCGCCTGGGACTTAAGGACCGCGGGTTCATCCGCAAAGGCTATTGCGCGGATATTACCCTCTTCAATCCCGATACCGTCAAAGATAACAGTACCTTCGAAGCGCCGCACCAATACCCCGACGGTATCCCCTACGTCATCGTCAATGGCCAGGTCGTAGTGGATAACGGCGAATACCGCGACCTGCGCGCCGGCAAGGCCCTCAAAAAAACCAGCTCCCGCTGAAACAGCATTATGGCCGGACTATACCTCCATATCCCTTTTTGCAAACAAGCCTGCCATTATTGTAATTTCCACTTCTCTACCTCCCTGAAGCGCATGGAGGAAATGTGCGATGCCCTCATCCGCGAGATCCAGCTCCAAAGGGATTACCTGGGCGGGGCAGCGTTGAAAAGTATCTATTTCGGCGGGGGTACCCCCTCGCTACTCCATCCCCGCCAGCTCGAACGCTTGTTCGATACCATCTTCACCTGCTTTGTTGTGGAAAACGATGCGGAAATTACCCTGGAAGCCAACCCCGACGACCTTTGCGCGGATACCCTGTCCGCACTCCGCAATACCCCGGTCAACCGCCTGAGTATCGGCATCCAGTCGTTTTTTCCCGCCGATCTCGTGCTGATGCACCGGGCACATAATACGCTGCAGGCCCGCGCGGCGATCGAACTGGCCCTGCAGGCAGGCTACCGGAACCTCAGTGCCGATCTGATCTACGGTATCCCCGGATCCACCGACCGGCAATGGGCCGAAAATATCCGTATCCTCACCGACTATGGCATTCCCCATATCTCCGCCTACTGCCTCACCGTAGAAACCCATACGGCCTTGCACCACTTTGTACAAAAAGGCAAGGTGCCCCCTGTGGACGAAGCGCAGGCCGTCCGTCAGTTTGATTTCCTCATCACGGCCCTGGAGGAACAAGGCTATATCCACTACGAAATCTCCAATTTTGCCCGGCCCGGGATGTTCGCCCGCCACAACTCCAGCTACTGGCGCCAGGTGCCCTACCTCGGGATCGGGCCCTCCGCCCATTCTTACGACGGCCAGTACCGCCAGTGGAATATCGCCCACAATGCGCGATATATCCAGGCGATGCAGGAGGAATCCCCCACGCCCTGGTTCGAACGTGAACACCTTACCCCACAACATCGCTATAATGAGGCAATCCTTACCAGCCTCCGCACAATCCAAGGGCTCGCACCCGAAGACCTCCCCCTGGATTTCCAAACGTATTTTCTGGAAAAAATCCCCCCGCTCTTGCATAACGGCCACATCGAAATGGCAGAGGGCCGCTACCGCTTAAGCCGAAGCGGAAAGTTTTTTGCGGATGCTGTTGCGGTGGACCTTTTTTTTACTTCGTAAAAAAAAAGGTCCGCCGATGTATTTTGGGATGGGGCGAAAAGTCTGAGGTTGTGTAAAACAGTTTTTTACGGCGCTTCGCGCCGAATTATGTTCTTAGAGACACGTCATTTTCACGATTTCGCTTCGCGAAAT
>JBMOJO010000284.1:0-4638 GCA_049315745.1 Saprospiraceae bacterium | reverse complement strand
ACTATTTACACCCCGCTTTCCAAAGCATATTTTACCGCCAAAGATGTTAAGCAAAACTTTTCAGGAATTGCTCCTCTGACGTCGTTGGGAGCGCCAATCCCATGGCGCGACCGGCCGGGCATCTGCCCAAAGCCCAACTTTCGAGCGGCGCGCAACATCTTCCATACGCGCCCAGCGGGCATCATCGGAATAGCGCTTAAAATGCCAGGCCATCCCGATGCGCAACATTTCTTCATTGATACAACGTCCGTCGGAGAGATAAGCCCGGGCAAGGGCGCGGCCATAGCGGTCTTTGCTTTTAAACTCTACCCGCACCTGCTGACCAAAACACAAACTGGACAAAGCCTGTTTCGCATTATTGCCGAAGGGCTGTCCCTTTTCCGGGCAATCAATTCCCTCCAGCCGCACGCGCAACTTTTCTGTTCCCCGAAGCAGGTCAAAAGTATCTCCGTCCATGATGCCGATTACCTTGCCTTGCAGGATAATCGTTTCAGGCGGTAAAAGAAAGGAAGCTTCTTTTGGTGCAAACGAAAATGTGAACAAGGCAAACAAGCCTAGCGCCCGAAGATTCAGGTATTTCATATCGGAGTGCTTTGTTGACGTTGACCTTGTGGGGTTGTTTTACAGGAGTTTTTTGAGCGCTTTGCGCCCAATGATATCTGAGGTTGTGTCAAAAGTCTTTTGATGGCGCTTCGCGCCAAATTATATTTGGATGGAGGCATCTTTTTTCTGATTTCGCTGCGCGAAATCAGAAAAAAGATGTCTCCGTCCAAAAAGTATTTTGCCGCCGCAGGCGGCAAAATATTGTTTTGAGCTACACATCATTTTTGAAATTTCGCTTCGCGAAATTTCAAAAATGATGTGTAGCTCAAAATAAAATTTGGTGCGAAGCACCGAGAAAAGACTTTTGACCTCAGCCCTTCTACCACCGAATGAGCGCGGAACCCCAGGTAAACCCGCTTCCAAAAGCGGCCAGGCAGACGAGGTCGCCGTCTTTTACCGCACCTTGCTCCCAGGCTTCGCAGAGGGCGATGGGGATAGAAGCAGCAGTAGTATTGCCGTAGCGCTGGATATTGTTCCAGACCTGGTCGTCCCGGAGGCCAAGCTTATGCTGGACAAACTGGCTTATCCTCAGGTTTGCCTGGTGGGGAACGAAAAGGTTAATATCGCTTGCGGAAAGCCCGGTTGCGGTAAGGGCCTCCTGGATCACTTCCGGAAATTTCTGAACGGCCAGCTTAAACACAAACTGTCCTTCCATCACCGGGGCGAGCATATTGTCTTTCAGCATTTTTTCGGTGACGAACATCTTGCCGTATTCCGAAGGCTCGTAACCAAAATCTTTGTTTTCGCCAGACTTTCTGGAGTGATAGCCACCGTGGGAACCCGGGTTGATGAGGGCGAGTTTTTCGGCGTAGGAGCCATCGGCGTGGAGGTGGGTCGTCAGTACCCCTTTACCCGGCGCATCGGTAGGCTGGAGCACTACTGCACCGGCGCCATCCCCAAAAATAACCGTCACATTGCGGCCATCGGTGCTATAGTCCAGCCCCATGGAATGCATCTCCGAGCCAACAAGCAGGATATTTTTGTACATCCCCGTTTTGATGAACTGGTCGGCGACAGACAGCCCGTAAATAAAGCCTGAGCATTGGTTCCGAATATCCAGCGCCCCCACCTCGGTGCGGGTAATCTCCATTTCCCGCTGCAGCAGGACCCCGCAACCCGGGAAGTAATAATCCGGGCTAAGGGTAGCAAATATGATAAAGTCAATGTCTTCTTTCTTAATCCCCGCCCGCTCGATCGCAATTTCGGCGGCCTTCACGCCCATCGTGGTAGGCGTTTCCTCCAAGCGCTTTCCATATCGCCGTTGCTGGATGCCGGTACGCTCCTGTATCCAGGCATCCGTCGTATCCATCACTTTTTCCAAATCTGCGTTCGTAACGACCTTTTCAGGAACGTAATAACCTATTCCAGCGATCCTGGTACTTGGCATAAAGCGATATTTTGTGGTTTACACCTGGTTAGTTAAAAGGGAACTTTGCTGCTCTGTCCTAAATTGAGTGCAACAAAAATCAAAAAAAAGAATGGCTTAAGGAAATATTTTTACAGGATAATCGACAGACTTAGCGCGAAGGAGTATTGGCGGGGCAAAAAATGGCCCCTTTTTGCACATACCATGCCTTTTTTCAGTTGCGGAGCCGGTCTGGGCGCCTTCAAAAACCCTTTGTATGGGCAAAAAATATCGTATTTCCCCTCCACGATGACCCATTACAAGCAGTGTGTTGTTTGAAAACAGGCGACGGGATAATCTCTATGGATCAAAATGCGCAAATCAATGCACAGAATTTATCCCCACAATCCAAAACCCTGTATTTTGCCACGGAATATAATAATGCTCTGAAATATGGACAATGCCACTTTGCTAAATGCCCTTAAAAAGTACTATGGCTACGACCGGTTCCGGCCCATGCAGGAAGAGATTATCCAGACGCTCATGGCCGGCAGGGACATCCTGGTCATCATGCCCACCGGTGGGGGAAAATCACTTTGCTTTCAATTACCCGCAATTTTGATGCCCGGAACCTGCATCGTTGTTTCCCCCCTAATCGCGTTGATGAAAGATCAGGTGGAGGGACTGCGGGCAAGCGGGATCCGGGCGGCCTACCTCAACAGCTCCCTCGACCCACCGGAACAACGGGCGGTAGAAAACGACTTCTTCAACGGCAACCTCGACCTGTTGTATATTTCGCCGGAGAAGCTGGTTTCCTCGGGGTTTTTCCCGCTGCTCTCCCGCGTCGCTATCAACCTCATCGCCATTGACGAAGCGCATTGTATATCTGCATGGGGACATGACTTTCGACCGGAATATACCCAACTCAACTTTCTCAAGCAAAATTTTCCGCAGATCCCTGTGATCGCACTCACGGCAACAGCGGATAAAATCACCCGGAAAGATATCGCCGACCAGTTGCGGCTCCCGCAGCCGGAGACGTATATCGCCTCCTTCGACCGGCCCAACCTGCAGCTCAATGTCCGGCCAGGACAGCAACGCCTGCCGCAAATCCTTCAGTTTTTGAAAACTCACCCCGGGGAATCGGGCATCATCTATAGCCTGAGCCGAAAAAGCACCGAAGACCTCGCCTCCAAACTCCGGGACGCAGGCTATAAAGCCGAAGCCTACCATGCCGGCCTAAGCGCCCGCGAACGCTCCCGCGTGCAGGAGGCTTTTATCAATGACAATGCTCAAATCATCTGTGCCACCATTGCTTTTGGGATGGGCATAGACAAATCCAACGTGCGCTGGGTCATTCACTATAACCTTCCGAAAAACATCGAAAGTTATTACCAGGAAATCGGGCGCGCAGGCAGGGATGGTGCACGGGCTGAAACCATACTGTTTTATAGCTATAACGATATCCTCGTTCTGCAGGATATTTTGTCAGAAGCACCACCGGACCTTGCCGCACTCCAGCTCACCAAACTTGAGCGGATGCAGCAGTATGCCGAGGCCCGCGTTTGCCGGCGTAGGATACTCCTCGGATACTTTGGAGAAACCCTGGGGCAAAACTGCGGCAACTGCGACGTGTGTAAAAACCCGCCCCAGTATTTCGACGGAACGGTGATTGCCCAGAAAGCCATGTCGGCGATTGTCCGCATGGGCCAGTCTGCCCCTATGACGATGGTCATTGACGTGCTGCGGGGGTCAGGTAAAAAGGAACTGCGGGAAAAAGGCTATGATCAGGTAAAAACCTTTGGGGCAGGCCGGGAGCTAAGCCAGTGGGACTGGCAGCAATACCTTCATCAACTCATCAACCTGGGGTATGTCGAAATCGCCTATGACCAGAAAAATGCCCTTAAAATAACGCCTGCCAGCGAACCCGTGCTTTTTGGCAAACAGACGATTCAACTGTTTAAAGCCACCGCCATGCGGGAAAAAGCAGCTCCGACGGAAAAAATCAAACCCATACCGGAACAACAGCGCGAGGAGCTGTTTGAAATCCTTCGGCAATTGCGCAAAACCCTGGCCCAGGAAAAAGGCGTGCCGCCCTATATCATCTTCACCGACGTCACCCTGGAGGCTATGGCCCAGGTAAAACCTATTTCTGCCCAAGACCTGCAGCAGGTTCACGGCGTCGGTGAAGCCAAACTGGCCGCTTATGGAGAGTATTTCCTGGAAGCTATTCGGGATTATGTGAGTGCACATGCGGCCTCGCTCAAGGGTACCACCCACCGGATCAGCATAGAGCTATTCAAGGAAGGGCATAGTATCGAAGCCATAGCCAAACGTCGGGAACTTTCGGAAGGGACGATATTGACCCATATTTCGCAAGCCTATGAACAAGGGGAAGACCTGGACGTAAGTGCTTTGCTGCCAGAAACTGCGCGCGATGCCATCCTTCAGTCGCTAAAATACCTGCCCGACCCCTGTCCCTTAAAAACCATCTTCGAGTATTTTGACGGGAGATACACCTATGACCAAATCAAGTTGACCCTGGCGTACCGCAAGCGGGTGGGGCAGGTGCTTCATTGATTTTGCTTCGCAAAATCAATGAAGCACCTGTATTTTTGTAACTATTTACTAGGGTTTGTGTAAAAAGGTTTTCGCCGCCTGCGGCGGCGAAATATTCTTTGGATGAAGAC
>JBMOJO010000283.1:0-4657 GCA_049315745.1 Saprospiraceae bacterium | reverse complement strand
AATCAAGCGTGGTTTCAATATAAAATTCTGCCGCCGAAGGCGGCCAAAGACTTTTTACACAACCCCTCTCAAAACATCATTCGCGAAGTATAATTTGAAGCCGTGCGCGGTTCATTAATTTTGCTCCGCAAAATCAATGAACCGCGCACGGCTTCAATATAAAGTTTCGCCGCCGCAGGCGGCAAAAGATATAGTTTGGTGCGAAGCGCCGAGAAGCGGCTTGTGTTACGCTGCTCAAGGATAAAAAGTGCAAACAGAATGCGCCATGGATAATCGCCATCGTCGTTACATGCTGGAAGCCCTGGAACTTGCAAAGTCGGGAATGGAGTGTGGGGCAGGTGGCCCTTTCGGCTGTATTATTGTGAAGGAGGGCGTGGTGATTGGCCGGGGATATAACAGGGTCCTGGAGACGAACGATCCAACGGCACATGCGGAGATCGTGGCGATTCGCCAAGCTTGTGCCGGACTCAAGGCCTTCCAGTTGGAGGGATGTACGGTTTACAGCACTTGCGAGCCCTGCCCGATGTGCCTCGGGGCCATTTATTGGGCGCGTCCTGCACTGTTGTGCTATTCGGCAAATCGCAACGATGCTGCCTCCATCGGGTTTGACGATGCTTTTATATATCGGGAGCTTGATGTGGCCCCTGAATGCCGCGCCCTTCCCACCTTACAGGTTCCACTTCTGGAAGTAAAAGACCTGATGCAGCAGTGGGTGGAAACCGGCAAATTTTATTAGATGGTTTGCGACCTGCCGGTTTATGCCGGAGCGGATGCTTTAAAGCCTGTTAAGGGACTGATTCCGCCCCCTCGCCTTGCGTTATTCCGGACCTGTCCGGCCTGCGAATTGACTAAGGCTTATGTCTTAGACTTGTAGCAACAATTCTATTCATAAAACTTATAAACATGCAACAACGCTACTTTCTGGTGAAATACTTCCTTTTCCTTTTACTGCCTTTCGCAGCCTGGGCCCAAGGCGCCGGTGACCTTGCCTTCACCGGTTTCGATGCCGACGGCAACGACAACTTTGCCATTGTCACCTTCGTAGATATCCCTGCCAATACGACGATTTACTTTGCTGACAAAGGCTGGACGGGCAGTGCTTTCGCAACAACGGAGGGGACCTTGACCTGGAATACCGGCGAGACGGTAATTTCTGCGGGTACCGTAATCGGGTTCTATAACGTGAGTACTTTTGCTTCTTCCAATGCCACTTCCGGGTCTATAAAAGCTACGAATCTCGCGCTGGGTGCAAGCGGAGAAGGTCTGTGGATGTATCTTGGGGACAGCCCTACTGCGCCTACCCGTTTCCTCGCAGCCATTGGTACCGCTGCGCCGGCCACCGCATTTGGCACCCTGGACAATACCGGTCTTGTCGTTGGCACTACAGCAATTATCCTCACCACGGACGTGGATGTGGCTGCCTACAAGGGCCCCAGAACAGGTTTGAACCTGAGCGGATATATCGCTGCACTCAATAATATTGCCAGTAATTGGCTAACACAGGACGGCTCCGGTAATCAAAATACAGATGGCACGCCCCCGGATATCCCATTCGACCTCTCCAGGTTTGTCATTTCAGCAGGAGATAATACGCCGCCCAGGGTTTCGACGGTCTCTATCCGGAATCTTCGCCAGTGGGAGGTCAGGTTTACGGAAGGGGTAAAGTTGGAAACGGGCACAAACGGCGCGCTAAACCCCGAAAACTACAGGGTTCAGCCTGCACTCCGGATTGATTCCCTGGTATATAGCACAACTGCCCAGAGTTTATCTATTTTCCATGAGGGGATGTCCAACGGAGTCGATTATTCCCTTGCTGTAAGGAATATTTCCGATCTGGCCGGTAATATTATGACAGACACCTTCACCAGCGGCAGGTTGGTTTTCAATACCACTACGCCGCAGTTGCGCATTACCGAGATCATGTACAACCCACCATCCGGCGCGGACTCGCTCGAATTCATTGAGATTTATAATTCAGGCAGCGGGACTGTATTATTGGGCGGATTAGAGCTTCGCGACCAGACCCCGACAAGCGGTGCCTTTGGACAAATCGCCTTTGTATTTCCTTCCACGACCCTTGAGCCAGGTGGAATTGTCCTGGCTGCCCCTCAGGGCAATGGGGCAAATAATTTTTTTGCCAAAACCTTTTACAACCTGGCCACCCCCTCCAATGCCCTGAACAATGGCGGGGAAGCTTTGGTGCTCAGAAACTCGTTGGGCCAGGTACTGGATTCGGTTAATTACGACGATGTCAGCCCCTGGCCAACTGCGCCGGATGGAGGCGGGCCATCGCTTGAACGCAAGCGCGTGGATATTAGCGGAAACGAGGGCAGCAATTGGCGTCCTTCTTCGCTGCCGGCGGGCCAGGTGGGAAGCGCGGTCGTGTTGGCATCTCCCGGTACTTTTTCCCCTGTGCTCAACGCGAGCGTCGCCTTTGAATCAAATATTGGGATTTTTACGGAGGGTACGCTGAATACAGAGATTAATCTGGTGGTTGATCAGGCGCCAACCCAGGATTTGCGGGTACAGGTCGAGGCAATTGATTTCACCGCCAGGCGCGGGGAGCACTTCCTCCTGTTGGCAGATACCGTGAGTTTCCCGAAGGGCCAGGCCGGGGGAAAAACGCTTGCCATCAATTTTCCGGAAAATACCCAGGCAGGCCCCGACCGCTATTTCGGATTGCGGGTCAAAGAAGTCCGGGACGGTGTCGTAGGGGTGATCAGTGAAATGATGGTGTACGTCAAGGACAACGACCAGAGTACCCTGCTGCCGAAAGAGGAATTGTCCCTGGTCTATGCCGGCAGTTTCTCCATTCGCCAGGGGGCAAGTGCGGAAATGGCCGCTTACGATCCTGCTGCTAAACGGCTCTACGTCGCCAATGGGCTGCAAAACAAGCTCGAAATCTTGTCCTTCAACGGAACGGGGGCAGTGGCATTGTTAAAGTCGGTGGACTTGAGCACTTACGGAATCTCTATTCAGCGGGTCGCTACCCGGAACGGGATACTGGCCGCGGCAGTCCAGGGGGCTAATTTTGGCAGCGGGCGTGTGGTGTTTTTCAACAAAGACGGCGATTTTCTTGCGCAGGTGCAGGTAGGTGTTTTGCCGGATTACCTGATCTTCACACCAGACGGCAAGCGCATCGTTACAGCCAATGAGGGCGAGCCGGCCGCGGATTACGGCGTTGATCCGCCCGGTAGTATTTCCATCATTACCTTACCTGAAAATATCGCCGATATTCAGCAGAGCAGCGTCCAAACGCTGGACTTCTCCGCTTACGATGGACAGAAGGCACAACTTCAGGCGGCAGGCGTGCGGATTTTCGGGCCGAACGCATCGGTGAGTCAGGACCTGGAACCCGAGAGCGTTACCGTCCTGCCCGATGGCCGTACAGCCTATGTTACGCTTCAGGAGAACAATGCCCTGGCCGTGGTTGACCTGGTTACGCCGAAAATTTCGGCAATCTTGCCCTTGGGGTATAAAGATCACATGCTGCCGGGCAATGCGCTCGATATTTCTGATCTTGGGGATCAGGTCCTGATGGCGAATTATCCGGTCTTGGGGGTTTATTCCCCGGACGGTATCAGCCATTTCAGTGTTGGCGGCAAGCAGTACCTGCTTACGGCGAATGAAGGCAGCCCAAGAAGTTACAGCGGCCTTGTGGAGGAAGTGCGTTTCGGCTTTGTAGAATTTCCGCTCGACTCGAGCGCATTTCCCAACAGGAGCCTGCTCAAATTATCTTCAGGTGTCGGGCGCCTGAACGTTTCAAGTAAATTTGGGGATACAGATGGTGACGGCGATTACGATAAGGCCTATTCATTTGGTGGCCGTTCGTTCGGGATTTGGGACGAGCAGGGCAAGCTGGTTTATGAAAGCGGGGATATTTTCGAACGCGCTATCGCCGCCGACCCGGTGTACGGGGCCATTTTCAATGCCGGGAACACCAACGTCCGGGCCAAAGACCGCAGCGATAACCTGGGGCCAGAGCCGGAAGAGGTCGTTGCTGCGCAAATCAATGGCAAAACGTATGCGATGATCTCCCTGAAACGCGTGGGCGGGGTGATCGTCTTCAACGTCACTAACCCCCAGGCACCCTATTTTGTGCGGTATGCCAACAATCGCAGTATATCCTCCAATACCGGCGACCGGGGACCCGAAGGGATCCTGTTTATTTCTGCTGAGGACAGCCCGAATGATACGGCGATGATCGTATTGGCAAATGAAATCAGTGGAAGCCTGACCTTTTATGCATTTCCTCAGAGCGTTACGCCGGTTCGGCAGATTTCCGCACCCGTAAATACGCTAAAAGTATTTCCCAACCCTGTTTCGGGGTGGGTATTCCTGGAACAGGAGGGCAACTATCGCATTTTTGACTACACGGGCAGGCTGGTAGGCCAGGTGCAGGCTACCAACCGCATTGATTTGTCCAGGCTGCCTGCCGGCACCTATTTTCTGCTCAACGATGCCGGCGATAAGGCACATGTGGTGAAACAGTGACGACCGTTCAGACAGCCGCTTTCAGCAAAAGCGGCTGTCTGAACGATCAGGGGTTGTGGTAAAAGTTTGCCGCCTTCGGCGGCAGAATATTCTTCTGGGGTTGTGTAAAAAGGTTTTTCTTAGTGCTTCGCGCCAAATTAAATTTGGATAGAGACATCTTTTT
>JBMOJO010000045.1:0-20573 GCA_049315745.1 Saprospiraceae bacterium | reverse complement strand
CGTAGGTGCCTCGTAAAAATAAGCAAATTATGCATCCAAAGGTGCATAATTTGCATTATTTTATATTTTTACTGCAAAAAAATCATTAAATTTGACTTTTATCGTCAATTTTGCAGTTAATGCGGGGTTATGACAAGTGAGCTTTCAAAAATGGATGCCTTCGACCAAAAGCTGATTGACCTGCTCAGGAAAGATGGCCGCATGTCATTTACCGATATCGCCCATCAGCTCGGCGTAGCCGTCTCTACCGTCAGGAACCGGTACAATAAACTGGTGGCCGACAAAACGCTGCACATTCTTGGCTGGGTTGACCCCACCAAAGCATCCTTCAACTCGTACAGCAGGGTCACGATTGATGTGAAGCCTTCTTCCCTGATTGATTCGGTAGCGACCCAGTTGGCAAGGATCGAGGAGGTTTCATTCCTGGCCATCACCTCCGGTCCTTCTGCAATAGAAATCAATCTGATGTGTATGAACAATGCGCATCTCCTGGAGGTGCTGCAAAAGAAAATCCACCCGATCGAAGGGATTTATGATACGACTTCGACGGTCTATTATGAAGTCAGGAAATGGGCTTCCTACACAGTCGAGCCCTGGACAAAAGATGGATATGAAAGGTAACATTAACCTTCTGCGTATTGATCGGCAGCGGCTCTGGAGCAGGCTTATGGCCATGGCCGAAATCGGGGGAACGCCCAAAGGCGGGGTTTGCAGGGTCGCACTGACCGACGAGGATAAGGCAGGCCGGGATTGCTTCATCCGCTGGTGCGAGGCGGCAGGGTGCCAGGTCGAAATTGACCAATTAGGCAATATTTTTGCCCGCAGGCCCGGATTGGACAACAGCCGCCCGCCTGTACTCATCGGCAGCCACCTCGACAGCCAGCCCACGGGTGGAAAATACGACGGGGCCTATGGCGTACTCGCCGCTTTGGAGGTGGTAGAAACCCTCAACGACCACAGCATCCTTACCGAGTGCCCAATCGAGCTGGTGTCGTGGACGAACGAGGAAGGGGCCCGGTTTACGCCGGCCATGATCGCCTCAGGGGTTTTTGCGGGCGCATTTTCCCTGGAATATGCCTATTCCCGGGTGGATAAAGACGGCAAGTCACTGGGTGAAGAATTGGGGCGCATCGGCTATAAAGGCAGTGCAACAGTCGGAAACAGGCCCTATTCTGCTACCCTGGAGCTGCACATCGAGCAAGGCCCTATCCTGGAAATGGAAGGGAAATCCGTCGGCGTGGTCACCGGGGTGCAAGGCATACGGTGGTACGACCTGGTACTGACGGGCAGGGAAACCCATGCTGGGCCCTCGCCCATGTCCTACAGGGCTGATCCCGTAAAAGCAGCCATCCCCATCCTGGAGCAAATATATGCACTTGCCGAACAACACGGCCCGCAGGCCCGTGCTACCATCGGCTACCTGGATGCTTCGCCGGGGGTCAAAAATACCGTACCTGGAACGCTAACCATCTCCGTGGACCTGCGCCATCCCGACACCGAAATTCTTTCAGCTATGGATATGCTGCTAAAAGGAATGGTAGCCGGGGCAAAAGGCAAGTCAAAGGTAGATTTTGAGCTGCGCGAAATCTGGTATTCCCCGCCGGTGGCTTTTGCCCCGCGCTGCATTCAGGCTGTACAGAAGGCTTTGGACCTGCTGGACATTCCGGCTATGGAAATGGTGAGCGGCGCAGGCCATGACTCGGTGTATATCTCACGGGTGGCGCCCACTTCCATGATTTTCATTCCTTGTAAAGATGGCCTGAGCCACAATGAGCTGGAAAGCATAGCACCGCAGGATGCCTTTAACGGTGCCAACGTTTTACTCCACGCCACCCTTGAATTGGCCGGAATACCCGCTGTTTAAATAAAAGAACAATACAAATGACGACCACCACCATCGCCGCTACCGATTTACTGTCCCCGGTATGGACCCACCTGACCCAGTTCCAGCCTGTTCGCGGGGAAGGGGTGTATTTATACGATGCAGAGGGCAACAGGTACCTGGATTTTACTTCCGGAATAGGGGTCATCAATACCGGCCACTGCCACCCGCAGGTCGTAGAGGCCATCCGGCAACAAGCAGGCCAATTGTTGTTCGGGCAGATGAACTGCGTCATCCCTCCGGCCACTGTCGCACTGGCGGAAAAGCTGAATGCCATCACCCCGTCCCATATTGACCGTTTCTTTTTTGCCAACAGCGGCGCCGAGGCTACGGAGGGTTGTGTGAAACTGGCAAAAGCAGCAACAGGTAGGCCGAATATCATCGTTTTTCAGGGCAGTTTTCACGGGCGTACCCACCTGGCTATGGCCATGACGACCTCTAAAACGGTCTATCGCCATAAGTACCAACCCCTGCCATCGGGTATTTTCGTCGCGCCTTTTCCTTATACCTACTATTATGGATGGGATGAGCGAACGACCCTCGAATTTTGCAAAAAACAGCTCGACCTGCTCCTGCAGGGGCAAACGGCCCCGGACGAAACCGCGGCTATCCTCATCGAACCCGTGCTGGGGGAAGGCGGGTATGTGCCTGTGCCCGATGCCTTCCTGCACCACCTGCGCAGCGTCTGCGATGAGCACGGCATATTGCTTATCCTGGATGAAGTACAAACCGGCTTTGGCCGCACGGGCAAGTTGTTCTGCTTCGAGCACTCGGGCGTACGGCCCGATATCATCGTCATGGCGAAGGGCCTGGGCAGCGGTCTGCCGATCTCGGCGATCGCTTCTTCCAGGGAGATCATGGACAAATGGACCCCCGGCACCCATGGCGGGACTTATGGCGGCGGCAGTGCCATAGCCAGCGCGGCGGCCTGTGCCACTATTGACGTTATGCTGGCAGAAGGCCTGGCAGAAAACGCGGCCCTGCGCGGGGCACAATTGATAGCCGGCCTGCGCAGGCTGCAGCAGCGTTTCCCCACGATGGGCGATGTGCGCGGCAGGGGGCTGATGGTCGCAGTAGAATTTACAATGCCCGACGGCGCCCCGGATGCGGCCTCGGCCGCAAGGATCCTCCAGGGCTGTATTGCCAAAGGCTTGTTGCTCCTGAGTTGTGGTACCTACAAGAACGTCATCCGCTGGATCCCGCCGCTGGTGGTGACGGAAGCAGAAATTGATGCCGGGCTGAGGGTTTTTGAGGAAGCGCTTTCGTCGAACCGGGGATTTTGACGCCGGATATTTCAGCAGCGCCTTTGCCGATTTTTATTAATTTAGGCCGGATTTTTGACTCGTATTCAGAAAAAGGTATCTATTTAGAAGGTCATTGCCCCAGGAAATAATATTTGGTTTTCGTGCATTCTGTGTGCGCGTCTGCGCACACAGAATGCACGAAAACCAAATAAAATTCTTCGCGGCGAAGCCGCTGATGCTACTGCTAAATAGATACAGAAAAAGTCGTTTATGGTTCAGGACGAATTCCAGCGGGCGCTGGAAGGGGCGGCAGCAAAGCTGCTGTACCCCAGCGAAACCGATGCCCCGATGCAGGTGCACCGGGTAGGTGCAGACCGCTTCCAGGGCCTGCCTGCGGAAGCAGATATACTCGGCATGTTTTTTAAGGGAAGCCCCCTTCCGGAACGTATGGGTACAGCGCCCATGGACGGCCCCTGCACGGAAGGATACCGCCATTTTTTCCGTCACCTGACGGATTTCATCACCTGTCTGCCCGGTGGCGGATTTATGTCGCGCACCCCCGCCGAGCGGGAATTTGCGCTTCAGTGGCGGCATTTGCGCGACTTATGGATGGATTATCTGGTCTCCCAATGTTGGTTCAAGGCCCATCTCGCTGACGGGGTGCGCAAACGCATCTTTATCGCCGGGCAGTTTTTGCATCTTACCTTTCAGCCGGATACGAATGTAATGACTGCGCAACCCGGCGATTGGTTTATCCTGGAAACCGAATCGGTCGAGACCTGAGTTTCCCCGACGTACACATGATGCAGGACGCATTGCTCATTTTTATCAGAAATCCGGTCAGGGGAAAGGTGAAATCCCGGATTGCGCGGACAGCCGGCGAGGAGGTGGCCCTGCGCATCTACCTTGCCCTGCTTGGCCATACCCGCGCGGTATGTACGCAGGTGGATGCCGCCCGCCTGCTCTTTTACAGCGACCATATCGGGCATGGCGACGAATGGGCTGCCGATAATTTCCAAAAATTCCTTCAACAGGGTGAAGGGCTTGGGGAACGAATGTTGCAGGCATTCCAAACCGCGCTCGCCGAATACCGGCGTGCAATAATTATCGGCAGCGATTGTCCTGCGATTACACCGGCGCTGATCCACCAAGCGTTCGACCTGCTCGGCACGCATCAACTGGTCATCGGCCCCTCGGCTGATGGGGGCTATTACCTGCTTGGAATGCACAGCCCGCACAGCATCTTGTTTGAACATATCGCCTGGGGCACGGGGGCGGTGTTTACACAAACGATGGAACGGGCGGCAGAGATCGGCTTAAAGGCTGCTATGCTGCCCACGCTTCCGGATATTGATTACGAGGAAGACTGGGAGCGCCACGGATGGGCACTTTAAGTACTAGACTTGTTGCGATGGGTAATCATTGTGGGAAAAATGAGCTATTTTTTGACCAAACGAAGCCTTTTTGAGGGAGCGTAGCCCAGCTACGTGACCGAAAAAAGGTGCAGTGTGGGCGAAAAAGAGCCATTTTTACCCAATGAGAATCCCATCGCAACAAGTCTACTATGTATTCAGGCTTTCGACTTACCTCAACAGGCTCCCGTGGCCCTACCTGCTGTCCCCGCCCACAGTGAACCAACGGCCACATAAAATTGTAATGTTGTATGATAAACAAGCAGGGTACAACAAAGGCCGGAGAAATGGGCGGTTAACGCCCCGCCAGGGTGGTCTAAAACGCCGTTTTGCCACCGACAGGCCGCTGTTTACCATAAATTTAATCACCAACACATTTATTATCGCATGTATCCAGCAGAATTAACCGCACCCATGGCTAAGGAACTTGTGGATGTCGGCTTTGACAGCCTCAAAAACGCCGAGCAGGTCAACGCGGTATTGGGCAATAATGAAGGCACTGTACTCATGGTCGTTAACTCGGTTTGTGGTTGTGCCGCAGGTAACGCCCGTCCCGGCGTCCGGAAGGCGATCCAGGGGCAGCACAAGCCTGATCGCCTGGTCACTGTTTTTGCCGGCGTAGATCAGGAAGCGACGGCGAAAGCAAGGGAGTATATGCTGCCTTACCCGCCTTCTTCTCCTGCTATTGCGCTGTTTAAAGAAGGCAAACTGGTACATTTCCTGGAAAGGCACCACATCGAAGGGCGCTCTCCGGAAATCATCGCGGCCAACCTCGAGATGGCATTCGAACGGTATTGCTGATCATTTTCAGGCTTTGCTGCGGCGCGGGGTATTGGTAGCTTGCCCGGCTTTCGGTCCTTTTGTTGCAGCAAAGCCTCCAAATGCTTACCAGTCAACGGGATTTCGCTCGTTGAACACTTCGATAGCGCGCAGGAGTTTCTTGCGCAGCACCTCCACTTCGGTTTCCTGAATAAGCGATACCGCGCGGCTCACTTCTGGGTCGGCACCCATTGACCGCACCAGGGATTCCGCTGAAAACGTGTGCACCTCGCCAGTCTCAAGGATAAAAATACGCTCCCGGTACTCCCGGACAGTCCGCGGGAGCCGTGCCTGCCGAAAGGGTTTTCCGGACAGGGGGTTGTAGGCGGAAAACGAAACGGTGTCGGTAATAGCAGCTTCGTAGGTGAAATAGGAAATCCTTCCCGGAAATTTCAATGCGGCAAATACGGCGGAAGAACGCAGGGTACTGTCTGCCGGGATTCGGAGGGAAGTCTGGCCGTTCAGGCAAATCAACGCGATGGAGTCTGCCGGATATGGCCTTCCGTCGGCGTGGGCGAGTTCGGCGATCGTCGTAATCCCGGATTCGGGGTTAAAAAACCACTTGCCCCGCAATTCCTTCCAGGTGAGCCAGGGGCGATTGGCGCGGAAGTCTTCCACAGAGCGGTAAATCCCGTCTTTCCACAACGGCAGGGGTGTTTTCCTGGATTGTGCGGGCAATAGTGCAGCGGGGAGCAGCAGGAGCCAGGAATAAAAGAGGCAGTACTTATAAGGATACATCCTGGGCGATATTTTCGGGCAACTGCCGGGTGAGCTGCTGGAAGATATCCTCCAGCGAAGATGTTTCCTGCTGCATTTCCAGGAGGATGTACTGGTTTGCGACAGACCACTTGAACACTTCTTCCCGCACGTCGCGATCTGCTGCGGTAAATAACCTGAAGCGGTTCTCCCCAAGGGCGGTATGCCGGAGCACCCCGCCGATTTTTCCGATAAGCCCGGACGGCGGTGCAGTTTTCCACGTTACGGTAATGGATTTCCCCCCCTGCAGGCGCTGTTTGAGCTGGGCAATTGGCTCATCGGCGACAATCTCCCCTCTGTTGATGATGATCGCCCGATCACAGACGGCTTCGACCTCCTGCATGATGTGGGTAGAAAAAATCAGGGTCTTGGATTTGCCTAGGGAGCGGATCAACGCACGGATTTCCGACAACTGGTTGGGGTCGAGACCGGTGGTAGGCTCGTCGAGGATAAGCACTTCCGGGTCGTGCATGAGCGCCTGGGCAAGGCCTACCCGCTGGCGGTAACCTTTGGAAAGGGCGCGGATGGGTTTGTTGCGCTCGAGGGTCAGGCCGGTCTGCCCGATGAGCTCGTTGATCCGTTGGGCGGGCATCGGAAGGTTGTGGATGCGCGCAACAAAGGCGAGGTATTCCCTCACGTACATATCCTTGTACAGGGGGTTATGCTCGGGCAGGTAGCCCAGCTTGCGGCGTGCCTCCAGGGAATTTTCCCCAACATCAATACCACAGACGTGTACCTTGCCCTCCGTTGGGGCGAGATAACCGGCGATAATCTTCATCGTTGTCGTTTTGCCCGCCCCATTGGGCCCTAAAAAACCCAGTATTTCGCCGGGGCGCGCTTCGAAACTGACCCGGTCAATGGCGCGCTGGCCGCCGTAAGATTTTGAAAGCCCTTCCAGTACTACCGACATAAGCATTTTTTATTTTTGGAGGTTTATCCGCACAAAGGACGAAAAATAAACGAAAAGCAGGATAAAAAGTGCATTTTTGGGGCAGACAATTTCTTGCATCGCCACAGTTGCCGGACTTGCCGCAATGGCCTTTTCGGGATAGGCGAATATCTGCCGCAGGAGCTTAACCTATTTGAACTTTTAGCGCTATGACTACATTTTCCAGGGCACGGATAAAAAAAATCGAGGTATTCCGCCTCGACATTCCGCTTTCCGAGCCATTTGTGATTTCCCTTGAGACGATCACCCATGCCCGGAACGTTTTAGTGCGTATCACGGCAGAGAATGGGCTGCAGGGCCTGGGCGAGTGTAGTCCTTACCTGCGCATTGCCGGGGAGACGCAGGACGGCGCCTTCGCCGTGGCGCCGGTCCTTGCAAAAGTGCTCCTGAGAAAAGATCCACTGGCTATCCGCTCGGCGGTCAAAGCGATGGATATGGCAATTTTCGCCAACCGATGCATCAAGAGCGCTTTTGACCTCGCTTTGCACGACCTGGCGGCACGGCTGCTGGAGATCCCCTTGTACGCATTGCTGGGCGGGGAAAACAGCCGGGAATTGACCACAGATATGACGGTGAGCATGCTTTCGCCGGGGGAGATGGCAGCGGCTGCGAAGCGTTTTGCGGCGGCGGGCTTTCCCGCTATAAAGCTGAAACTCGGTGGCGGCTACCCTTTGGATATTGATCGCGTAGCGGCAGTGCGCGCGGCTGTCGGCCCGGAAATCCCCCTGCGCGTAGATGCCAACCAGGCCTGGGACGGCCCAACGGCGCTCCAGGTCTTGCGGGGGATTGCCCCCTTCGGCATCCAGTACTGCGAACAGCCGCTGCCGGCTGCCGCAGTAGCGGCTATGGCGTATTTGCGCGCACACAGCCCTGTGCCCCTCATGGCCGACGAGTCGCTCTTCGACCACACAGACGCCGTCCGGCTGCTACAGGAAGGCGCCTGCGATATGTTCAACATCAAGCTCTCCAAATCGGGCGGTATCCACTACGCTACCCGGATCGTGCACCTGGCAGAAGCCGCAGGGGTCCCCTGTCAGGTAGGCTGCTTCTCCGAGACCCGCATCGGGATGAGCGCCCTGGCACATTTCGCCCTTGCCTTTGATCAGGTGCGCTATTTCGACCTCGATGCCCCGCTCATGCTCGCCGAAGACCCCGTTACCGGTGGACTGGAGTATCAACCCAATGGCAGGGTATGTGTGCCGGACGACAGCCCGGGCATCGGTGCGACGCTGGACGAAAGCTTCCTGCGCGAACTTGCCGGTCAAAACCCTAATGGCCGTATCAGCTTCGAATTACCATAACCTAAAACTTATTCAGCATGCAGCAATTGATTAAAATGGCATTTGTCGCGGCCTTCCTCTGGGTAGGCTGCCGCTTCCCTGCTTTTGCCCAGCAGGACGTGTTCAGGCAGTTGCAGGAAATCGCGGTCGTAGATCAAAAGGTGATGATGCCGATGCGCGACGGGATCCGGCTCGCAACGGATATTTTTCGCCCGAAAACCGACAAACCGGTGCCGGTAATCCTGTCAAAAACCCCGTATAATTTCAATTCCTGGGGGGATGGCGAAATGCGCACCGGCGTCTATACCGCCGCCCTCGAGGCCGTCCGGAAAGGCTACGCTTATGTCGTTCAGAACGAACGGGGCAAATTTTTCTCCGAAGGGGAATGGGATATCCTCGGGCCGCCTGCGACCGACGGGTACGACGCTTTCTCGTGGCTGGCAGCCCAGCCCTGGTGTAACGGCAAGATCGGTACAATCGGGTGTTCCTCTACTGCAGAATGGCAGATGGCAGTTGCAGCGCTCGACCATCCCGCCCATGTGGCAATGGTACCGCAGGGCTTTGGCGCCGGGGTCGGCAGGATCGGGCCGTTCTTCGAGCAGGGCAACTGGTATCGCGGTGGGGCCCACCAGCTGCTGTTTACCGCCTGGCTGTACGGCACCCAGACAGATAAAATCCGCCCGCAGTTTCCCAAAGATGCTACCCAGGAAGATTTGGTGCGGGCATCCCGCTTTTACGACCTTGCCCCGGAAATGCCGCCGGTGGACTGGTCTAAGGGGCTCCGGCACCTGCCTTTACAGGATATCCTGAAAAATGTGAACGGATCTGTCGGGGTTTTTGAAAAAATGATCCGCAGGAAGCCCAATGACCCGGATTGGTACAAAGGGGGCCTCTATCACGATGATATGGATTTCGGCGTGCCCGCTTTCTGGTTTGTCTCCTGGTACGATGTAGCCGCCGCCCCCAATATTTATCTCTTCAACCACCTGCGTACCAACCCGCGGTATGCGGACGTGGCAAAAGACCAGTACCTCGTCATCGCCCCTACGCTGCACTGTTCCTTTAAACGCGCCACCGAGCAGACGATTGTCGGGGAGCGCAACCTCGGCGACGCCCGGCTCAATTATGACGAGCTGACCTACGGCTGGTTTGATCTTTGGCTCAAGGGGGAAAAGAACGGCCTCACAGACCGCCTTCCGCGGGTGCAGTACTATACGATGGGCATCAATAAATGGCAGCAGGCGGAAACCTGGCCGCCGGAAGGCACCGTGATGACAACGTATTACCTGAAGAGCAACGGCAGGGCAAACAGCCTGTACGGCGACGGTAAGCTCAGCCTGCAGCCTTATGGCAAAAAGGAAGCTACCCAACCGGATGCGTTTGCCTATGACCCGATGAACCCCGTCCCCTCCTACGGCGGTAACGTCTGTTGTACCGGTAATGCCATACAGGGCGGTGCTTTCGACCAGCAAAAGATGGAAACGCGGCAGGATATCCTGGTCTATACCTCTGAACCCCTCGCTACGGGGGTCGAGATCAGCGGATTTATCGAAACGACCCTCTACGTTTCTTCAGATGCCAAAGATACCGATTTCACGGTCAAACTCGTGGATGTCTATCCCGACGGAAGGGCCTATAACCTCGATGAAACCATCCTGCGCGCACGGTATCGAGAAGGCTTCGATAAAGAAGTGTTTATGGAAAACGGGAAAGTATATAAACTGGAGCTCAGCCCAATGGCGACCAGCAATTATTTTGCCGAAGGCCATCGTATTCGCATCGAGATTTCGAGCAGCAACTTCCCCCGCTTTGACCGTAACCTCAACACAGGGGGCAATAACTTCGATGAAACTACCGGCGTCGTCGCCCATAATAAGGTCCACCACTCCACAGATTACCCTTCGCAGATCAGGTTGCCGATAAAAACTAAATAAGTATGACCAATAAGGAAATCGCCCGGGCTTTTCAGTTTCTTGGGGAGATCATGGAACTCCACGAGGAGGACCCCTTCAAGGTGCGTTCGTACCAAAACGTTTATATTCAACTGAGGAAGCTCGACACTCCCCTTGAGGGGATGCCCGAAGAAGCAATCGGGCAGATCAAGGGTGTGGGCAAGGCGATTGCCGCAAAAATTCGCGAACTGCTCGAGACGGGTACTATGGCGACGCTGGAGCGGTACAAGGCGCTTACCCCGGCGGGCGTCCAGGAGATGCTCCGGGTGAATGGTTTTGGGCCCAAAAAAGTGCGGGCGGTATGGAAGGGCCTCGGAATAGAGACGATCGGGGAGCTGCGCTATGCCATCAACGAAAATCGTCTGGTCGAGCTCAAGGGTTTTGGCCTGAAAACCCAGGAGGCGCTCCGCAAGCAACTGGAATACGAACAGGCTTCCAGCGGGCTGTTTCTTTATGCCGGCGCCGAGCAGGACGCTGCCGGGCTGCTTTTGGCCCTTTCCGCCCGCCTGCCGGGCATGCGGGTCGAAAGCAGCGGCGCCTGTCGCAGGAAATGCCCGGTACTGGACGGGATAGATTTGCTGATTGGCGGCGAGGGTCTGACGCCCGAAATGCTGGAAGGGCCGCTTGCCGGGGTCGTACCGGGAGCAGACGGTGGCTTTTCGGGAAAAAGTCCGTCGGGATTGCCGGTGCGGGTGCAGGTGTGCCCGCCCGGGCAATTCGGGTCGGCACAGTTTCGCTATTCTGCGGCACCGGACTTCCTGACGGCCTTTCAGCAGCATTTTCCTGCTGTCCTCGACAGTACTTTTTCGGACGAAGGGGAGGTCTTCGAAAAGGCCGGTTTGCCGTTTATCGCCCCGGAGTTGCGCGAATCCGCCTGGTCGCTCGGGCGTGCGGCACAGGGCGGCCTGCCCGTACTGATCGAGGAAAGCGATATCCGGGGGGTCGTCCACGCACACAGTACCTGGAGCGATGGCCTGCACACCCTACGGGAAATGGCAGCGGCTTGTATCGCAGGCGGGTTTGCATACCTCCTGATCAGCGACCATTCCAAATCCGCATTTTACGCAAATGGCCTTTCGGAAGCCCGTGTAGCGCTGCAATTTGCCGAAATTGACACACTCAACCGGGAACTCGCGCCCTTCCGGATATTCAAAGGGATAGAATGCGATATCCTCCACGATGGCAGCCTGGATTATCCCGATGATGTCCTGGCGGGGTTCGATTGCGTCATCGCTTCCGTACACAGCAACCTGAAGATGGAATTGGAAAAAGCGACCGCACGGCTCATCCGGGCCGTCGAGCACCCCAGTACCCGTATCCTCGGCCACCCAACCGGGCGCCTGCTGCTTTCGAGGCCTGGGTATCCAATTGATCATCATAAAGTTATAGATGCGTGCATAGCTAACGGCGTAGCCCTCGAACTCAACGCCAACCCGTATCGCCTCGATCTGGACTGGCAGTGGCTGCCCTACGCACTCGATAAGGGGGCACTGATTTCGGTCAACCCGGACGCACACAGCGTCGGAGGTATCCGGGATATCCGCTATGGCATATTCGCCGCCCGGAAAGGCGGCCTCGGAAAAGCCGCCTGCCTGAATGCTAAAGATGTACAGGGATTTGAGGCATGGATCAGGGGGAGCTGAGCGGGCGCAAAGGCAACTATACAGGAGGTTCACGCCCGCAACACGTAAATACTTTCCAAAAAACTGCAACGAATTAAACCCAGGCCGCTATTTTTGTGTTGAAATGCAAATTTTTTTAATCAAAAAATACCTTTCGGACATGTGTAACGTAATGAAAGCACTGCTTTTCTCCGGCCTCTTCGCCGTAGTATTCGGAAGCTGCCAAAACACCAATAAGAGTGTACGCGATGCCGCTGTACAAAGCCTGGAAGAGCCTGCCGCCCCTCAGCCCGGTCAGCCTCAGGACATGGTCACGCCGGTACAGACGCCCGTTCCTGCCGGCCCGGTCACTACAATCGCCTTCACGGAAGATAACTTCAACTTCGGAACGGTTGCGGCCGGGGAAAAGGTCAAGCATGTATTCAAGTTCAAGAATACCGGCAGCGAGCCGCTGATCCTGAGCGATGTACGCACAACCTGCGGTTGTACCGTGCCGACCTGGCCACGCGAACCAATCGCACCGGGCAAAAGTGGCGAGATTGTCGTACAGTTCGACTCTACCGGCAAATCCGGCGCTCAGAGCCGCCGCGTTACGGTCGTCGCAAATACTAACCCGCCGGAGACGTTCGTCAATATCGAAGGGGAAGTGACACCCGCACCCGGCAATTAATCCTTCGGCGGACTTTTCCGAAAGTCCCGCCATATCGGGTTTGTGCCAAACGTCTTTTTTCGGCGCTTTGCGCCAAATCATCGTTGAGGTTGTGTAAAAAGTCTTTTGCCGCCTACGGCGGCAGAATATTCTTCTGAAAGACACGTCATTTTCAAGATTTCGCTTCGCGAAATCTTGAAAATGACGTGTCTTTCAAAATATAATTCGGCGCGAAGCGCCGTAAAAAACCTTTTTACACAACCCCTAAGCGCGGGTTATAAAATTTCGCCGCCGCGGGCGGCAAAATACTCGGGAACACGCATTTGAAGTATTCGGATCACCGGGCATAGTGACGGCAGCGGCCACAATATGAAGAACTACCTCTCCCTGATAAAATTCAGCCATACGGTATTTGCGATGCCATTCGCGCTATTGGGCTTCTTCCTCGGATGGCTGGCGGAGCCGCAGGTTTTTAGCTGGCGGCTGCTCGGCCTCGTGGTGTTGTGTATGGTTTTTGCGCGCAGCGCGGCCATGGCCTTCAACCGCTACCTGGATCGGGACATTGATGCCAAGAACCCACGTACCCGGACGCGCGAGATCCCGGCGGGGATGATCAGCCCATCGGCTGCACTGGTGTTCGTCGCGGTGAACGCAGCGCTGTTTGTGTTATGCGCCTGGTTGATCAACCCCCTGTGCTTCGCACTTTCTCCTGTAGCAATGGTCGTTGTGCTGGGGTATAGTTACACCAAGCGTTTTACGGCTTTGTGCCATTTTGTGCTGGGCCTCGGCCTCTCCCTCGCCCCAATCGGCGCTTATCTGGCAGTAACGGGCAGCTTTGCCCTGCTGCCTATCCTCTACAGCTTCGCGGTGTTGTTCTGGGTGGCGGGCTTCGACATCATCTATGCCCTGCAGGATGAAGTATTCGACCGTTCCCTGCAGCTCAACTCGGTTCCGGCCCGTCTGGGCGCGGTGCGGGCCTTGTGGCTTTCCAGGGCACTTCATTTCGCCAGCGCATCGCTGATCGTGTATGCCGGTGTGCTGCTTTCTGCAACGTACGGGCGGTTCTCCTGGCTTAGCGGGCTTTCGGCCGCGCTGTTCCTCGGAATGCTGGTATATCAGCACACCCTGGTAAAAGCGCACGACCTGAGCAGGGTCAACCTCGCCTTCTTCACCGTCAACGGGATTGCCAGTCTTGCTTTCAGCGCTTTGCTTATCCTGGATATTTTTTTCTGATCGCGGGCGGGCGCTAAGCTTCCGGGGGCTCCCGGAACAGGCCGGCGATTTTTTCCTCTGCGAATACCTGGGTGATTTTCTCCTGCTCCAAACGGATATTGTTTTGCTGTAAATACGCATATAGTTTCTGCTCGCTTTCGGTCAGCTGGGTCAGCGCCTGTTTGGTGGCCGGGGTACCTTCCGCAGGACTGAAGTGGGAGAGGGTTTCTTCGTCCATCATCACGGCAATGGTGTTGGGGAAGTAGGAGCGGAATTGGTGCAGGATCTGAAACCCCTGGGCGTCCACGTCGCCCCAGTAGAAAAATTGTTTGGGTTTTATCCAGTCAATATTTTTCAGGTAGCCAACGCTGAACCCGCCGCCGCTCCAAAGGGCGATTGTCTTTGGCAGGGCCGGGAGGGTCAGGAAGTTCAGGATGTTTTCGGCGACAAAAATATGGGAACATCCCACCGTAATCTTCTCGAACGCAGAAAGGGGCAGGGAAATATCCGTTATATCGCCCACGAAGGCGAGGGAGGGGTCCAGGAAGCGGATGCGGATGAGCGGCTCCGCATATTTCAGGTGGTAACGCAGTTCAAATTTCGTTTCTTCGGAAAGGACGTGTTCCGGGATGAGCTCATCCAGGAGCGATTGGAGGATACTTTTATGTGTGGCGATATATTTGGTGTGGATGTCAATGGGCAGTTGCCGGATATAGACATTAGGCGCGGGGTTTTCCAGGAAGAACCTGCAAACTTTCAGGGTATCCGCCCAAGAGTCGTGCTCGATGAGCTTTGTGGGGTTGGTTTTGACCCAGGAGAGGAGCAACGGCAGCCCGGCCCGGATCAGGGACAAATTTTTCAGGAAGGTCTGATAGGCTTTTTCTTTGCCGGTAATTTTTAAATAATCCTCAAGGCTGTCTATCGAGATTTTTTCCGGGACCGTCTGCTTCCCGATTTTATCGAATTGTTTTTCTGCCGTGATTAAGGTATAGCCGTTTTTTTTGTACGCTTTGGAGTTCGTCCGGAGCAATTCGATGGCGGCTTTATGGGCAGATATCCTGTTCAAAATATCTTTTGGGCCGATCTTGCCGATCCGGGTGATTGCTTTTGGGAAACAGGGCGCTTCGTCAACGGCGGCGGCCAGTACGTCCTTCCACCATTTCAGGCATTGTTCTTTTATTTCCCCCGGTGTGATCATTTGAGGATTTCTGTTGACGGAATGCCCTGCATCGCAATTTGATGCAGTTGTTTTGCCGCCTTGTACGCTTCCACGGTCATGTTGTGGATCGCGGAATTGTTCCCTTCGATATTGGAGACATAGTGGACGGCGTTGATATAGTTTTCAATGATGTGGATTTTTTGCAGGGGGGTCACGATGAGGAGTTGCAAGTTGAGTTTTTTGAAGAGCTCCAGGCCGTATTCGGCGCTGGCGTCGCTGCCTTTTCCAAAGGCTTCGTCAATCACGGCAAACCGGAACGACTTGCTTTTGGGTTCGCCGATTTTGAGCCCAAACTGATATGCCAGTGCGGAAGCGATAATCGTATAGGCCAGTTTTTCCTTCTGGCCGCCGGATTTGCCCGAGCTGCCGGCGTAGAATTCTTTTTCGGTATGATCGGCGAAGTATCGCTCGCTCGCGTTGAAATCAAACCAATTCCGCACATCCGTGACTTTGTTGGTCCACTCGATATCTTTATTTTCATTGCTCCGGAACCTGTTCAGGATTTTCTGTACGTCCCGGAAGCGGTCTTCCGTGTAGGCATCATTGGTATCCAGGATGTTGCTGTAACATGCCTTGAGTTCCTCCTTAAAAGTGCGGATATCATAGTCGCGGTTCCGGTCGGCAATCAGCTCGATATAGGTGCCTTTGTTGAATTCGATTTCTTTTAAGTGCGCGTTGATGTTCCGGATTTTGGTCCGGATTTCTTTTTCGTGGATGTCCAGTTTGTTGTCGAAAGCGACGATATCGTCAATGGTATTTTTGTTCAGCATCGTTTTGAGGGTTGCCTCATGGGCCGGCAGGCCCTCGTGGACGATTTTTTCCAGTTTGTTGAGGTATTCGCCCCTTGCCTCGATTTCATTGGAAAGGTCGAGTGCGTCGGAAGGGAACTTGTCTTTGTATTCCTTCATTTTCTGGATGATTTTGTCCCTGACGGAATTCTGCCATCCTGAAACGCGTTTTCGCTCTTCGTGCAGCTCCCGGATAACGAGTTCCTTTATCCGGTCTATGCTTTTAACGGTATAGTCAACGGCTTTGATTTCTTGTTCGATTTTAGGGTAGAAAGCCGTTTTGATCTCGTCGGGAAGGTCGCTGATCGTTGCGGTGCATTCGGAAATATCATCTTTACATTTCCGGATATGATCGCTCAGGGAGCGTTCGTCGCCCACTTTTGCCCTTAATTGCTCATCGAGCGCGGCGATATCTGCGTTGACCGCCGCGTATTTTTCTTCGAGGGTTTTCAGGAGGTCATTGCTGTTTTGCAGGGTTTCTCTTTCTTTTTGCAGTTCGACGATCGCATCCACTTCATCTTTCCAGTTGAGGGTATTCCAATCTTTGAATGCGATTAACTGGGAGAGTTTGTTTTGAGCGGTGGTATTGTTTGAAAGTTCGGATTTAAACTGCCGCAGGGCGTACTCGACGGCTTCATTTTCGGAACGGAGTTGGGCCAGATGATGTTCGACGGCCCGGATTTTCTCCAGGTTGCTCCAGCCGAGCACAAAGTTCCTTTTGTCGAGGAGGTCCCGACGGTCGTCTTTGATGTGGCGTTGGTTTCCGGTTTTGTATTGTCCTTCGCGGGTGATGACATCGCCGGGCATCCGCTGAAATTCTTCGAGCGCCACGCATCGCAGGTTGAAGCGTTTCTGTAGTTCTGCTTCCAGCCAGGGTTCGAAGGGGCTGTCCGATTTGATTTCAATTTTATGGACGACTGAATCCGGGTCAAGATCGGTGAATTTTTGGTACTTGAGCGTAGCGGGCACTTTGAAGTACTCGAAGCGCAGGCCCCTTTTCCTGGCGTCGGTCAGTTTTCTTTGATTGATATAAGCGCTGATTTGGCGGTAGTATTTTTCCGGGACGAGCATACTTACCCCAAACCCTCCCAGCAACCTTTCCAGCGCCCCTTCCCAATCTTTTTCGCGATCGTTGACCTGCATCAACTCCCCTGCGAAGGGGATTTCGGTTTCGCGGATATCCAGGGCGTTTGCGATCTGTGTACGGATATCGAGGAATGCCAGGGGGATTTGGTGTTCCCGTTGCTTTAAGGATTCGAGTTCTTTGGCTTCTATTTCGATATTTTCTTCTATCGCGCTTTTACGGCCTGCGATTTTTCCGTTTTCGGCAAGCATTTCCTGTTGCCTTTCCTGGAAGGATTCCAGCTTTTGTTCGGCATTTTTGAGGTTTCTGAAAAACGTCTTGTCGGTACCGGCGGTTTCGAGGCCACACCAGGCGGTGAGATCGGAATATTCCTGGTACTTCTTTTTCTTGGCTTCCCGGAGGTTTTCCCGTGCGGCGATTTCTTTGGAGATATTTTCCAAGCGTTCACCGCCATTGGTCCTGATATCCTGGGCGATTTGATAGCGCTGCTCCCGTTTAGTGCCGAGCGAATCTTCGATTGCGCGCATTTGCCCTTCGAGCTGGAGCTGCTTTCTTTCGGAGGCGGCGATTTCGTCCTCGAGGAGGGTAATTTTTTTCGAGGCGAAATAGGCGGGTACGGCAGCGACCATGCGGTCAATATCCTGCAGCCTTTCCTCATGTGCGGCGAAGCGCTTGCAGAAATCGGCCAGGGGTTCGAGGGTTTCTTTCTGTTTTCGCGCCTGCTGGACCGCTTCGTAGGCTTTGTTCAGGTCGTCGAAGCGTTTTTTCAGGTCTTCGATCTGCGTTTTGATTTCCGTCCGTTCCAGCATTTGTTCCCTTACGAACAAAGTCAGGCTGCTCACGGATTTCATCGAAACGGTTTGGTAAAACAGGTCTATGGCCTTGTCGGTCTGCATGCCGAACAACTGCCGGAAGCGCTGGCTGTATTTTGAAAAATTATCGTCAAAGACTTCTGTGCCCGGGAGGTCTTTCATCCGCTTTCGGAGTTCTTTGGCATCTTCGATGCTGGAGAAATGCGTTTTTACGGAGAGCGGTTCCCTTTCCCGGATGATGAGGAGCTTCTGGGGCTTGTCGTGCTCGAGCCAGAACACCTGTGCCAGGGAGACCGACTCATGGTAGCCTTCGTTGGAGAAGTTGGCGATGATCACGCTGAACGAGGATTCGCCGTCCTGGTTGTAGCGCAGCGAGACGGCCTTTTCCCTTGAATCGGCGTCGTCGCTTTTTGTATTTTTGTATTCCCCCCGGATGTAAGAGGCCAGGGTCCTTTCTTTGCTTTCCGCGCCTGCCGCCTTGTTGAAGGTGATTTTATGGTGGGGCACGATAAGGCAGGTCAGGGCATCTACGAGGGTTGATTTTCCGGAGCCGACATCGCCGGTCAGGAGGGAGTTGTTGCCGTTGGGTTCGATCCTCCATATTTTATTGTGGAAGGTCCCCCAGTTCAGCAGCTCGACCGAATGGAGCCGGAAGCCGATCTTGGTATTGTCCGTATTAAATTCCAGTTCGTTCATGCTGAAAGTTGGTTGGCATATTGTTGAAGTTTGTCCAGGCCGTCTTTGACTACATCGGCGTTGATAAAGGCTTTAATGATGCGGTTGATTTCGTATTGCTCGTCTTCTGTTTTCATCCTGCGGAGAAATCCCTCGTCAATTACCCGCTTCATTGCGGCTTCGATTTGTTTTTGCTGATAGGCTTCGTTGGTTGTTTCTTTATAAAAAGGTTTTACCATTTGGATAATTTCCGTCCTGGTCAGGATAGCCTTGGTGGATTCGCCCTCCCTGTCGTTTTCGATCAGGTGTTTGCGGAGGAGGAGGCATAATAGGGAGACGTGGAAATTGAGTTGCCGTTTCTCGATGAGTTTGGGGGTATCTTCCTCCTCGTCTTCATTTTGCTTTTGCCTGAGGTAGGCGTAGCCCTCGGCTTTGTCAATGATCAGGTCGAGATTGATGTCGGCAAAATATTTTTTTACGTCCGCCTCGTTTTCGGGTTTGAGGAGATCGTCCCAGACCTTTTCCTGATGGCTGTAAACGATCCCTTTGAGCAGGGCGACCAGGATATGGGAATAAGGTTTTTTCATTTGCAGAAAATGATTTGCGGGATTTTGACTTTGAATTTTTTATTCGTCCGGGCGTTTGCTATTTCTACAACATCATGTACATCCGGTTTCAGGATATGTCCGCTTTTTTCGTTGGATGCGATCTGGACGTAGGCGACGATTTCCGCGAGGCCTTTTTGGATTTCAAATAATGCTATAAAATCGGGAAAGGTGATATGGGATTTATTTTTCAGGGCGGCTTTGATATTGTCCTTCAGTGCAGCGACGTTGATTTCAAACTGCCCGAACAACGGGCTGTTGTCTCCGCTTGCTTCACCTTCTTCCAGGGTGTGCTTTGAAAACTTGATTTTGTTGGGTGGTTTGAAGCCCTTGACTTCCCAGTCATGTCCGAGGATCAGGTCAATATGTACGGCATCGTCGAGCTCCAACAGATGGAGTTTGGTAAAATCTTTATCGGTATGGAGGCTGATGATTTTGAGGGCTTCCTGGATGTTGTCAAAGATCCTTTTGTTTTCGGTAAAGGACTTATGTTCCAGGTATTTCCTCAACTGTTCCAGCAGGGAATTGGTGGATCGTTTGGTCTTATCCCCCGCTTCGATGAGATCGTTCCGTACAGTTGCGATATTGAAATGGTCGCGTTGGACTTCCCGGACTGCCGGGAGGTCCAGGATGTCGTTGAGGTATTTTTCGAATTCTTCCTGCTTTGACTGCGAGAGGAGAAATTCCCAAAAGGCGTTGAAGCTTTTACCCTGGTCTTCCTCCAGGAGGTTGGCCTGTTGTTCGAAGAGGTCTTCCAGTACCTTTCCTTTTGCGAGGCTGCTGGTAATGATTTTCTGCCTGAACCTTCTGTCGAGGTCGCGAAAATTTTGTTCGACCTGTCTGAAATCCGACAGCAGGTATTTTGCGGTTTCTTCGATAAAGAAATACTGTTCTTTGATCTGCCTGTCGTCGAGCACATTCATTTTGCCGCGCCGGATATCTTCTATTTCCTGTTCGATTTCTTTCTTTTGCGCTTCCAGGACCTGGATCCTGAGGGCATAGTCTTTTTTGGATTTGCTGGAGAGTTCCTTCAGGCTTTCGAATAAAATTTTCAGGCGGGATTCCTGCCCTACGAACGCTCTTTTATCCAGGCTATCTATCCATTTGAAGGCATTTTCTGCTGCGGCGGTCAGTTCAAAGCGGAATTCATCGTTTTTTACCGGATATTTCCGCAGATAGCCTGCATTGGTCCAGTCGGTCAGGTATTGTTTGGCCGTCCTGGGGAACAGGGTTTCGTCCCTGTTGAGTTGGTACAGGTAATCGGTGAGTTGATCGGTGAGATCTTTTTCGGAGACGGTATCGGACTTGAAGCCGTTCGGATTTTGTTTGAAGGACCTGAACAGGAAGCTGATGATCAATGCAGCGCTATCGGCAGTTATGAGCGTGACTGTCCGGTGCGTTTTCAGCAACTGGTTAATTTTCTCAAAGGTCATTTCAAATCATCCTTCTTACAAATTTATTCTTTTTTTTGAAAAGTATTAAATGATTGGCAACCTAGCGTCATTTGAGTTTGTGCCAAGGTTTCGGCTATTTGAAAATTTGGGGTTGTATAAAAAGTTTTTTGCCGCCTGCGGCGGCAGAATATTCTTCTGAGAGACGCGTCATTTTCACGA
>JBMOJO010000282.1:0-4685 GCA_049315745.1 Saprospiraceae bacterium | reverse complement strand
CTTACTCTTCTTTTTATACTCCTTTTGCACAATTTCTATTTGCCTCGAGTATAACTCTGTTGGTATTCCTTCGGTTTTTCGCCGGAATCCCTTATTTTGACCGCGCAAAAGTAGGACTAAAAATCATTGAATTTATGCAAAAATCGCTTTTCTGGAAAGTGCTGGGATATGGGTGGTTCTCCCTCAGCCTCCTCCTAAACCCCTTGGCGGGGTTTTCCCAGGCTGCTGTTTGGTCTGAGCCCCTCTTTCCCCGTCCCTGGGAGCCGGTTACGGTCTATTTTGATGCACGGTTTGGAAACGGAGGCTTGAAGGACTGCAACTGCACGGTCTATCTGCACACCGGGGTAATCACCAACTTCAGTACCCAGCCCAGCGACTGGAAGTATGTATCTACCCAGTGGGGGGTAGCCAATCCCGCCTGGGCCATGACCCCCGTAGAGGGGCGTACCAATCTCTATAAGGTCGAAATTAAGCCGGATATCCGTAGTTATTACCGCGTGCCCGGCAGCGAGGATATCCGTAAAATGGCGTTCGTGTTCAGAAATGCCAATGGTTCGAAGGAAGGAAAGGATACCGGCAACAAAGACTTTTTCCTCGATGTATTTGCCCAGACGGGCCTGGTCACTTCAATGAACCCGGCGGAAGGAAGTAACCTCGTCCTGAGCCTGGGAAATACCATCCCCTTTAATGGCAGATCTTCGGATACGGCTACGCTGACCTTGCTAGACAATGGCACCGTGCTCCGGCAGCTCCGGGGCGTCCAGTTGGATTATACGATCGGTGTGGTGGCCTCGGGCAACCACAAAGTCGAATTTATTGCCGAAACGGCCACAGAGCGGCAAGTCAAAAGTTTCAGCTATGTGGTGGCGGTGAACAAAGCGCCGGTAGATCCTCCCCCCGGTACCGTACCGGGCTTCACCCGCCTGAGCCCCAACAGTGCGCGTTTTGCCCTCTTCGCCCCGAATAAACAAGCCGTGTTCCTTACCGGCAGCTTCAACGACTGGGGCATCAGCGATACCTTTCTCATGAACCGCAGTACCGATGGCAACCTACACTGGCTCGATGTAAGCGGCCTTACCGAGGGCCAGTCCCATTTTTACCAATACATCATCGAAGGCGGCCGGCGGATCGGCGACCCCTACAGCGAAATGGTCCTGGACCCTTCCAATGACAAGTGGATCAGCGCCCAGACCTTCCCCGACCTGCCCGTCTATCCGCTGGGCAAAGCAAGCGGGGTCGTCACATGGGTGCGGCCCAAAACGGCCTATCCGTGGAAAGTGCCCAATTTTCAAAAACCGGAAAAATCGCGGCTACAGATCTATGAGCTGCTCGTCCGGGATTTCGTTGGCAGGCACGATTACCAAACCCTTACCGATACGCTGGAATACCTCCGCCGCCTGGGCGTCAACGCCATAGAGCTGATGCCCGTCAACGAATTTGAAGGAAATGAATCCTGGGGCTACAACCCCTCCTACCACATGGCCCTCGACAAATATTACGGCCCGCCGGAAAAACTCAAAGCGTTTATTGACGCCTGCCATCAACGTGGCATCGCCGTTATCCTCGACGTCGTCTTCAACCACGCCTTCGACCAGAGTCCATTCTGCCAACTTTACTGGGACGAGGAGAACCGCCGCCCGGCCATCAACAACCCCTGGCTCAACCCAACCCCCCGGCACGATTTCAACGTCGGGCACGACTTTAACCACGAAAGCCAGGCCACAAGGGCCTTTGTTAAAAGGGTTTTGCGCTACTGGCAGGAAGAATTCAAGTTTGACGGCTACCGTTTCGACCTCTCCAAGGGCCTTACCCAAACCTTCACACTGGGCAATCCCAGTGCCATGGCGCAACGGGACCCCGCCCGCATCGCGATCCTGAAAGATTACGCCGATCACGTATGGGCTTATGACCCCAATGCTTACGTGATCATGGAACATTTTGCCAACAACGACGAAGAAACCGAGCTGGTCAATATGGGTATGATGGTCTGGGGCAACCTCAACCATGAATTTCTGGAGGCGGCCATGGGCTATACCAATAACCTCTCTGGCCTGGATTACCGCAACCGGGGCTGGTCAAGCCCCGGCGCTATCCTGTATGCCGAAAGCCATGACGAAGAGCGCATGATGTATAAAAATAATAATTTCGGCAACCAATCCCCCGACGGCAGCTACCGGGTCCGGGACCTTGCGACCGGTCTTGCGCGCAGTGAGCTGGCTGTCGTGTTCCTCTACGGCGTCCCCGGCCCACGGATGCTGTGGCAATTTGGCGAGCTGGGCTACGATTTCTCCATAAACACCTGTCCTGACCTGACGATCGTCCCAGGCTGCCGCACCGCAAATAAACCCATCCGATGGGATTATCGTCAGGTGCCCGCGAGGCAGCGCCTCTACGATGTCACGCGCGCCATGCTGGGACTGCGCAACAATTATCCCGTTTTTCACACGACAACGTTTCAGACCAGTCTCTCCAATGCCACGCAGAAAACGGTCGTCCTCCGCCATGCGGAATTTGATGCGGGGATCGCCGGTAATTTTGGAATGGTTCCTGCGACGATTTCCATCAATTTTGGGGGCAGCGGCTATGTGTATGAGTATTTCAGCGGCGACAGTGTTTTGCTGGCTTCGGGCAGCGTCAGCCTCTCCTACCTTCCCGGGCAATACCGTCTTTTCACGACCAAACGGCTCCCCCCTCCGGTTTTTGGCGGCCTGGTGACCGGAAGCCGCGCACCCCGGAAAGACGAATATCCGCTGACCCTTTTCCCCAATCCGGTAGAAGGTCAGCTATTTGTCCGCTATTCCCTTCCGCAGAGCGGGCAATATCACTGCGCAATTTCCGACCTGACCGGCCGCCGGATCAAGTCCGTTTTCAGCGGACAATATACTTCCGGTGAACATCACTTCACGCTCGACACTTCCGGCCTGCCCGCAGGGACATACCTGCTTCGCCTGCAAGGAGAGACAGGGTATGCCATACAGCGATTTGTAGTTGGGCGCTAAAGCAACGTGATTAACGGACATTAAAGATACCATGATGCACTCAAATCAATTACCGGACAGGGCGGTGCGCAAGAGTGCGTTGATTTTTCTGCTCTTTCCCCTGTTTGCGGCATTCATCCCGGCGGAGCGACGGGCGGGCGGCCCGCCCAATATCATCCTGGTCGTCGCCGATGATCTGGGCTACGGGGAGCTCGGCTGCTACGGCCAGGCTTTTGTCGAAACGCCGCACCTCGATGTGCTCGCGAAGGAGGGCGTCCGCTTCTCGCAGTTTTATTCGGGCTCTGCAGTATGCGCCCCGGCGCGCTGCGTCCTGCTTACGGGCAAACACAGCGGTAACGCATATATCCGGGGCAATGACGAATGGGCAGCACGCGGCGAAGTGTGGGATTATGCCAAAGCTGCGGCCGATCCAAATCTCGAAGGGCAGCGCCCGCTTCCCGCCAACACGGTCACCCTGGGCAAAGTATTGCAACAAGCGGGCTATTCTACCGCCTGCGTCGGAAAATGGGGCCTCGGTGCGCCCCTGTCCGAGGGAAGGCCCAATCTCCAGGGATTTGATTTTTTCTATGGGTACAACTGTCAGCGCCAGGCACATAACCTGTATCCGCCATTTCAGTGGAGGAACGAGGAAAAAATCCCGCTGCGCAACGCGGTCATTTCCCCGAATACCCGCTTGCCCGAGGGTGCCGACCCGCTAAACGCCGCGCACTACAACCAATTTTCGGGGGCCGATTATGCCCCCGACCTTCAACTACAGGAGGCTTTAGGGTTTCTTGAACGCGCTGCGGGGAAAAAACCCTTCTTCCTGCTCTACGCCTCTCCCCTCCCCCATGTTTCGCTGCAGGCCACTGAGCAATGGGTGCGCTACTACCGGGAAAAGCTCGGCCCGGAAAAACCTTATCTCGGCGAAAAAGGCTATCTGCCCAACTACTCCCCCATGGCCACCTATGCGGCCATGATTTCCATCCTGGATGAACAAGTGGGGGCCTTACGCCAAAAAATAGCCCAACTCGGACTCGCCAAAAACACTCTGATCCTATTTACCAGCGACAACGGCCCATCCTTTGCCGGCGGTGTTGACCCGGAGTTGTTCCGCAGTGCCGGGCCTTTCCCCGCCGAATACGGCAGGGGAAAAGGATTTTTATTTGAAGGTGGCATCCGGGTGCCCCTTATCGCCCATTGGCCTAAAAAAATAAAACCTGGGAAGCAGCAAGCACATCTTGCCGCATTCCAGGATTTCCTGCCCACCCTTTGCGATATCGCCGGAATCCCCGCCCCTACGGGAATAGACGGAATCAGTTTTTACCCCGCCCTAAAGGGGAAAAAGAATATCCCGACCCACCCCTATCTCTACTGGGAAATCCCCGAGTATGGCGGGCAGCAAGCCCTGCGCAAGGGGCCCTGGAAAGCAGTGCGGACCAACCTGCAGCAAGGGCCTTCCCCGGTAAAGCTGTACAACCTCGATCAGGATCCGCGCGAACAGCAGGATCTAGCGGCCCGTTATCCGGAAATAGCCCGCGAAATGCTGCAGTTAATGATGCTGGAACATCGTCCGCCTGAAATTGCCAGGTTTAAAATAAAAGGATTGGAATAGAAACATCTTTTCGATGTTTCTATTCCAATCCGAGGTGGTGTAAAAAGGTTTTCGCCGCCTGCGGCGGCGAAATATTCTTTGGATGGAGACAT
>JBMOJO010000281.1:0-4698 GCA_049315745.1 Saprospiraceae bacterium | reverse complement strand
CATCCAAATTTAATTTGGCGCGAAGCGCCAAGAAAAACCTTTTTACACAACCCCTCAAAACATAATTCGGCGCGAAGCGCCGTAAAAAACCTTTTTACACAACCCTTGGGCTATGCTCCCTCAAAAAGCCTCTGCGTGGACGAAAAATAGCTCATTTTTTCTCTCAAGATAACCCATCGCAATAAGTCTAATAAAAAAACTATCTTTACCGTGTTTATTCCGACCGGGTTTTAGTGGCTGGCAATGGCGGGCTTCTTATCATAGCATCTGCCCCGTACGCGCCGAATACTCTACCCCTTTTTCTGCGGGCATTACAGCACAAACAAGACCTGTTCGACCTTCTTCAATCTCGTGAAATATGCCTACGGACTACCTGCCTTATAACGAAAAATATGTAGCCAGGAACACCACCCGCTTCGTTTTTCTGGTTTTCGAACTGGCCCTTGCGCTTTTTTCCTGGCTATGGGCTGCCTATCTGATGCACGGACTGAACGACGATGCTGCAAGAAGTTTTCTGGTTGCCCTTCCCACTGTTGTGTTCATGGCCCTGCGTCTGGCGGCTTTCCTGTTTTTCAAAACGGCAAATCTTATTGTCCGCTATATCGGCGAAAAGGATTACAAGACCGTCTTTATCGCGGTTTCTTCCTCTTCCCTGACCTTTGCCACGGTTTACGGGATTTTTTTTCTGAACGCCCACAGCTCCAGGGGCATGGCGGTGATCCTCGTAGATTATTTTTTCATGCTCACCTTTTCCGTAGGTTTCCGCATCGGGTTGCGCCTTTTGTACGACTGGCTGAAGCGGCCGAAAGACGGGGCCGTGCATGTTGCCATCTTTGGTGCGGGGGAAATGGGCAGCATCCTGGAGCGGGTACTGCACAAGAGCACAACCCACAGCTATAAAGTAGTCGCGTTTTTTGACGATAACCCCAAAGTTCATAAAAAAAGCCTCAACGGTATCCCCGTGTTCAACCCCCAGCAGACGTTCGAGACCGTAGTACGGAAATTCGGTATCAAATCGGTTATCATTGGTATCCGCTACCTGCCGGATGACCGCAGGGCTTCTTTCATCAGTGATTGCCTGAAACACAACCTGCAAGTACTCAAACTCCCCCCTGCGGAACATTGGATCCATGGGCAGGTCAACGCCAGCCAAATCCTCAACGTCAACCTCGAAGATTTGCTCGGCCGCTCCCCAATTGTGCTGGACGAGGGCCTGGTATGCGATTCCATAAGAGAAAAAGTGGTGCTGGTGAGCGGTTGTGCGGGAAGTATCGGGAGCGAAATCCTGCGGCAACTCCTGCGCCACGCCCCCGCCTGTGTAATCGGTGTGGACCAGGCAGAGTCGCCCCTTGCCGAATTGTCCCTGGAATTTGAGAAAGAAATCGCTTCCGGAAAGCTCATCCCTTTTCTGGGCGACGTACGCGACCACGAACGCATGCAGCGGATCTTTGAAGTTTACCGCCCGGCCTACGTTTTCCACGCTGCAGCCTACAAACACGTGCCCATCATGGAGTTATTCCCGGAAGAGGCCATTAAATCCAACGTACTCGGCACAAAAGTAATTGCCGACCTGGCCTCCCGTTACCGCTGTGAAAAATTCGTGATGATTTCGACCGATAAAGCCGTCAACCCCGGTAACGTAATGGGGGCCTCCAAGCGCATTGCGGAGATCTATGTCCAGGCACTCAACTTTGCCGGCCTGAATTACACCCGGTTTATCACCACCCGCTTTGGCAATGTATTGGGCTCCAACGGATCTGTAATCCCTATTTTCAGGGAACAAATCCAGCGCGGTGGGCCACTTACCGTTACCCATCCTGAAATCAAACGCTTCTTCATGACGATCCCGGAGGCTTGCAGCCTCGTACTGGAGGCCGGCGCGTTCGGAAAAGGAGGCGAAATCTTCGTGTTTGATATGGGCGAACCCGTCCGTATCCTGGACCTTGCCCACCGCATGATACAACTTGCCGGCCTGACCCCGGAAAAAGATATCGCCGTACAATTCACCGGGCTGCGCCCAGGGGAAAAGTTATTCGAAGAACTGCTCGATAAAAAAGAAACCGTCGTCGAGACCCATCACCCCAAAATATTCAGGGCAAAGGTACGCCCCGGGATCTTTGAAGAAATCGGCCCGAAAATTGACCAACTCATCGGCAGCGCCCATCGTGGTTATTCCTCGAATAAGCTCGTAAGGGCCATGAAACGAATTGTACCCGAATTTATCAGCCAGAACAGCATCTACTCGGAATTGGACCACGACGCTTAGAAAGATCACCGACACACAGCTCCTGCCATAATTCAAAGGTAATTTACCTGCACACAAGGGATTCACTATAATATCAAACTTGTCGCGACAGGGCCATCGAAGGTTGAAAAACGCCGGTTTTGCCACTGCGATGCCTGCTCAAGACAAACATACATGATTGAACACATTGAAATTTTCAAGTAAAAAATTATTCCTGAACACGTTGGGAAAGGTAGTGGCTTCTGACCTGTTTTCGTTTCGGCACCCGGTATCGGTCAAAGGCATTTGTATCGCAGACGATAAGATCCTCCTCCTGAAGAACGAGCACGGCACCTGGGACCTGCCGGGGGGAAAGCTCAAAATCGGGGAACGACCGGAAGATTGTCTGGTAAGGGAGTTCAAAGAAGAACTCGATATAGATATCGCCGTACATCAGCTCCTGACCGCTGTGCCCATCCTGGTCAACCAGCAGGTCAATGTTCTGGTGCTCCTCTACGCGTGCCAGGCCAATGCCGGAGCTAAGCCCCGCATCAGCGACGAACACTATGGCATGGGCAAATTCAAACCCTGTGAGCTCAGCGCCCTCGGCCTCCCCTTATCTTACCTCGAAGCAATCAAAACCGTATGGCGTTGAACCGACAGTATATTCTTTTGCAAGCAATCCCCGACAATCAAAAAAGTCGCTTTTGGGGCTTCCTACTGCCCCCCGGCTATCCACCTGTTGTATATTTTTTCCTCCTGGCCGCCCTTTGCTGCTTCCCTGCCCAAACCTTATTGGCCCAATACGAGCGCGTACCGGTCAACCAGGAAGAGCGCTGGTGGTACGAAAATGACCTGTTGACCAAAAAACACCAACTCCATACGGCTATCTGGCCCTATAAACGTTCGGAAGTGGACACCTTCGACCGCAGAAAGGCCCTGCTCCCGGCAACGCCCGATACGACAAAGGGACTGATGGCTTTTATCAAAAAGAAACTGTTATCCGAACCCCTTATACCGTTCAACGAAGCCGACGGCCGTCTGAACATCTTTCCGGTGCTTGCCCTTTCTACAGGGACAAGCGACGGAAACACAGAAAACAGGATCTTTCAGTTTACCCGGGGGCTTCATCTGGAAGGCTCCTTGGGCAAAAAAGTCAGTTTTTACACGACGATCGCCGAGACCCAGGCCCGCTTCCCCTTACACGTTGCCCAGCAAACCCGTATTTCTACCGTTGCCCCAGGGTACTGGCGGGTCAAAAGCCTGAGCAGGGAGCGCTTTGACTTCGCTTATGCTGCAGGGGAACTGGCCTATTCTCCGAACCAAACCTTCCATTTCCGGCTGGGCCACGGCAAACAGTTCATCGGTGAAGGCTACCGCTCTATGCTCATCTCCGACAATGCGGTCAACGCCCCTTTTTTCCGGATTGAAACGTCGCTGGGAAAACGCTTCCGCTATGTAAACTACTGGGCGGTCATGAATGATATCCGCCGGGAAGTGGAGACTGACGGGGTATTTGGGCGAAAGTACCTCAACATGCACTACCTGAGCTTCCACCTCTCCCCCTCTATCAACCTCGGTTTTTTTGAAGGCCTGATGTGGGGCGATGAGCAGGGCCGCTACCGTCTGAACGTCAATTTCCTCAACCCCGTTATCCTGTTCCGCCCGGTCGAATTTGCCCAGGGCTATGAAGGTGGCAATATCTTCTGGGGATTTCAAGGCTCCTGGCAATCCCCCTGGGGGGTCAAACTCTACGGGCAGATGGGCATGGACGAATTCAATTCAAAAGAAGTGTTTAACTGGCAAGCAGGATCGTGGTCGAATATGTTTAGCTGGCAGGCGGGGATTAAAGCAGGAGATGCCTTCGGTATCGAAAACCTCTTTCTCCGCGCAGAGTATAACATCGCCCGCCCTTTTATCTACAGCCACCTCAAAGTACTGACCAACTGGGGCCATTATGCCCAGCCGCTTGCCCACCCCTGGGGCGCTAATTTCAGGGAATTGCTTTTCATGGCACATTACCGCTACAAACGCTGGCAGGGCAGGCTCGCCCTACACGCCGGCGTAATCGGAAGAGATCCTGCCGGCCAAAACCTGGGTGGGGATATCTATAAATCCTACGAAACACGCACCTCTTCCACCGGCAATTTTACCGCCCAGGGCGCACAAAGCAATATCCGTTTTATGGAAGCCGACCTGTCCTATTGCCTTAACCCGCTCTACAACCTGCGCATTAAGACAGGCTACCGGTCCCGCTCCGAAACAGGCCCAAGCCCCGCCTGGCCAGGGGACAATAATTTCTACTTCGGCGTTTTTACAAACCTATATACCTCCTACCAGGATTTTTAAAGCCTCCCGCTTTCTTCGGCGCCTCGCGCCAAATAATTATGGGGCTGTGTAAAAAGGTTTTTGCCGCCTACGGCGGCAGAATATTCTTCTGATAGACGCGTCATTTTCACGATTTCGCGAAGCGA
>JBMOJO010000280.1:0-4707 GCA_049315745.1 Saprospiraceae bacterium | reverse complement strand
AAAATCAATGAATCAAGCGCGAAATTATTATGCGGCGCGAAGCGCCGAAGCGCGGGGGCACAAAACCGATCAGTCCGGGTTTTCGGGGCCTGACAGCACGATATCCCTTAAATTTTCCAGCGACCGGATTTCGTAGTCTGGTCCATTATTGCCGGGAAAAGGGAGGGAACCGGGGTTGAGCCAGCAGGAACGCAATTCGAAATTCCTGGCGCCGGCGATATCTGAAGTGAAGGAATCCCCGACGACGAGCACCTTCTGTTTGTCGGGAAAGCACATGGCCGCATAGGCATGGGCAAAGAAACGGGCGTCCGGCTTAGCGCTGCCGATTTCATCTGATACCACGATAAACTCAAAAAAAGGGGACATACCGGACTCCTGAATCCTCGGGCGCTGTACCTCTTTAAGCCCATTTGTGATTACCGCCATTTTTACGCGATGAGCCCGGAGGGCTTGCAGCAGCTCCAGAGCACCTTCAATCGGCGTAGTATGTTTGATCAGGTTATTCAGGTAGGATTTGTTCATTTCAAAGGGATCCGGACCGTATTGCAGGGCCGCTTTTGTCTTGAAATCTGAAAAACGCTTCCCCCGAAGCGTCACCGCATCAATATCGCCTTTCTCATAAGCCCGCCATGCTTCGCTATTGCATGATTTATACACTGGAAAATGTGTTTCCTCCTCCAATATCCCAAACTCGCGGAGCATTGCAGAAAAAGCCAACCTTTCTGCAAGCGAAAAATCGAGCAGGGTGTCGTCGGCATCAAATAAGACCCATTCGTATTTTCTCATAAAATTGCATTCATTGTAGCAAAAGTGCGCAACTCCGGGGAGTAAACAAAGTAGGGAATTCCTATTTTTGCGGAATTCCTAAATCAAAAAACCAATAAAATGATTATCGGGGTACCCAAAGAGATTAAAACGAATGAAAACCGCGTCGCTTTGACGCCTGCCGGCGCACTTGAACTGACCAAACGGGGGCATACAGTTTATGTGCAATCCACTGCCGGCGTCAATAGCGGTTTCGAGGATGGGGAATATGTTGGCAGCGGGGCAAAAATCCTTTCCTCGATCGAGGAAGTCTATGGCATAGCCGAAATGATCATCAAAGTAAAAGAGCCCATCGAAAAGGAATATCCACTCGTCCGGGCCGGCCAGTTGCTCTTTACCTATTTCCATTTTGCCTCCTATGAACCCCTCACCAGGGCGATGATCAACAGTAAAGCTGTTTGCCTGGCTTACGAGACCGTAGAACTCGCCGATGGCAGCCTGCCGCTCCTCGTCCCCATGTCGGAGGTAGCCGGAAGAATGGCCGTCCAGGAAGGGGCGAAATACCTGGAAAAGACCTATAAAGGCAGGGGGGTCCTGCTTGGCGGCGTCCCCGGTGTCCCGCCGGGAAAAGTACTTGTACTCGGCGGCGGGGTCGTCGGCACGCAAGCTGCTAAAATGGCCGCAGGACTGGGCGCCCAGGTCGCCATCCTCGATCTGAGCCTGAACCGCCTCCGATATCTTGCCGATGTCATGCCGGCAAATGTGACTACCCTCTATTCCAATGAATATACGATCCGAAAACTGATCCGGGAATACGACCTGATTATCGGCGCGGTACTTATCCCGGGGGCGAAGGCGCCCAAACTGATCACGCGGGACATGCTCAAAACAATGCGCCCCGGTACGGTACTCGTGGATGTCGCCGTTGACCAGGGCGGCTGCTTCGAAACGACCTCCCCGACTACCCACGAACACCCGACCTTTATCATAGACGACATCATCCACTACTGCGTTGCCAATATGCCCGGAGCGGTGCCGATGACTTCGACGATCGCCCTCACCAATGCTACGCTGCCCTATGCCATACAACTTGCCGGGAAGGGGTGGAAAAATGCCTGCAAGGACAGTGAGCCGCTTCGCCACGGTCTAAATATCGTTGATGGCAAGGTAGTATATAAAGGTGTTGCCGAGGCTTTTAACCTCAACTTTGAGCCTGCCGAAGGTATCCTGTGAGTACAGGAGCAGACGGGCACGATAAATTAATCATTCATTCATAAATATATAAAATGAGAACATCCGCCCTAATTATCCTCTTAACCGGCATGCTGATGCCCGGCCTATTGTTGGCCCAGAAGAAAACCACAAAAACTACCGATGGCAAAATCCAACCAACTACCGCCCAGGCCCCAGCCATTGACCTCTCTGCTTTCAAGGCAATGGCCTGGCGCAACATCGGGCCTTTCCGCGGCGGCCGGTCGGGGGCAGTCAGCGGGGTGCCCGGTGACGACCAAACCTACTACACCGGATATACCGGCGGCGGGATCTGGAAAACCAATGATGCCGGGATTACCTGGAAAAATATCTCCGACGGCCAGTTCAAAACGAGTTCCGTGGGCGATATCGCCGTAGCGGAATCCGATCCAAATGTTATTTATGCGGGCATGGGAGAACACGCCGTACGTGGTGTCATGACCTCCTATGGCGACGGGGTGTATAAATCCACCGATGGCGGAAAAACATGGACCCACCTGGGGCTGCCCAATTCCAGGCATATCAGCGATGTGGCCGTCCATCCCCAGGACCCCTCGATGGTGTGGGTCGGGGTACAGGGTGCGCTCCATGGGCCGAGCGAAGATCGCGGCGTCTATAAATCCAGCGATGGCGGCCAGACCTGGAAACGCACCCTCTATGTGGACGAAAATACCGGGATCTCCAGTCTTTCCCTCGACTATCACAATCCGCGTATCCTCTATGCGGCAACCTGGCAACACCGGCGCCTGCCCTGGAAAGTCGAAAGCGGCGGCCCAGGATCTGCGCTGTGGAAATCTACCGATGGCGGCGAAACCTGGAAAAAACTCTCGGGCGGCCTCCCTGCCCTCCTGGGCAAATGCGGAATTTCCGTGTCCCGTGCCAATCCCGACCGCGTCTTCGCCATCGTAGAGGCAGAACGCGGCAAGGCAGGGCTCTACCGCTCCGACGACGGCGGACAACGCTGGGCCCTCCTCAGCACCGACAACGACATCATCTCCCGCTCGTGGTATTACATGGAAGTGTTTGCCGATCCGGCCAATGCCGATGTGGTCTATGTCCTCAACGCCCCTATGATGCGCTCGATTGACGGCGGCCGTACATTCTCCCGCATCCGCGTAGGGCATGGGGATACCCACGATCTTTGGATCAACCCCCAAAACAATAAGAATATGATCCTTGGCGACGATGGTGGCGGAGAAATCACTTTCAATACCGGGGCGAGCTGGTCCACGCAGGGCAATCAACCTACCGCGCAGTTCTATCGCGTAAATACCGATAATGGCTTTCCCTACCGGGTCTATGGGGGGCAGCAGGACAACAGCTCCGTTGTAATCTCCAGCCGCACAAATGGCCAGGGGATCGGCGAAACCGACTGGTTCCCCGGCCCGGGCTGCGAGTCGGCGTTCATCGCCTTCGATCCCAATAACCCGGTAATCCTCTATGGCGGTTGCTACCAGGGTATCATTGATGCCCTGAACACCACCACCATGGAATCCAAGGATATCCGCGCCTATCCCTCCCTCAACCTGGCCTGGGAGCCTAAGGATATGAAATACCGCTTCAACTGGAATGCCCCGATTATAGCCTCGCCCCACGATCCCTCAACGATGTACCACGGCGCAAATGTGCTGCTCAAAACGACCGACGGCGGTATGCGGTGGACGGCCATCAGCCCCGATCTCACCCGCAACGATACCAGCCGGCAGGGCCAAGGCGGCGGCCCTTTCACGAATGAGGGCGCAGGTGGGGAAAATTATAATACCCTGAGCTATGTGATCGAATCCGACATCGAAAAGGGGGTCATCTATACCGGGAGCGATTGTGGATTGGTGCACCTCACCCGCGACGGTGGAAATACCTGGACGAATATTACCCCGGGGGGCCTGCAGGAATGCCTGATCAATTCGATCGAGGTCTCTCCCCACCTCCCCGGTACCGTCTATATCTGCGCAACCCGGTACAAGTTCAACGATATGTCCGCAATGTCGTTTAAGTCAACGGACTATGGAAAGACCTGGACAAAAATCAATACCGGTATCGCCGAAAACGACTTTCTCCGCGTTATCCGCGAAGATAAAAAGGCCAAAGATGTACTCTATGGCGGGGCAGAACATGGTTTCTACATCTCTTTTGACGGTGGCGCTAAATGGGAACGTTTCCAGCTCAACCTCCCGGTCGTGCCGGTCACCGACCTCAAAATCCAGGATAACGACCTGGTCGCCTCCACCGCAGGCCGGGCTTTCTGGATACTCGATGACCTCGGACCAATTCAGGAATCCAGAGGGGTATTGGGCAGTGCGGCCGTGCGGCTATTCTCTTCCAAACCCACCGTGCCGATGAACGGGGGCAGTGCCGCAAACCCGGGATATGGACAAAATCCTCCGACCGGCGTCGTATTGCGGTACCATCTGAAAGAAAAAGCAGATTCCAACCTGCTGCGGCTCGAAATCCGGAATACTGAGGGTAAACTGCTCCGGGCTTATACCAATAAGCGGGATACCCTGTTCAAAAACTATCCCGGAGGCCCGCCTGCCCCATCGGTGCTGCCGGCCAATGCCGGGATCAATGTGCTCATCTGGGATATCCGCACCGAGACCGCGGCCGGCGTACCCGAAGTGTTTGTCTATGGCGACCACAGGGGCTACCAGGTTGCCCCCGGGAAATATACCGTAACCCTGGAGCATAAAGGAG
>JBMOJO010000279.1:0-4730 GCA_049315745.1 Saprospiraceae bacterium | reverse complement strand
GCAAAATCATGAAAAACACGTCGGTTTTAAACTTAAATTTGGCGCGAAGCGCCATAAAAAGACTTTTTACACAACCCCTCAATAAATTAATTTGGCGCAAAGCGCCGGCGGCATAAGGCTACCGATCAATTTTTGAAATAGGGGGCCGCATTTTTACCGCCATCCTGTACGGTCTCCAGTCGTTTTTTGAATTCCTGGGACAATTCGAGTTGATTTTCGCGTGCGTAGATTTCTTTTAGGGCAATCAGCGTATTCACATCGTTGGGGTTGATGGCTTCGGCACGCTGGAAGTAGGGCAGTGCGAGGTTGAACTCCGCGTAGATTTTCGCCTTCAGGTCTTCATATTTTTTCATCCCTTCTTTAGAGTAGTCGTCCTGGAGGGCATTCATCTCTTTGGTCAGGAGGGCGGCACGGTTGTAGTAGAGGGCGCCGACACTGTAGATGGCATCCACGAAATTCGGGTCTTTCTTAATCGCATCGTTATAGTACGTCAGGGCCTGGTCGAAATATTCGGTTGCTTTGGCCTTTTCGTTGGCTTCCAGCATTTTCTGGTACAACTGGTCATAGACGTTGCCCATGACGCTGTAAAGCGTAATATTATCTGGTTCTTTGGCAATAGCTTCCTTCAGGTCGGTCAGGAGCAGGTCGAGCTTGCCCGTCTTGAGGTTATGGTTGATCAGGCCGAACAGGATGGACACATCCTGGGGGAACAATTTACGGCCTTCTGCCAGGAAGCTGTAGGCCTTTTCGATATCCTCTTCGGCATAGAGTTGATAGAGGGCTTCATATACGACCCCTTTATCGTACTTGATCTCGAAAAGTTTTCCGAACAGGGCTTTAGCCTCTGCTTTTTTGCCCGCGTTCATAGCGGCCAGACCGGTGATATAGATCTGGTTCAGGTAATCGGCCTCTACGTCGAGCGAGCTGGCTTCGCTATTTTTCGACAGGAGCTCGTGCGCACCCAGCACGGCGTTGAAGCACGTGTATGCCGCAGCGTAATTTTGCGCTTCGTAGGCATAAATCCCCAGGTTGCTCAGGTTGCTCTGGCAGAGTTGGAGGAATTTCAGGGCATCTTTTTTCTCCACGCCCTTGAGGGCCAATTCGTGGGCCTTCACGAAGGCGGAATAAGCATCTGCCGAGGGGTTCTCGGCGTTGGGCAAGTCCTCGAGATTCCCGAAGCCGAGCTGGCGCACCTGGATGATCTGTGAAGCGATTTCGTTGTAGATTTCGCCTTTGAGTTGCCATGCAGCCCCTGTGGACTGCCCTGTTGAGGTTGCCATTACCCGGTCAATTGCTTCTTTTGCCTCGCCCAACTTGGGTTTGTTATTTGCCTGGTCGAGTGTAAAAGCCGCCAATGCACGCTTTGCGGCACCAAGGTCCTTCTTGATATCTTCCTGGCCATTTACGTCGGTTGCCAGGATAAGAAAAGGCAGCATCAGGAACAAAAAATTTTTCATAATCCTTGAAGTTTTTTGAATGTATGCGCAGAAATCAAAATTAATGGGCATAAAAACCCGATAAAAGTTGGTATAAAAATAAATAATTTTTTGTTAAAATCATTTAGGGCGGGAAAGGTTATGAAGGACGCGGTGTACGGGGTCAACACAGGCTTGGAACAGCCGGTTTATATCCCAGCCTGCCCGGAAGGGGTTATTTGACAGATCCTTTCCCTGCTCCTGGCACAATATGATGTCTCCCCGGTCGTCTTTATGCGCTACAGCGCGCCAGATTTATCCTTAGAGACGCTGTCCCGCGAGTCAGGCCGCCTTTGGCAGCGAACACGGCTTGCGCTGCAGCCACCTGCTATTCCTGGGGCAACTCGCTGACTTCTTCGACGTCGAGCACAACGGTCACATCGGCGATATCATCATCTTCGTCCAGCCGGATAGCCCTTACCCCTTGAGTAGCCCTTCCGAGGACGGGCAGCTCTGCCACTGAAATACGGATGACGATGCCATTTTTACTGGTGATCATGAGGTCGTCGGCATTGCCCACCATTTTAATTGCTACCAGTTCGCCCGTTTTATCCGTCACTTGGAGGGTTTTGACACCTTTTGCGCCCCTGTTGGTCAGGCGGTAGTCCTCCACTTCAGATCTTTTCCCATTACCCTTTTCAGAGACTACGAGAATAGAAGCATCTTTATCTTCGGGCCCGACACAAACCATCCCGACTACTGCATCGTTTTCATCTGCGAGGGTCATCCCGATGACCCCTGCTGCCGAGCGGCCCATTGGGCGGACATTTTTCTCCGGAAAGCGCACCGCGAATCCGCGTTTACTGGCGAGGAATACCTCGTGGGCGCCACCGGTAAGCCTTGCTTCCAGCAATTGATCGCCTTCGTTGATGGTGATCGCGTTGATCCCGCCGGTGCGGGGTCGAGAGAAGGCCTCGACCGCAGTTTTTTTGATGATCCCTTGCCGGGTAGAAAAGACGATATAGTGGTTATGGATAAAGTCGGCGTCGGTGAGGTTCGGTACGATAATGTAAGCCTTTACCTTATCTTCCTTTCCGATGGCCAGTATATTTTGGATTGCCCGTCCACTGGCAGTTTTGGCTGCTTCCGGAATTTCGAAAGTTCTTAGCCAGTAGCATCTGCCCATTTCCGTGAAGAAAAGCAGATAATGGTGGGTATTGGCGACGAAGAGGTGTTCGATAAAGTCTTCCTCCCGGGTTTTGCTGCCCCTGGCGCCTTTTCCGCCCCTGCCCTGGGTGCGGAATTCCGAAACGGGGGTGCGTTTGATATAGCCGAGATGGGAGATTGTGATTGCCACCTCTTCTTCCTTGATGAGGTCCTCCATACTGATCTCGCCTTCGGCCGCCACGATTTCTGTGCGGCGTTCGTCGCCGAAATTCGCCCTGAGGGCGGCGAGTTCGTCCTTTACGATACCGCGTTGCAGGGCGGTATCATCGAGTACCGACTTGTAGTAGTTGATTTTCTCCTGGATCTCGCGGTATTCCTCCTTTATTTTATCGCGTTCCAGCCCGGTAAGGCGCTGGAGGCGCATATCCAGGATTGCTTTCGACTGGATTTCGGAGAGGCCAAAATTTTCCATCAGGGCGCTTTTGGCTTCGTCCACGGTAGCCGAGGCGCGGATGAGGGCGATCACTTGGTCGAGGTGGTCGAGTGCGATGAGCAGGCCTTCCAGGATGTGGGCGCGTTCTTCTGCCTTGCGCAGGTCGTATCGGGTACGGCGGACGATCACCTCGAGGCGGAAGCGGATAAACTCTTCGATCAAGTCCTTGACATTCAAGAGCATTGGCCTGCCGCCGACCAGGGCCACATTGTTGATGCCGTAGGAAGTTTGGAGCGGGGTGAATTTATACAGTTTGCTCAGCACTACTTTTGCGAGTGCATCTTTGCGTATTTCGACCACGATCCGCATGCCCTGGCGGTCGGACTCATCGCGCACATCATTTGCGCCCTCCAGCTTGCGTTCGTTGATCAGCTCGCCAATGCGTGCCACCAGGGCAGATTTATTGACCTGATAAGGGATTTCGGTGATGATAATCTGCTCCCTCCCCGTCTTGGTCGCTTCGATCTCTGCCCTTCCGCGCACCACCAGTCTGCCCCGGCCGGTTTCAAGGGCTTCCTGAATCCCCTGGACCCCGTAGATGATCCCGCCGGTGGGAAAGTCAGGCCCTTTGATATACTGCCCGATTTCCGCGATACTGATCTCCGGCTGGTCAATTGTAGCCATCACGGCATCCACAACTTCCCGCAGGTTATGCGGCATCATGTTAGTAGCCATTCCGACCGCGATACCCGAGGCGCCATTGACCAGCAAATTCGGCAACCTGGAAGGCATCACGGTCGGCTCTTCCAGGGAGTCGTCGAAATTGAGCATGAAGTCAACCGTCTCCTTTTCGATATCTGCGAGGATTTCTTCGCTAATCCTGCGCAGGCGCGCTTCCGTATATCGCATGGCTGCCGGTCCGTCGCCGTCAACGCTGCCGAAGTTGCCTTGTGGTTCTACCAGGGGGTACCGCAGGGACCAATCCTGGGCCATACGCACCATCGTATCATAAACCGAGCTGTCCCCGTGCGGGTGATATTTACCCAGTACCTCTCCCACGATCCGCGCAGCCTTTTTGAAAGGCTTATTGTAGGAAATGCCCAACTCCGTCATTCCGAACAACACCCTGCGCTGTACGGGCTTGAGCCCATCCCTTACGTCGGGCAGCGCACGTGAAACGATGACCGACATTGAATAGTCAATGTAGGCCGATTTCATTTCATCTTCAATATTTACGGGGACGATTTTTTGATCTGTTGCCATGCAGGGAATAATGAGTCTCGGTTTTCTGTCCTAAGAAATTAACCTGATTTGAACCCGGAATTTTCCGGGCACGCAAAGATACAAAAATACCTTCTTTTTAGCGAATGCGATAGCTGGAAATTATACTCCACTGCAACAGGATTTGTGCAAAGGTGATTTGATAAAAAAGAGTAAGCACGGTATCTTTGTAATGGACTAAAAAACAAGTACCAATGCTTGCGCTCAACATCAGCGATGCCGAAGTTCGGCTAAAGCCGGAGTGGGGGCTGTAATTTTTGTTCCTCCAGCTGAAGCTGGAGGCTATTCAAGGGTCCTCTTTTTATAAAATGCTGAATAGAAATTGAATAGGAATGGGCTTTAGACCATTCTTTTGCACAAAACCTATTGCAGTGAAGTATACATGCGCTAAGTCCTTACTTTTGCGCGTTCTCGAACAACCTCGCCCGAAAGCC
>JBMOJO010000278.1:0-4744 GCA_049315745.1 Saprospiraceae bacterium | reverse complement strand
TATCCCCCCTGCTGCTTTTCCTGCCTGAAAAAAAACACAAACAACAAGGCTACGATACCCGCTATCGCCGCAGGTACCAGCCAGACAGCAGTCCATACCGTTGAGGTAGTATCTCCAGCGGCAGCGGTATAATACTGTTGTACCCGACCGGATAAAAGCGACCCGAACAACATCCCGATTCCGTAAGTTGCCAGAGAAATCAGACCCTGGGCAGAGGATTTGAATTGCTCACCCGCTTTTTGGTCGGTATAAATCATCCCGCTCACGAAAAAGAAGTCGAAACAAACCCCGTGCAACAGAATTGCGCCATATAACATCCACTCCCTTCCCCCCGCATCGCCATACCCGAGCAACAAAAAGCGGACAATCCAAGCCGCAAGCGCAAGCAGCAGGATATTTTTAATCCCCATTTTGCGGTAGGCAAAAGGCAGCAACAGCATAAAAAGCACCTCGGAAGCCTGTCCCAGAGACATTTTGTTTTCAATATAAAAGGTGTCGGGAAGGTTGGCTCCAGGGTTGACAGAAAGGAAGGCCGCCTTGTAGGCGTCGGTTATACTGGGGTTGGCAAAAGCGTAATAGAACGATAGCGGAATACAAACTAAAACAGAGGCAATGAAAAAAATGCGGTAGGGCTTGTCCTTCAGCAAAGAAAAAGCATCCTTGCCTACGACTTGCCCAGCCGTAACCGGCCCTTTTACCAGCGGCGGGGTTTTGGGGAGCGCGAAAGAAAACGCTGCAATCGCTAACGAGGTGAACATGGAAGCGTAAAATATGGCGGTTTTGTCGCCCCAGCCCATGAAGCCGATGAGATTGGTGACGGCAATCCAGGCTATCGTACCTAATACCCGAATAGGCGGAAATTCCGTGGCAGGGTCGCGCATTTGCCGCATACTGATGGAATTGGCCAATGCCAGAGTAGGCGTAAAGGTCATACAATATAAGAGCATCGTCCAGAAATAGGCATCGTAGGTGGTGATTTGTGCGAGAGCATAAAGCAGGGCGGCTCCCAGCAGGTGCAGGCCGCCCAGTACGCGCTCTGCATTAAAGAAACGGTCGGCGATCATACCCACAAAGAAGGGCGATGCGATCATGGCAATAGAAAATGCGGCATAAATATTGCCTACCTGGGCTCCGTTAAATCCTATCGCCAGCAAATACTTGGACAATTGGCCGTACCAGGCCCCCCATATCACAAACTGGAGGAACGTCATGACCGAGAGACGAAATCTTAGGGAAGGCGTCATATCAGGTGTTTTAGATGGCGTCAAAATACACCTAAATTGGAATTTATCTATGTGCCATGCAGCAATTTGGCAAACTTTAGCTTACAATTATTGTGAAGATCCCGGGCGGATTAAAGTAGCTGTTTTGGGAAAATAATCCTACCTTCACAATGGCTTCAGGAAGGAAGTTTTCCGTCCCGGATGCCCTGAATCCACTTTCGAGGGCTTAATTTTATAAAATCACGTCAATATGGACATTTCTAACACCTATTCAACCCCTCTGACCGGCGAAGAAACTTTTATCACGACTGCCGATGGCACGCGTATCAGGGCCGTGGTGCGGGGCGAGGGCACGCCGGTCGTGCTGGCGCACGGGTACGCGGTGGACCGCCACGAATGGAATATCGTCGCGGAGGAACTCGCGAAGCGCAATTTCAAAGTCATTGCTTTTGACCAGCGCGGGCATGGTGAAAGCAGTATTGGCCGCGACGGCGTGGGGTCTCGGCAGATGTCGGAGGACTACCTTGCTGTCCTGCGGGCGTTTGATGTAAATGAGGGGATATTGGTGGGGCATAGCATGGGCGGCTTCCTGGCGATTCGTACCCTCATCTCTGCTCCTGATGTCGTCTCCAGGCACCTACGCGCCTGTGTGCTCCTGGCAACTTTTGCAGGCGATGTCAACCGGGACAACCCTCAGAACAGGATGCAGATCCCCATGATCCGGATGGGGCTGATGGGCCTGCTGATCCGGAACAGGGCGATTGCACGCGGATTTGCCAAAACGCTCCTCGGGGAAGATAAAGACCCCAGGATGCTGGAGGCTTTTGTTGATGGCTTTGGCAAAACCAGCCTGAAGCAGCTGCTGCCCATCCTGAATGCAATGGTGGCAGAAAATTACTACGACCGCCTGGGGCAGATCGCTCTTCCCTGTACGATTATTGTCGGCACGCATGACAAGACTACACCGCCTTTTCACACCGATCAGCTGCATGCCGGGATCAAGGGCTCCCGTCTGGTAAAGCTGCCCGGAAAGGGCCATATCCTCAACTGGGAGGCACCAGCGGTGTTGGTCGAAGAAATTGTGCGCCTTGCCGCTCAATAGCCGGGACAAAAGTTCTATGGAAAGGAACAATACACCAAAGATCATCTGGAAGCCCGATCCGCAGGAGGTGGCTTCGACGCAACTTTGGCGCTATCAGCGCTGGCTGGAACAACGCCATCGCCGTTCTTTTGAAAATTACCACGCCCTTTGGTCCTGGTCGGTTGAGGATCCGGGCCGGTTCTGGCAAGGGATTTGGGCGTATTTCGATATAAAGGGCCATACACCATATAGTGAGGTACTCGAAAGCAAAGGCGTGCATGGCGCCAGGTGGTTTCCCGGAAGTACGCTGAACTATGCCGAGCATATCTTCCGCGCCGCCGACCCCAACCGACCGGCCCTGTTGTTCCAATCTGAAGGCATGGAAGTACCGGCTCCGGTTTCCTGGGAAGAGCTCTCAACCAAAACTGCTGCTTTTGCTGAATGGCTACGGGCACATGGGGTAGGTAAAGGCGATCGGGTAGTGGCTTGGCTGCCTAATACCCCGGAAGCGACTATCGCTTTCCTTGCGACATGCAGCCTCGGGGCAATTTGGTCTTCCTGCTCACCGGACTTTGGGACAGAAAGTGTCCTCGACCGCTTCCGGCAAATCGCGCCAAAAGTGCTGCTTGCAACGGATGCCTATCGCTATGGAGGAAAATCCTATTCCAAAAAAGACGCACTCAAAAATCTGCTTGCAGGCCTTCCTTCCCTTGAACATCTTGTGCTGGTCCCCTCCGCGCCTGCCGATGAAATATCAACTGAGGTATCCATACCTGTAGCGCTTTGGGAAACCGTAACTGCCCCGGGGGAAGTACCTTTGGCATTCACCCCCGTTCCTTTTGACCATCCTATCTGGATCCTTTATTCTTCAGGCACTACCGGCCTGCCCAAGGCCATCGCGCATGGGCACGGCGGGGTGTTGCTAGAGCACTATAAGTATCTTGCCTTTCATAACGACGTCCAACCCGGAGAGCGGTTTTTCTGGTTTACGACCACCGGCTGGATGATGTGGAACTTCCTCCAGTCCTCCCTTTTGCTTGGTGCGACGGCGGTTCTCTACGATGGTAGTCCTGGATGGCCAAACCTGGGGGTCCTTTGGGAGCTGGCCGACCGGGCGGGAATCCACCATTTCGGCACAAGTGCGCCTTTTCTGATGGCCTGTCAGAAAGCCGGTCTGGAGCCCGCGACGTCACACGACCTCGAATCGCTCCGATCCGTTAGTTCCACCGGGGCCCCACTGCCCCCGGAATCCTTTTCGTATGTGACTGAAAGAATAAAATCAGGGGTATGGCTTTGTTCTATGAGCGGAGGTACCGATGTATGCACGGCTTTCGTAGGTGGATGCCCGGAATTGCCCGTGTATGAAGGGGAAATACAGTGCCGTGCCCTCGGATGCGCGTTATATGCCTTTGATGATCATGGAAATCCCCTGGCAGACCAGGTTGGGGAGATGGTGATTACCCAGCCGATGCCCTCTATGCCTGTATTTTTCTGGAACGATCCGGAGGGCAAAAAGTATTTTGAAAGCTATTTCGATTGGTTTCCCGGGGTCTGGCGCCATGGCGACTGGGTTAAAATAACATCCAGAGATACCTTGGTTATCCTTGGCCGCTCGGACGCCACCCTCAACCGCCAGGGAATCCGGATTGGAACGGCGGAAATATACAATGCGCTGGATCAGGTTTCGGAGGTCCGGGACAGCCTGGTCGTGGGTGTCGAGCTTTCTGGTGGGCGGTATTATATGCCGCTCTATGTGGTACTCGCAGAGGGGATAGTACTTACTGATCAGCTCCGGCAAAAGATTATCCGGATCCTGCGCGATAGCTGTTCGCCCCGTCATGTTCCCGATGAAATCCTCGAGGTGCCGGAAATCCCCTATACCCTTAGCGGAAAGAAAATGGAGCTCCCGGTCAAGAAAATCCTGATGGGGGTTCCTTCTGCCAAAGCTGCGAACGCAGGGGCCATGCGCAACCCTGATGCGCTTGATTTTTTTGCTTCACTCACTAAGCCTTTTGACCCAATCCCACCTGGAAATGGGAAATGACCTCTTGCAACAAGTCTATTTTATATCTTTACGCAAAAGAAGCTGTTCCATAAGTCGGTATTCGGCAGACCGCGCCAAATAATATTTCGAGATATGCGGAACAATTTTTATTTGGTGTAAAGCGCCGAAAAGCGACTTGTGGGACAGCCCCAGGTCTCAAAGCAATATTTCGTCCCTGTAGGCGGCGTCTTACTTTTGAGACGGCGTCATTTCATTTTTAATCAACAAAAACCATTCATCCGCTTATGAAGAAATGTATGCTATTATTTGGAGTGTTGCTTAGTGCAGGATTGCTTCATGCCCAGGTCCTCGAAGAAGCCCAACCCGAAAGTGTCCTAATGAGCAGCGAGCGGTTGCAACGCATTGACCGCGTTATCCAGGAGTATGTGGACAGCA
>JBMOJO010000277.1:0-4747 GCA_049315745.1 Saprospiraceae bacterium | reverse complement strand
AGGCTATTGATGCGCTATGCAGGGACACCAGAGGAATTGTTCAAAAGCTCTAAAAGGGCCTTGCTGAAAATTCCCGGGATAGGCCCAACAATCGCCGCTGCGATTACTGCGAAAGAAATCCTTCACGCTGCCGAACGCGAGCTGGATATTGTCTGCAAGGAAGGAATCCAGCCGGTGTTTTATACCGACGCGGGCTATCCCCACCGATTACAGCATTACCCCGACAGCCCGCTTCTGCTTTTTTTCAAGGGCGAGGCCGACCTAAATCCAGCGCGCTGCATCTCGATTATCGGCACCCGGAAACCCAGTCATTATGGCGTTGGCTTTTGTGAAGAATTCCTGTCAGGGGTAAGGCATTATTCCCCGACCATCATCAGTGGGCTGGCATACGGTATTGATGTTGTGGCACATAAAAAAGCGATGGAACTCTGTCTGCCAACTATCGGGGTAGTTGCACATGGGTTGGGACAGATGTACCCTGCCGATCATCGGGCTGTTGCCCGGCGTATGCTCGATTCCGGGGGGTTGCTGAGTGAATACAGCTTTCATACGCCTGCTGAAAAGGAATACTTCCCGCTTCGCAACCGAATCGTAGCGGGTTTATGTGATGCGCTGCTCGTCGTAGAGACGGGGACGGAGGGTGGATCCCTCATCACAGCCCAGTTCGCCAATGAATACCACAAAGATGTCTTTGCCGTTCCCGGCCGGGTGAAAGACGCCACATCCGCCGGTTGTAACCTGCTCATCAAAACCCACCGGGCCAACCTTGTTGAAAGCCCGCTGGATTTTATCCAGGCGATGCGATGGGACGAGCCGGAACAAAAACAAAACCCTCAGCAGGTGCTTTTTCCATTGCTCGAACCCGAAGAACAAAAAATTGTAGATTTGCTCCTTCTGCGCAGGGAAACCGGGATAGACGAGCTCTCGGCTGCGCTCGAGGCCAGACAGGGGGACCTTGCCTCGCGGTTACTGGAGCTGGAGCTCAAAGGCATAGTAAAATCCCTGCCAGGAAAACGTTTTGCCTTGCTTTAGCGCTTATTCCGCGATTGATTAAGGCGCAATCCGGGAACACCCCCCGGCGAGCACAACAAGCGACAAAAGCCGATTGGGGACAGCGCCTAAACCGTTGTACGCTTTATTTCATCCGGTTTATCCTTAAGAAATGCGATCTACTTATTATTGTTTGCTTGCGCTTTACCTCGTGCCCGGGTGCTTGTGGGGACAGCAGGACGGGGCTTTTTCAAAGCGGGTTGGTCCTGCCGGGAATCCAAAAAACGTTATCCTCATTCTGGCGGAAGGCCTTGGCCTGACTCAGATTTCCGCCGGCATCTATTCCAACGGCAATACCCATCCTTTAGAAAGGTTCCCCTATTCGGGTTTACAAAAAGCCAACGCTACCGATGCTTTGGTTGCTGATGCAGGGGCTGCCGCTACGGCTATTTCCTGCGGAGTTGCGACAAGCCAAAGCCTGATCGGGCTCAGCCAGCAAAAGAAGCAGGTTCAAAATATTTTTGAAATCGGCAAATCCAGAGGGTATTCTACGGGTATCATTTCCTCGGGGCCTTTGTACGATCCAGCGCCTGCGGCATTTGTGGCGCACAAGTCGCAGAAAGCCGGCGAGGAAGCTATTGCAGAAGCATACCTTCAGGGAAACGTGGACTTTTTCGTCGGTGGAGGTCGGCGATCTTTCTCTACCCGGACGAGTGACCGTCGGAACCTGGTCGAAGAACTGGCGGCCGGGGGCTTCGTCACTTCGCGGTATCATCCGGATTCCATCTCGGTTACCACCTTTGATTTCAAGCGGAATTTTGCTGCGCTATTTGATTCAGCAGAAGCTGTGCATTCCGGTGCCGCGTATATTTTACCGGCGGTCCGCCTGGGCATGGTGTATCTAAAGAACCATAGTAAAAGAAACGGCTTCGTCCTGGTAATCCATTACCACCAGATTTCGGAAAGCAGCCGCCTGAACCAGCCCGGGCAAGTGCTTTCTGACATGAAAGCATTCGGACAGATATTAGGCGTTGCGCTGGACTTTGCCGCAGGGGACGGGGAGACCTTAGTCATCGCGACCGGCACCCCGGAATATGGGGGGATCGCGATACAGCCAGGTTCGCGGATGGGGGAAATGACCTTTAAATACGGCAGCCCTGGGCATACAGGTGCGCTGATCCCGGTATTCGCCTATGGTCCCGGGGGGTCACTTTTCATGGGGGTCTATGAAAACACCGCGGTACACAAAAAGATATTACAGGCCCTGGGCTGGTGATGAGGGGCTTTACAAGTGCCGTTCTGCATGATAAGAGGAACGCACCAACGGGCCACTTTCCACAAATTTGAACCCTTTTTCCAACCCTGCCGCTTTGTATTCGGCGAATTGGTCAGGATGGACAAACTCCATGACTTCCAGGTGCATTTTAGTGGGTTGGAGATACTGGCCGATCGTCAGCACATCACAGCCGTGGGCGATCAGGTCGTCCATCGTCTGGAGGACTTCCGCTCTGGTTTCGCCGAGACCGACCATAATGCCGGATTTCGTGCGCATACCGAAGTCTTTAGTCCGGCGGATTTGCTCAAGGCTACGCTGATACCTGGCCTGGGGACGGACCTTCCGGTAGAGTCGTTCAACAGTTTCCATATTGTGTGAAACTACCTCCTGCCCTGCGCTGATCATGCGTTCGAGTGCCTCCCAGGAGGCTTTTACATCCGGGATGAGGGTTTCTATGGTTGTTTGCGGAGATGAGGTTTTGACCGCCCGTACGGTTTGGTACCAGATTTCTGCACCCCGGTCGGCGAGCTCATCGCGGTTTACGGAAGTGATGACGGCGTGTCTGACCTGCATCAACAGTACTGCTTCGGCGACCCGGCGGGGCTCATCCTCGTCGTATTCATTTGGTCGTCCTGTCTTAACGGCACAGAAGGAACATGAGCGGGTGCAGGTATTTCCAAGGATCATGAAAGTAGCCGTACCTGCGCCCCAACATTCGCCCATATTAGGGCAGTTGCCGCTTTGGCAGATCGTATGCAAGTTGAATTCGTCCACCAGGGAACGCACCTTGCGGTAGTTTTCGCCAATGGGGAGTTTCACCCTCAGCCATTCCGGTTTGCGCTGGGCGGAGGGTTGTGCCGGTGAAATCGGTAGTTCGTGCATTTCGAGAAGTTGATTGGTTCAGGAACGCTTCCCAAGCTGCAAAGTTAAGAAAAGATTGATGAAGACATTTTGGTTTTTAAAATTGGGCGCCAGGGTACTTTCCGCCATAATGGGCACCTGCTGAAAAAAGGCATCCAGCATGAACCCGGCTTCCAGGGCTTTAATAAATTCATCGAGGATTCCCCAGTCGGCATGAGCGGAAAATTTAGCATGGATGCCCGGTCGGAGGCCCAGTTCGCCGATTCCCTGAAAAAAATTATCCGCGCCAAAAATTTTGTCCACGCTCAGGAAACGGGCTTCATTATCTATGGAGAAACGTTCGCTGCGAAAATTAGGCTGGTTGAAATTTGCGGGCTCTGTACGCAGCATCAGGTAATAGGGTTTAAGCAGGCCGATCGTTGGGCCCGCTTCATAGGAAACAGCAATAGCCACCCCCTTTCTGCGCGCCTTTTCGGAGAGGTATCGCTTTTCGCCGATCCCCCCGCGAAGGGCGAAAAAATTATTCTGTTTGCCAAATATATAGCCTCTGAGGCCGGTTCCTGCACCAAAGGGCAGGTTTTGGTTTTGCTTGACTTCTTGAGGGTGTTTTAACTCCCCGATCCCGAAATACTTAAGGGAGGTTCTGTTGTAGCTCCGGATTTTTCCCAGGTTTATCCCTATGGCAGCCCCACCCGTATGTATGCGGAAGTCGGTACTGAATTCCTTTTCATAAATGATTTCCCTCCTTTGGTCGTAGTTATTTTGGCCAAGGACAAGGGTGCGTTGGGAAAGCCCGGTGAAGGAAATTCCGAGACAAAGAAGAAGGGCCAGGACAGGACATTTTCCCATACAGCATTGATTTTCTGATGTTCTACATTAACGAATTTTTCACCCGCTTTGTTTAACGGAATATCCTGTACTACTGGTCAGCCTTTCGCCTGACGGGTAATCGTTTTGCGTACTAAGGGGTACATACGTGGCATCCAATATTTTAAAAGCAAATTCCAGGAGCAGGTTTTTGATCTGATTGTAATTGTCTCCGGAAAGACGTACATCGGTAAGCGATGGCAAATGCTGGGCATAATGTACATGGTTCTTGGCCATATCGAGCAGCGTACTGGCAAGTGCCCGCGGATAGGCAAAGCCGGGGTTTACCTCGCGGATGATTTCTGAAATCTTTATGCTGAGCGCCTTGTACGTCAGGAAGAACCCCTGCTTGTTTTCTTCATCCACCTGCTTGGTGTAGTACGATTTAGTGGACTCTGCCACGACAATCCGGTGTAAAATATCTTCATCAACAAAATCTATGGCTTCCTGGCGCATTGCCGAGTCAACAATCGTGAGGATTGCGACCTGGAGTTTTTTTCTCGGATCTTCGATATTGTTGGTATTGATCTCGAGCAGATATTTCATCCACTCCCAATACCAGGACAGCAAATAAATCAGCAGGAGGTGCTTATTTTCAAAGTACCGATAGATAGATGCCTCTGCAGATCCGATTTTCTCCGCCAGTTTTTTGAAGGTAAAGTTTTCAATACCAATTTCATCGATGAGGTAGATGCTATGCTGGATAATCGTACGTCCGAGCTTAGTATCCTGCGGATCTCTTAGAAAAAGGTT
>JBMOJO010000276.1:0-4750 GCA_049315745.1 Saprospiraceae bacterium | reverse complement strand
GTGTAGCGTATTTTTCATGGGTAAAATGAGTTAAGTGAAAAAAACAGGCGAGGGGGAACCATGCCCCCTCGCCTGCACTGCATTATGATTAACGGTGTTGTGCCACAAAGGTCTGACTGAGGGTTTTAGTACCATTCATCAGCCGTACGACGTACACGCCGGAAGGCCAGTCCTGTACCGAAAAGGCCCATTCGGTCGCAGCCCCTGCAAGGGTATTTTGCTGCATCAGTGCGCCGCTCAGGTTGAAGACTTGAACGTGCCAGTCGCCCTGTGGGCTTTGGGTGTTTAGCCTTAAGCTTACCTGGTCGCGGGCGGGGTTGGGTAAAATCAGCAGCTCCGTTGATTTTTCCATTTCAGGTGCTGCACTTCGTTCCTGAGCCGCCTGGCAACCGGTTTCTCCATAAAATTCCTTGAGCCATACTTCACACAATCCCCGCGCACTCAGCACGGCCCTTCCGCCTTCGTCCAGACAGGTTTGTGCTATCTCGCGCAAATCAACCCCGGCAAGGCTGTCCGGCTCGACCCCTATCATCCATTGGATGGCTATCTCATTGTATCGCTTTTCGCACCAGTAATGCCAGGTACTATCCTCCAGTGCGGCATTTTGCAGCAACAGCGTATCTACCGCATCCTGAACACTCAGGAACAGGATTGAATCGGCTGCCATAATCAAGCCCGACAGCGAATCTCCCTCGGCCGCCGCCAGGGTAATCAATCCCGACAGGGAGTCCTGAAGCGTGGTGTCGGCGGCAATCGCTTCAACCCATTGGCCTATCAGGAAGGAGCGTGCAGCAATCGCTACCCGCACGGAATCAAAAGTCGCTTGCTGAGCGGCGATATCCTGCAGGAGTGCCTGCCAATCCTGTTTGAGGCGTTCACTTTTTCCCACAAAGTCGTTGTCATACAGGGCTTTGAAGGTGGAATGATTCGTGCTGGTGCCCACCCAGCCCGGGTGCTCGAGCAAAAGGCCATAGACATTCTGGCGCACCAGGGTCTTTTCTGCCAGGGTCAGTAGCCCCCAATAACTGGTATCTGCCACTAAGTATGCAACCTGAACAGAATCATCCGGGGCCTGCAGTTCATTGAACACATCCCCTGCAGCGGTGCAAAAATCTGCTGGCGGAATGGTATCCACGGCACCCGTGGGTGCTTGTGAGAACAGATTAAGTGGGTTACTCATTGGCCTCAATTCGTTCCCAATGGTGAGGACACCAGGATACCAGAATTGGCATAGGGCAACCGCGCCGTTACTACCCGGGTGTCTTAATTCGTCGGCAGGAAGAGCATTCTGATCCAGCCACCGGTTGTACTGTATGTGGTGCTGCTTGCCTGTGATGGCGCCAGCATCGTAAAGAATACTTTCCACATCGCTGTCTTCAAAGATGTTCCATTTGAGTCTGGAGCCTCCTACACCCGCCGTAAAGCGCATATCGCGGTCATTGCGTTTGAGGTAGTTGCGGGCGTAGCGGTTAAAAGGAGAAAGCTCAGCCGATATCCCGAGTTCTTTGTTATGAACATTGTTGCAATCCACAAGACAGTCGCTCGCTTGCCGTAGTCGAATTCCCGTGACATCTACGGAGTTCAGGAGTCTATTTCTCCTCACCATAGAACCACTCGCATTGGAGATACTTATTCCGGCGCCCGTGGACAGCAATACATCAATGTTGTTGTTCAAGACGCTGAAGTCCTGGGATACCGAATTTCCGAAAAGAACCACACCACCATTCATGAGTGAATTTGACCCTGAATTAATGGAGAGGTCATTGTCCTTAATATAAATCTGGTTATCGGATGACAGGCAGTTGCCATTAATGCCAAATCCATACGGACCTCCATTGGTGGAAATATCATTTTGCTCAATATTCCCAATGATTCTGCCCGTTGAGATGGTATATAGTTCGTAACCGCCAGCCAGATTTTCGGTTCTGATACTGGAAATGCTGCTACCTGAAGGAGCCACCGCTGCGACGGCCGTGAGGGCATGATGACTGTTGTAGATGCGATCCCTCACTGCTACTGACCTGGTATTCAAATTAGCAAAATCAGAAAAGTGCATGTAATCCAAATCCAGCGAGGAAACAGTAGTCCTGAATCTGGTTTGCGTGAAGTCAATGCCTATTCCCGCATCGCCAATTGGGTTATTCGGCACCCCGGGGACAGGTTGATAATCTTTCAAATCTTTAATATCGAAACCCCTCACTTTCAGGCTGGCGTTTTCGAAATGGAATGCCTGTTCGTAGTTCCGGATTTCATTGCTGTAATCGGTAAAAGACGAAGGAACAACATCAATGCTCAGGGTAGGGCTAACATTTCTGAAATCAATGGCATTCACAGCGTCACAACCACATATCAGCGCTTCATGCGGTGTTCCGTCCATCGTGAGATGATGAAATCCAGTAAATACTACCTTTTGTCGCTCAGATTTGATGGCATAGTAGTTATTCAAATATTCATGATGGTAACTGGTCAAAAAAGGGAATGGCGCGCCCGCGATTGCCGTTGGTGTAGCATATCGAACGGCATACTCGGCATCCAGGTTCTTGCCATAAATCAGGGCAATTCTGGTAAGGCCTTCCGAGCGGATGCCCTTCCATCGGCAACATCCCCCTCCTATGGGAAGCCGAGCGGCACTCTGGAGCGTTCTTGAGTTTAGCGTAAATGTCATCCAGGGACCTGTTATTGGGCCATCTACAAAAATTTCGGCATCCTTTGCCATATTCCAGGTACCTGTGCCGGAGAAAAAAACAGTAGGCTTGTTAATCCTGATTGTTCCTTCTATAAATAGTGGATGCGTAGTGCCTCCTGATTCGTAATCGTCAATGAATTCACGCACCGTCTCGCCCGTAAAAAGCAGAAGATCATCAATATTGAGCGTTCCACCTGGCTCACCAAGGTAAGCCCCCGGTTCATGGCTTGCACATACCGTGAAGGACTCCGTCTCATTGCAGCATGTAACGGTATGGGTTACACACACTTCACCGTCCGCATCAAAAAAGTTAGTGAAGCGGTGTGGAGGAGGATTAGGGCCTTCAAAAGTTGTCCCGTCACTAAACTCCCAAAGATGGGTTGTCGAGAGGTTTTCATTCGAGCAGGCCACATCAGATATTTCGTACTCGGGATTAATACAGGATGTACTTGGCAGTATAGCATTGAGTTCGAATTCAGGGTTCAGGCAACAGGCTGGAAGGCAAACCAATTCGCAGCACTCCACTATTTCCTCGGGATACGGCTCAAAGGTGTAGCACACCTCGTAACAGCCATGATTCGGATAATTGTGTGTCACTGGAGAACTATTGACGACTCCGCTGGTACCATCGCCATAATCCACCGTAATAGGAAAAAAGGCTGCATCCAGATCAAACTCCAGAGTGGCTATCCAGCAGGGTTCAATAGCGGTTAGGTGAACAACGTCGCCTGAGCAACAGTTCATAATTTCGATCGTATAACAACAGGTCACAAAACCTATTTCCGTGTCGGGGCTTAGATAAGTCAGACACACTTCATAACTCCCCTCTTGTGCGTAAGTATGGGTCAGACGACTATTGGAGGATTCAACTGTCGCACTCCCATCCCCAAACGTAATAACGTAAGTGAAAAATGGATTGCTTAAATAAGGCAAATCAATCGCGATATCCGCTTCAAAGCGGCAATTTTCGTTGGTAGCGGTCACGGCGTCCTTAATGCAATACGTTTCCGGATCCAAGACATTAACGAGTTGGTTGCAAGGCATGTCATTCATATAGTGAATAACTTCAAAAGGAAGAGTTGCGCCAGCGCTAGCCGGAATAGTCCAGCAGGCATACCCTCCAAATGCGGTAGCTAGCAACATATTGGCATCGCGAATCTCCCAGAATTGACCAGGGGCAGGATTGTTGGACTGTACACAAACCTGATAGTCACCATTTGGTAATTCAATGGCTTTAGTGACGATAAAACTGGGGCAATTGTTGTCAATTGCCGAGACATCAGTACTGGACTCATTTAGGTTGATTCCAACACATTCTGATCGGCCAGGGTCCCATTCAAGGTCATACGTTGCTTTGTCGGTCACCCGGTTTGCAATGAACTGACCTCCAGAAGCGTGCACCATTTGGTTTACCATAACAATAATGGTCAGTACACAAAGATAGTGGGTGGAAGGAGTAAGTTGTTTCATAAAGACTTAGGTATGTGAGAAAATTTGTGAATAAAGAATTCACAAAGTTGCTTAGTCTTATAGGTTTATAACAACGACAAAATTGGCGTAAGTTACGACAAAGTTGGCGGGAATGCTTCGGGCAATATATATTTGCAAAATCAAACTTCACCGAATCCCGAAATGTTTCGGTTTAACACTCTTCTACCTATGCCCGAAATCCACAAGAAAATCATTGCAGTGCGCAAAAAACGCAACCTGTCTCAAGTTCAGGCTGCCGAATTCTCCAACATCCCAATCCGTACTTATCAAAGACTTGAATCAGGCCAGACGACCGTCAACCTGGATTACCTAAACCGATTAGCCGATGGATTTCAATGTAACGTGGAGGATATTCTCCACTTCGATTTGGAAGCCAACGATTTTTCGGCCCCAAACGCGGCTACACTCCTCCAAAAGAATCAAGTGCTAAAGGAAGAAAACGGTCGCCTTCAGCAACTTGTAAATTGGCTAACAAAACAAATACAGGGGGGGGTAACCAGCGGTGGAATGAGTGATTAGGCTTGGGTACTCACTCCGCCGTTGCAGTTGGTGAGGACGCCAACTGCGGCAAAA
>JBMOJO010000275.1:0-4758 GCA_049315745.1 Saprospiraceae bacterium | reverse complement strand
GCCAAATAAAATCCTTCGCGGCGAAGCCGCGGAAACACACGGTAAATAGTTACCTATAAAGTGGACTTGTTGCGCCGCGCCCAATAGCGATAACAAACGCCCTCATCCCGTCCGCGACGGGTTCATTACAATAATTCGGGCAGAGAGCGCTGCAGGTAAAGATAAAGGGCACTTGGTATGCACGAAATCGCCGCCGCAAACTTTGAAAAACAAAGCATTTTTCCGTAATTGAGCCTTTAAAAGAAAAAAAGCAACACGATGGGCAAAAAAATAGGGTTTCTGCTTGCGCTGTGCACGTTCTGCGCCTTTTCCCCAAACCTCCGGGCGCAGCTCAAATCCCCGGACGAATTTCTTCCGCACAAGCTCGGAGAACAGTTCACCCCCCATGAAATGATTGCGGGCTATGTGCGTCATATAGCCGCGAACAGCCCCAATGTCCGGCTTACCGAATATGGCCGTACAAATGAGCAACGGCCCCTGTTGCTTGCCTTCGTCTCTACCCCGGAGAATCTCGCCAGGCTGGAAGCCATCCGGGTAAATAACCTTCGCCGCGCGGGGGTATTGGAAGGGGAGCTCGATCCCCGCATCGAGCCGGGCATCCTCTGGATCAGCTTTAACGTCCATGGCAATGAAGCTGCGGGATCGGAGAGTGCGATGGCGGTATTGCATGCACTGGCAGATACGCAGAATAAACGCACCCAGGAATGGCTGAAAAATACGGTGGTCATTATTGACCCCTGCATTAACCCCGACGGACAAGCCAGGTACTCCAACTGGTACCGCATGGTGGCCAATGCCACGCCCGATCCACGCCCTGAATCCCGGGAGCATCAGGAACCCTGGCCCGGTGGAAGGCCTAACCACTATTATTTCGACCTCAACCGCGACTGGGCCTGGCAAACCCAGATCGAAAGCCGGCAACGTATGGCCAAATACAACGAGTGGCTGCCCCATGTCCATGTGGACGTCCATGAGCAGGGGTACAACAGCCCCTATTATTTTGCCCCGGCCGCACAACCCTATCACGAGTACATTACCCCCTGGCAGCGCACATTCCAGTTGACGGTGGGCAAAAACAACGCCAGGGTTTTCGACGCGCAAGGTTGGCTCTATTTCTCGCGGGAAGTATTTGATTTACTATATCCCAGCTATGGGGACACCTACCCCACTTTCAACGGGGCCATCGGCATGACGTACGAGCAAGGCGGGATTGGCGCCGGGCGGGCCGTCCTGCTCCGGAACGGAGATACCCTTACCCTTGGCGACCGCGTGGCGCACCATACCGCTTCTGTACTGGCTACAATCGAGACCGGGGCCACGCATACCCAGGCCCTCAACCAAAATTTTGCAGACTTCTTCCGGCGTGCCCGTATCAATCCGCCGGGAGTATATAAAACGTATGTGGTAAAAAGTACCAACCCCACCGCACGTATCAAAGCCTTCTGCCAACTGCTCGACCTCAATCACATCAAATATGGCCGGGCAGGCAAAACAACTTCCCTGGCCGCATACGACTATCAAAACGGGCAGCAGGTCACCCTGAAAGTTGAGCCCGACGACCTTGTCATCAGTGCATACCAGCCCAGGGGCACTATGGCCCAGATCCTCCTCGATCCGGAAGCCGCCGTGGTGGACTCCCTGACTTACGATATTACCGGCTGGTCCCTGCCGTACGCATACGGCCTCGAAGCCTATGCCGGAAAGCAGCGCCTCGATCCGGTAGAAAAATATTCCTTCGTTAAGCCGATACCCGCCCCTGACGCCCCAACCCCTTACGCCTATCTCGTCCGGTGGAATGCACTCGCCCATGCACGCTTCCTGGCAGCAGTATTGCGGCACGATATCAAAGTGCGTTTCGCCAATACCCCGCTTAGCCTGGAGGGCAAAGCTTTCGATCGCGGCACCCTCGTCATCACCCGTGCCGATAACCGCAAAATGGGCGATGCCTTCGATCAAAAAATCAGGGCAATCGCCGTTGAAATGGAACAGGAAATCATTCCCATCTATTCCGGCTTCGCAGAAAGTGGCAGTGATCTCGGCTCAAGTTCCTATACTTTTATCAAAAAACCCAACGTCGCCGTGCTGTCCGGTGATCAAACCTTCAGCAATGAATTTGGTCAGGTATGGTATTTCTTTGAACAAAACCTCGGGTACCCGGTAACGATCCTCGATGCCGCCCGCATAGACCGCTTTGACCTCAACAAGTACAACGTACTCATTATGCCGGAAGGGCGCTACTGGATCAGCGATGCGGCTTGGGAAAAAATCGGAACCTGGATCAGCACCGGAGGAAAGCTTATCGCCATCGGCGACGCGTTGGCTGCTTTACAAGACAGGAAGGGATATGCCCTTACCACTTTTGCTACCGAGGATGCCAAGAAAGATGCTGCCAGGGCTTCCAGTCAGCGCATGCTGGAAGAGCGCTTCTATGAATATGGGGACAGGGAACGCCGGGAAATCCAGGACATGATCCCCGGGGCCATTTTCAAGGTCAAAATGGACATTACCCACCCCCTTGCTTATGGGCTGACGACAGCATATTTTTCCCTGAAAACAAGCAGCAGCGCTTATCAACCACTCAAAAATGCGGATAACGTCGGTATTATCGGGGAGAAACTGATGGTCTCCGGGTTTGCAGGGGCCAGGGCAAAAGAGGCCCAAAAAAATACGGTTGTTTTTGCCCTGGAACGCAAAGGGGCCGGCAGCGTTGTTTATTTAGTGGACAACCCCCTCTACCGCGCTTTCTGGGAGAATGGAAAATTCTTGTTTTCCAACGCCTTGTTCCTGGCAGGGCAATAGCCTTGTTGGGACGGGATTCCCGTGGACAAAAAATAGCTCGTTTTTCCCACAACGATTACCCCCCGCAACAAGTCTAATGAAGAAAGAACAATAACTTATGAGGCAATGGATATTTTCAGGTGTGCTGCTGGCCCTGCTATCGGTCTGCACCGGGTGTAAGTGGAAAAATGGCCGTATGCCCCCCGAAGCACCGATCGCCCCGCCAACGGATGCGCTGCCGCTTCCCGGGCTCGAAGAAGATTACCTGCATACCAATCGGGTGATCTGGCAAAAACCGGAGGTCGTGATTGACCTTCTGGGCGATATCGGAGACAAAACCATCGCCGATATCGGTGCAGGATCCGGTTTCTTCGCCTTGCGGCTCGCCCCCCTTTCCAAAAAAGTCATCGCCATAGATATTGAACCCAGATTTGTCCATTACCTCGACAGCATCCGCCAGGTCGAACTTGCGCCTGAGGTCGCCCAAAGACTGGAACCCCGCCTCGCTGAACCCAAAGATGCCCATTTGCAACCCGAAGAAGCAGATATCGTATTGATCGTTAATACCTATATGTACATAGAACATCGCGTGGCCTACCTCCGAAAACTGGCAAAGGGAATCCGGCCGGATGGCAAAGTCCTGATTATTGATTTTAAGAAAAAACGTTCTTCCCTCGGCCCCAAACTGGAAATCCGCGTACCCCAGTTTCAGGTGGAAGAAGAACTCGAAAGTGCCGGCTTTCAAATCCTGCAGAGCAACGATACCGCGCTGGACTATCAGTACATCATCCTTGCTGTAAAGAAATGACGGCCCAAGGGTCTGGCACAGGGTAAGCCGCCTGCTGTTTTTTGTAAGCGATTAACCCCCCCTCTCCACAAGCCAGATTGCTAAAAACTGAATTTCGTACGGATAAAAACGGCCTGCAAAGGGCTTTCAAATACCCGGTCGGTATTGCTGCCTGCAACGATTTGCCCCACAAAGTCGAGGTCCCAGTCAGGCGCGACGGAAATGGTCACGACAGGGTTCAAAAATAGGGCCCTGGCTTCCACAGGGCTGTAAATCGCTGCCAAACCAACATTGAGCAAAGGAGAGAAAGGATAGCTGCCCTGCAGAAAAAAGGCATGCCGGTAGGGATAGAGGTTTTTTGCAGAGAGCTGAAAGGCGAATATCCCGTCCGCAGGGCCCTGTGCCGCACCCTGGCTGTTGTACAAGTAGCCCAGTTGCAGGTAGAGGTTTTTGCCGGTCGAGTAATCTACCGATGAGGTGAAGGCAAAAGCATTGCTCCCCCCTGTATGCAAAGGGGCAAAATAACTGAATTCCCCTTTTAATCCCGCGTTGCCGAGATTACCTGCCCATCCTGCCCCCAAAACAATATCCTGGCGGGCATACCCCGCGAGTAGCTGGAAATCGAATTGCCGGAAATTGAATTTCCACAAGCCTGCTGCCACGGTATTTTCCCATCGGTCAAAGGCTTTGACCGCCACTTCGATGCTCGATGCGAAACCACTGAAATAACGGATCCGAAGCGCATCGCTCCCGGGCCGTTCTTCGTAGTCGAAATCGGTGAAGGCAAAGGCATTGAAGATATCGTTGGGGTTCCAGACCGTGCCGATGCCCCAGTTTATCCGCTGCCGCCCTAGCCGGATTTCCCATTTTTCATAACTGTACTCCGCATAAAATCGGTCAAGCATCGAATGGACGACCCAGGAAGGCCGCTCCAGCAGCACAAAGGAAAGATCTGCGACATCGTTGGCGGTATGCTCGATAAGGCTGGCATATCCGGGTTGTTGTTGCACAAAATCCCCGAAAAAAGCCCGCGTGCGCAAATCGGCCGCTACCTGCACCCGCTTTCCCGCCGCCCAACGAATATTAGTGCGCTGGTGCAGGAGGCCATCCTGAAAAAATTGGGTTTGCTGCCCATTCTTAATAAAAAACCAGGTCTGCAGGTTTTTCATATATCCCCGCACCTGCCATTTTGG
>JBMOJO010000274.1:0-4772 GCA_049315745.1 Saprospiraceae bacterium | reverse complement strand
CACATAATATTCAAACGAGAAGCGCTTGGCCAGTTCATATCCTTTGAGGGATTTCAGCTTTAAGCGCTCCGGTGGGCAGGACAAGGCATCGGCAAGTACTGCCGCATACGTACTGCCCCCCTCCCGCGCCCACAAAAAGCCGTTGCCGTTGTGGATATAGTGGGGGATGCTCCCGACATCCGATACGACCGGGACACAGCCATAACACAGGCCCTCGGCCACTACCTTGGGAAAGCCCTCCGAGCGGGAGGGCAACAATAGAAAGTGGGCCCCGGCGAGAAGGGACCGGACGGCAGGGCCGGGCAGGAAGCCGTGAAAGCGCACCGGGAAGGGCAGATCGGCAGTGGACCGGCGGAGCATGGCTTCCAGGGGCCCTTCCCCGATAAAGTCCACGCCTTGGATATTTTGATCCCTGTTTGCCTGCAGGGCATGGAGGAGCTCCGGTAAACCCTTTTCCGCTTCCAGTCGCCCGATGAAAAGCAGACGGAACCCCTCGTCGTAGCGCTTTGAGGCACAAATGGCCTCCCCGTCGCTAAGGTCGGACGTCGTCAGGCAGGGGTTTTCAAAAGAAATACAGTGGGAAGGCTGAGCGGGCCAGGCGCCGTTGATCGTCACTTTACAGCGCAGCCAGTTTTTTTTCAGCATCCAGCGCTGTATCCGGTAACCGGGGGGAGGGCTTTTGGCCCCCCAGTTGTTTGCGTATTTTACCCAAAGGAGAAAGGTGCGTTTATGTGCCAGGGCCAGATAGGGTATCAGATAAATTCCAATACCCATGGGCAGCCGGAGTTGTACGTGGCTCGCCCCTTGCAGGGCGTTGCTTATGGTGCGGAGCATGCGGGGGGCAGTTGTAATGACCGATAGCTTTTCCTTCCAGTTCCTGCCCCCGAAATACGGGATACCCGCCAACTTAATATTTTTTGCCGTATAGGGCAGGGCACTTCCTGCCGGTTCACCTTGCTCGACGCAGGCGACATGGATAATTTCTTCCCAGAATTGCGCAAGAAAGTTGATTTCTGCAACTGTTGGCCCCCAACCGGCGATGTATCCAGACGTTGTTTGTCTGTGGGCTGTATGCGAAATGATGACCAGCTTTTTCACTTAAGCAGGGCGATATATGCCTTTACAAGATTGCCCCACGAATGGGATAAAGCCCATTCCCGGCATGAAAGCTTCAATGCTTCCTTATTGTGCAGACACTGCTGCAGCGCCTCCAGAATTTCTTCCGGCCGGTTGCCATCTACCAGATAACCCGATTTACCCTGCAGTACCGCATCTTCAATGCCGCAATACTTAGCGCCAATGACCGGTATGCCAAAGTAATTGGCTTCCAATGCCACGATCCCGAATCCTTCTACATCGCCGGAGGACTGGTTCTCACTCAACAGCAACAAGGCATCTGCCTGCCGGTAGTACCCCTGCAGATCCTTATGCTCGGGTATACGGCCATGAAATGTAATATGCTGCAAAACATTTATTTCTGCCGCTAAATGCTCTAATTCCGCGCGCTGCAGGGGAAGGCCTGCAATGTGATAATGGATGTCGGGAAACGACTCCAGCAGCCGGGGCAACGCCCGGATTACCCGGTGCTGCCCCTTACGAGGGGATACATGCCCCACCGTGAGTAGTATTGGCGTGCCGCACAACCTCACCCCTTCCTTTATGTTTCCCTCATCAGCTTCCCAAGGCTCGATACCGTTGGGGATTATTTGTATCTTCTTGTGGTGAGATTGTATCCATTCGGGTAGTAAAGACCGGGTAAAGGCGGAAACGGGAACAAGCACGTCGCTCTTCCAAATGGCCAAACGGGTAATCGCCCGAAGTACATTGTTGGAAAGACGAACTTCTGACCCGTGCAGGATAGCAAGGGTGCGTACGCCGGGAAATACCATCTTGATTAACCATCCCTGCCAGAGCGAAAATTTACCTGTGAGGATTACCCGATCATACCGGTTTTTACCAATTATCCTGAGTGATACCCAAAAGCGGTTAATATAGGTCCAAAACCACCCCAGCCGGGGATAGCGTTTGACCTGAAACGGCACTCTCGCATCGAATCGGTCAATTTCCGATGGCTGTGCATAATCCCCCTGGGTAAGTACAAATACCGGAATCCCCTGACGATGCAAAGCGCTTGCAAGGGAAAAGCAATGATGGCCAATCCCCCCGGGGCCGGGGGGAAATTCAGAGGAGATGATTAGTACAGCCTTTTTAAAAGGCAACCTTACTTTTTTATTGTTGTTCGTCAAAGTATATTCGCTAAAAACGAGAAGTTGATAACTCACCAGCGATTCTCGGTTTAAAAAAAATCAAATATAGCCTCCAAAGCGAATCTTTCAGACAAAAACAGGTATGTGGGGTACTCCCCAATTTTAGGACAGTTGAATAAGTTAAAAAAGCGTAATTTTAAACTTGAAAAAACTGTCAAAAAATGGGAAATAAGCATTGTACTTTTAGTGGGGCTGGCACACATCGCAACATCTCATCGCAACAGGTATGATAAAATTCACACTAAATATGATGGAAAATCAACTCCATTTGGAAGCAACAAGAAATGGGGTTTTCCGGCACCTTTTACTTCTTCGGGAAAGGAAATTTTTTTCTTATAGCGCAATAACCAGGTACTGTATTGAAATTTCTCACACCACTCCAATACTTTTGCGGTATTTTCCAATAGGGGTGATTCGGAGGAGTGATGCATTTCAACCATAAAGATTGTCTTGCCTTCTGCCGACAGTAGCGTTGCCCCTGCTAAAGCATATACCTCCGCTCCTTCAACATCAATTTTTACAAAATCGGGCTTCCAACCTAAATAACTTACCAAATCATCAATAGAAATCGTTGGGACGATTTGTTGGGCGCCTACTGCACCGGCAGATTCTGCATGACTCCTGAACATACTGGCTGCCGCGTCTGTACCAACGGAAAAAAACGAAATTTGCTCTCCACTCCTCGCGCTGACAAATGCGTTATAAAAGGAGGTATTGACCATCCAATTGTTCAACAGCAAATTTTTACTGCATACCTCCAATGCGGCCGGGTTTGCATCCACGAATAAACACCTGCACTGTCGGTTGGCAATTTTCAAAATCATGGCTGTATGCCCGGTATTGCACCCGATATCGAACACACTCGAAGCATGTTCGGCAATTAACCGGTACCAAACGTCATCCCGCTCTTGCGGTCGGCGGACAGACCCCTCGACACAAAGCAATTCCGTCCCCAATAGGGTATCGTAAATAATTTTCTTTTTGCCGGAAAAGTATTTTGCCCGAAACCCTTTCAAAAATTTTTTAATTCTTCGCATCTATCCTGTCGATTTTTTCCCCGATCCGCAGCTTTTGGCCGGCCAGTCGCCAAGATCGCATGAGGGATACCAGCACAAAGGGAAATATGATAAAAATTAACGCAAAAGCCAGCAGCTTTTTTGTCCGGTGGCGCTTCCATGCGTACGGGATATAGGAAGCCATAACATTGGGCAGCAGATAATACACCGCTGCTGCCGCGCCAAAATACTTCCGTACGTAATACAGCACACTGGGCACCGGCCGGGGGGCAAAAAACCGTGTCGGCCGCCAGGAGTCCCAACTGCCCATCTGCCGCAACCCCCCGGTGGGGGCTTTAATATCCACGCAGTAGGCCAGGGGGTTCAGCACCAGACGGAAACCGTGCAGGAGGCAGCGGAGGCCAAATTCTCCGTCGCCCATACGCTGCCCCTCAAACTGGCGGTCAAAGAGGCCGGTAGTATAAAATACCTGCTTGCGGATGAGGGTATTGCCCGTGGCGAAGATATCCGAGAGCCTGAATAATCGTTGTGCGGGCGCGGGCGTCGCACCCTCCGGAAAAAATATCCCGCACGATGCATCTGCCGCAAAATAGTCCAGGCATTTGAGGTGGTTGGTCAGCCAATCGGCGGGCAAGCGCACATCGTCCTCGGTAAGGGCGATAAAGTCGCCTTTAGCCGCCCGGATACAGGTGTTCCGCGCCAGCCAAAGGGCTCTTTCGGATTGTTCGATGACCCGCAGGTCGAGCTTCCAGCTATCGTAGAAATCCGCGCGGAAGGGTTGCGATTGATCGCAGACAATCACCTCAAAATTTTGGTAATCCTGGTCTTCGAGATCTTTCAGGACGGCCCGCAGGTAGTCATAGCGGTCGAGGGTAGGGATGATGAGCGAGACGAGCGGCCGGCTGCGCACGAGCGCGGAATCAAAATTTTTCGGTAAATCCCCCCTGCCAATACCCGATGCCATGTCCACACGCTTAGTGCGCAGGTTTTTCAAAAAATACCGGGCCTCCCGGAAGGGATTGTGCAGGGAAAAAAGGCGCAGCAGGAATACATAAAGATACCAGTGCAGCCCGAAATACCTGCGCACGAAGCGGTAGTTGTCGCCGACATCCGAAATTTCCCGGCATTCGGATGCGGCAAGGGCACTGTCCGCATCCGGGATTAGCCCCTTGTATAGCCCCTGATACGCTGCATCCATCACCCGTGCCCGCTCATCGGAATAGCCGCCGTCCCAGTCCAAAAAGGCTTTTTCCCGGCTATCTAAACGGGTATAATCCGCCAGCAGCAAGGCGCTGGATTTATGTGCGAGCCGGTAATACCAGTTGGGCTTCAGGTAGAGGAGGAAATGAAACAATAGCAGGAAGGATGTTCAGCTAAAAATATCGGTTCAAAAATAATATTCAGCCGCCGAAAGCGGCTGAATATTATTTTTAAAGGGGTTGTGTAAAAAGGTTTTTTACGGCGCTTCGCGCCGAATTATATTTTGAGA
>JBMOJO010000273.1:0-4794 GCA_049315745.1 Saprospiraceae bacterium | reverse complement strand
TCAGAAGAATATTCTGCCGCCGCAGGCGGCAAAAACCTTTTTACACAACCCCTATTCAAGGGTCCTCTTTTTACAAAATGCTGAATTGAAATTGAATAGGAATGGGCTTCAGACCATTCTTTTGCACAAAACCTATTGCAGTGAAGTATAACAAACTATTGCCACTCATCCCTCATCGCCTTTTGAATGTCTAGTGGTTTATTTTTTAGCTTGAGGACACCACAGTGCCTTTTTGACCTGAACTTCCCGGTTCGTTTCAGACCATCTAAAGCTTTGATAATTAACTGTATATCACTCGAACGTTTAATTATTACTGTCATGCAAGTTCGTTTATTTGTTGTTTACAAGAACAAGATACAAAGTATTGATGGTTCCACTAGTGATATTCGGTTTGGTTATTGCCTATAACAGCTGTATTAGCGCACCCTAACAAAGCAAACCCGAAACAAGGGTTTTCCGCTACTAAATATAGTCCAATCCACTCATAATTCCAAATCGTCCTGTGGGCTTTTGATCTCGTCCCAGCCTTTCCTCATGATTTTGATATAAATCTCCGTCGTCTTGCTGCGCTCATGCCACAGCAACTTTGATATACGGCGCAAGAAGGCAGCTAATGTTGGACCCGGAATCGTTGGACGAAATTTTATGTGGAACGCTGCTCAATACCTGTTAGGCATAATACGCATCCAAGGTTGTGTAAAAAGTCTTTTCATGGCGCTTCGCACCAAATTATCTTTTGAGAGACACCTCATTTTTGAAATTTCGCTTCGCGAAATTTCAAAAATGAGGTGTCTCTCAAAATAATATTCTGCCGCCGAAGGCGGCAAAAACCTTTTTACATAACCCCAGGACCTACTTCAGCACCTGCAGCATTTTAAGAATTTGATCGTTCAGGCGCCGGAAGGCAGCCAGATGGCGCTGTTCGAGATCGGCGAGGCCGGCAGTGGATTTCAGGGATGCTTCGTATTGAAATCCGGGGAGCATCCAGGAGGCATAGCCGCTGTAGGGATCGGAAGAAGCGTAGAGGGAGCGGTACCACGCGCCATAGGCCATGCCCTTTTCATCGAGAAAAGCGCGTTCGATCTGAATCAGGGTCGTATTGATCAGGGCGGCCTGGTTCGCGGTAAGGCCTTTACCGGCAAGTTTTTGGGCGAGGAGCAGGTGGAATGCGGTTGCATTCTTGAGGATGCCGTCTGCAGCAGTTATCATGGACTGCGCGCTGAAAGCGGGTGCATAACCCTTGATCTTCTTTTCTATATCGGTAAGGTGGATTTTCAGGTCAGTGCCATAGCGGGCAAGGTCAAAAGGAATCACCAGGGCATTCGCCATCCGCAGGGCCATCAGGCCCATCACCCGGGCCACCGTTGGACCGGAAACAAAATCGGGTTCGCCAACGGTCGAATACCAATGAAAATTATCGTACAGCGAATGGTACATGGTGGGGCCGCCCATTCCCGCACTCAAACTGGGAATACCCAGGTGAGCATAAAACCCGAGATGGTCGGACCCCCCGCCAAGGCTGCCGATACCCGGGCCATCGAGTTTATTGGGGGAACGGTCCAGCCAGTGTTCGTAAACCATTTGGTCAGAATTTGCGTAGGGGGCTGCTTTGGTCGCTTCGATCATAAGGGTTTTCAGGCTGGGGGCTGCCGAGCCGCCAAACACCAGTCCGGAACAAGCCCCATCGGCATTGAAATAGGCGATCGCCTTTTTGTGGAGTGCTTCGCGGAATTGCTCCACCCACTCTGTTGAGCCTAAAATGCCATGTTCCTCCGCATCCCAATGGGCAATCTTGATAGTTCGTTTAGGCCGGTAGCCCTGGCGGGCCATTTCTCCGAGCGCATCGGCGAGGGTGAGGAGCATGGCAGTGCCGCTATTGGGGTCTGTAGCCCCAAATTCCCATGCGTCATAATGACTGCCCAAGATAATCCACTCATCGGGAAAAGCACTGCCCTCCAGGGTGCCTACCACATTCTCCACCCGCGTCAGGCCAATGGGCTGCTGCACTTTAAGCCGAACGGTGAGCTGTGGGCCACCTTCCATGCGGTAGGTGAACGGCAGCCCTCCCTGCCAGGCCTCCGGCACGGCAGGACCAGACATCCTCCCAAGAATTTCCTTTGCCGCACCATAGCCAATGGGGGTCACCGGAATGGTGTGCAACCCCTTTACTTCTTCGGGGGCAAGCCGCTTAATCCCTTCTCCCTGGCCATCTACGGGAAGTGCAGGCTCAAATGGCGTAAGGGGATCGCCGGTATAATCAAGCGTGAGCAGCGAGCCGCGCTGGATGGTACTTTCGCTGAACATTTTCCCCTCCGGATAGGGCAATCCCTTCATATACCCGGAATCCTCGGGATCGGTGAAAATAATCAGCCCGATCGCGCCGGCTGCTTCTGCATATTTGGCTTTATAGCCCCGGAAATTGCCCCCGTAGCGGGCAATTACGACCTTGCCTTTTACGGAAATACCCATTTTTGCGAGCTGGGCGAAATCTTCCCGGGTGCCATAATTCGCATAAACCACCTGGGCGGTAACATCCCCGGAGCCGGAATAGGAATTCCAGCCCGGATAGGTGCCCTGCTGCACAGAAAACGGGTCACTGTCCAGAACATATTCCTTCGTATTCAAGGGCATACGCAGGGGAGTCACGATTTCCAGTGCGATTTCACCGGGTGCGGTTGGCATATACACATCATAAGGAGGTCGCTCCACGCTAAAACCCGCCTTTTCCATCGCCTTTTGAATGTAATCGGCTACCCTCCGATTGGCCGGCGTACCGGCAAGATGGGGCTCCCGGGTCAGTTCCCGAAGATGGTTTTTGAAGTTTTCTGATTCCGGAAGACGCACAAATAAAGCTTCCAGCTTTTCCTGCTCGGCACTGGCCGACGGACTAAACCCCGCCTGAGGCTGGGCAAAAACGACGAACCCCGCAAAAAGGCAGATTAACTGCGCAATCGCGTGCTTTACTGTAATGGTCATAATTTATGGGTGTTTTTACAATTCAGGTATCTATTTACCAGGGGTCGGGGTTGTGTAAAATATCTTTTCACGGCGCTTCGCGCCAAATTATATTTTGAGGGGTTGTGTAATAAGCCTTTTCACGGCGCTTCGTGCCAAATTATATTTTGAGCGACACATCGTTTTCGCAATTTCGCTTTGCGAAATTGCGAAAACGATGTGTCGCTCAAGAGAACATTCCGCCGCCGAAGGCGGCAAAAGGCTTTTACACAACCCCAAAAATGCTTTCCCGGTCAGTAACCCGCTGCATAGATACCGAATGGCGTAAAAATATCAATTTTTCTGTTTAACCCCACCCTATCCCATCTCAGGATGTCAATTTTTGATTGGTACAAGTCCCGTTTCCTCCACAGTTGCACCCACCGCAGCCCCCCTGAAGATCGTCGAAATGGTTTTTCGTACCCTGTTTCCGGGCGAGAAACTGTAAGGCTACCCAGGCCGCACATAGCAGCGAAAGCCCCAGTATCCCTGCGAAATATCCGATCATAATCCGTTTTTTAAGCCTGCATAACCTAATTATTGCTGAACAACCCGGCAAAGCCCATAAATGTCATGGAGAGCAGCCCGGCAATAATGAGGTTCAAGGCGGTACCTTCGATGAGCCGGGGAACATCCATGAGCTTCGTCTCTTCGCGGATTCCGGCCATCAGCACCAATGCGAGCGTGACCCCTCCCCCGCCACCGAGGGCATACACCAGGCCCTCCACCAATCCATAGCCCTTGTTGGTCTGGAACAGGGCGAGGCCAAGGATCGCACAGTTGGTCGTAATTAAGGGCAGAAAGACCCCCAGGGCGCGAAATAGTTCCGGACTGAGTTTCTTAATTACCATCTCCACCAACTGTACCGTACTGGCAATGACGATGATGAAGCTAATAAGACGCAGATATGGCGCATGGGAAAGGATATAGGTATTTAAGCCCCACGCACACAAGGAGGTGATAACCATTACAAAAATATTGGCAAGCCCCAGCCGGAAGGCGGTATCCAATTTCCCGGACACCCCCAGGAAAGGGCACAGCCCCAAAAAATAAGACAGGGTGAAGTTGTTGACCAGCAAGGCCGAGAAAAAAATCCAGAACAGGTCCGTCATATCGAAAGTATTGTCGTGAAATTATGTTAAATCCCTTTACCCACCTTTAACCGGTTGACGCCCAGAAGCAGAAACCCCAGCACCAGAAATCCGCCCGGAGGAAGCACCATGATTACCCAGGGCTCAAAACCCTTTCCAAAGAGCGGAACGGCAAACAAAGCGCCACTGCCGAGGACTTCCCGGACGATCCCGATCGCAAGAAGGGAGAGGGTAAATCCCAGGCCCATCCCCAGTGCATCCAGAAAAGAAAGCCAAACCCCATTCCGCGCCGCAAATGCTTCTGCCCGGCCAAGAATAATACAATTCACTACAATGAGGGAGATGAAAGCGCCCAGCTCCTTATATACTGACGGTGCCAGGGCAGCAAGAAAAAAGTCAATAATCGTCACAAAAGTCGCAATGATTACGATATAGGTCGTAATCCGGACCTGCGCCGGGATGACCTTGCGAAACAGGGAAACCAGTACGCTGGAGCCCAGCAACACGGCCAGGGTCGCAAGGCCCATCGCCAAACTGTTCATTGCCGTATTGGTAACCGCCATCGTCGGGCACATGCCAAGTACCATGACGAAAATTGGGTTTTCATCCCAAATACCCCTAATGAGTGTAGCCATGGAACTGTTCTCCTGTCTTTCCATCTTATTTGTTTTTATCCTGAATTCGTGTGCGAGGTTATGAAAAAAATCAT
>JBMOJO010000272.1:0-4798 GCA_049315745.1 Saprospiraceae bacterium | reverse complement strand
TTTCAAAAATGATGTGTCTCTCAAAAGATTATTTGGCGCGAAGCGCCGTAAAAAGACTTTTTACACAACTCCTTTCAAACTTAAATTCGGCGCGAAGCGCCGTAAAAAACCTTTTTATACAACCTCAAATAAGTATTATCAACAGATTGTAATGAAAAATAGCTCTTGGTCTCCCCCGGGAATCATCCGGTATAAAGCGCGTGCTGTAAATTGGAGCAGCGAAATTGGCGCCTCGCCAATTCCTGGAAGGGCAGGCCTGGCATTCCTCCTGATGGTCTTAATCTTATCCTGCGCATCGGATAAGACTACAAATCCTGCGCCTACGGGTATGGTCTTGATTCCTGCAGGTGAATTTTCCATGGGCGGCATAGCAGGTCAGGCCGACCCGGACGAATTTCCCGTGCGCCGAATCCGGGTTTCCGGCTTTTACCTGGATGCCCGCGAAGTGACCAACCGGCAATTCGCGGAATTTGTGAAAGCTACGGGCTACGTCACCACAGCAGAGCAGCCGATTGACTGGGCGGAAATGCAAAAGCAATTGCCCCCGGGCACGCCTAAGCCCGATGAAGCGCTGCTGCAGCCGGGGGCGCTGGTGTTCAGCCCTGCCTCCGGCCCGGTGGACCTTCGGGATTATAGTCAGTGGTGGGTATGGACTACCGGGGCCAACTGGCGGCAGCCGGAAGGGCCGGGGAGTTCGATTGACGGGCGAATGGACCATCCGGTGGTGCAGGTTTCCTGGCTCGACGCTACGGCTTACGCGAAATGGGCAGGAAATCGGCTGCCTACAGAGGTAGAATGGGAATGGGCGGCCCGCGGAGGGAAACAGGATCCCAAATATCCATGGGGCAACCTGCCTGCAAGCGCAGCCAATAAAATGGCCAACTACTATCAGGGGCTCTTTCCATATAAAAATACCGCCGCGGACGGGTTCAGCGGTACGGCTCCGGTGGGTTCATTTCCGGAAAATGGGTACGGCCTGTTCGATATGGCCGGCAATGTTTGGGAATGGTGCCAGGATAAATACCACTATCGCGCCTACAGCCTTTCGCGCAGCGAAAAAGTGCTTTCTGACCCTTCCGGACCGGAATCGTCCTTCGATCCGGACGAGCCAACCATCCCTAAGCGGGTGACCCGCGGCGGCTCTTTCCTTTGCGACGAAAGCTACTGTTCCGGCTACCGGGTCTCCCGGCGCATGAAATCCAGCGAGGACTCGGGCTTCAACCATACCGGATTCCGTTGTGCCCGCGATTTAGCATTTTCACCCGGGGCCGGCAAATGAAGATGGGGTGAATGCACTATTTTCCACCCAGTGGCACTGTTGCAATAAGGCACCATAAACGGGGTTGCCGAGCAGGATCTCAGGGTTTCCAATCAGCACTACCGCTTCCCGCGCGCGGGTGAGCGCGACATTGAGCTTACGGTCAATGCCCTCCTCGGACAAAGATACCAGCGACCGCATCTGCCGGGAGGCGTTCGTGCAAAGGGAAATGAGGATGATATCCCGCGCACCGCCCTGGTAGCGCTCCACCGTATCAATCGTGACGGGAAGATGCTCAAGTCCTGCGGCCTGGAGGGCAAACCTGACCTGTGCAATTTGCGCCCGGTAAGGGGTGATGATGCCGAGGGTATTGCCCGTAAATGGTTTTTCCATGGATGCATAGATCGCCGCGTATGCAGCCAGCAAATCCCTGGCGAGCACGGCTTCAAACCGGTTGACCTTCTGCTGGATACCGCCATCGTCCGGGGGTGTCGGAAAAAATAACATCCTGTGGCTTGCGAGGATGGCCTGTAGCGGGTCATTGGCGCCCGGCGCTTCCAGCCACCGTTCCATTACCTGTGCCTGAAAGCCGGATACGCTTTCCGGGAGGATTTTCAGTTTACCTTCATAAAATTGCCGGTTGGAAAATGCCATCACCTCCCGGTGCATGCGCCCCTGGTGGCTGAGCTGCGCATAGGCCCAGTCCCACCCCTGCGCCTGACAGCGCTTATAGAGCCGCTCAAACAGGGAATTGCGGAGGTTATGGATCCCCAGGGCGTTCAGCGAAAGATCTTCCACGACGGATACTTGCTCGTCTTGCCGGACAACTGCCGGGAGCTGCTTATGGTCGCCGATGAGCAGGGCATGCCGGAAGCGGGGCAAAAACCCGGCAAGCAGGGGCTCCGGTATCTGCGAAGCTTCATCAATGATGACCCGGTCGAAAGATTTGAGGTCGAGAAGCTCATTTTTTCCGATCACGGACGCGACAGTGCCCGCGAAAACCCTGCATCCGTCCAGCAGGGACCGGATTTCCTGGCGGTTCGACAAGCTTTCACACTGTACCTGCAACAGGCGTTCCTGATATTCCGGGGCGGTTGAAAATCGCGAGCCCACCCGCAGGTATTGGTTGCGCAGCGCAGGATCAAAGGACTCTATAGCAGCGCAGATTTCGTCCACCGCGCGGTTGGTATAGGCGAGCAGCAGGAGGGTCTCCCGGGAGTGCGTAAACCAATGTCCGAGCAGGTATTTAAGCATCACACTGGTTTTGCCCGTTCCCGGTGGCCCCCAGAGCAGGAAATAGTCTTTGGAAGAAAGGATTTTCTGAAAAATATCGCCTTGTTCTAACGTCATTTCTGCCGGCGGGACGATTTCAACGGGTTCCGGAAGTGCGGGAGGGGTTTGCCCGAGCAATAAATTCCGCCAGGGTTCGGGACTGCCGATAAACTCGAAGAGGCCCCGGTACATATTGGTGAAGGAGTTGTCCATGAGGTCGTGCTCGAGGTTCCAGTGCTGAAATGCCCGAAAAATCCGGTCGTTGAATTGCCGTGCCCTGAGCTGAACGGTAACCTCCCGGGTATCGAGGGCTACGATCGTGCATTTGAAGAGTTGATTAAACAAGGGGGTTTGGCCCTCTTCAGGGAGTGGGTACAAAATGGCAATATCGCCGAGGCGAAAGTTGGCAAGGGGGTTGGTGCGGTCTGTTTTTGAAAAACGAACGGTCGCTGCCTCGGTTGCGGCCAGATTTTCCAGGATTTGCAAATAGCCCAGGATCTCGAACCCGGCTTCTTTTTCCGCAATCCGGGAGCGCCACAGGGAGGCCTGGCCGTTCACGTTTTCAAGACCCTCAATCCCGATTTTGGAGAGTTTGTGCTCCCGGGCAATAAACCCCGAAAAAGCATAGAAGTAACGCTGTGCAGTTTCGTCGCCCTGCTCCAAAACGCGGAGGAACTGCTCCGTGTCTCGCTCGACAAAGGAGTCCCTCCGATAGCCGGCTTTTGTCGGCGAAAGCCGCCTCAGCCAGCGCTTGCCCTGGGCGAGCAGGTCGTTTTTCCCGAGCGCTTCATTGCAGCCCAGGGAAGCTAGTTCATATTCGATTTCCAGGAGGCGGTTGCGTACTTGCAGGGCTTCAAATTGCTGTGTTTTTGTAACCGGGCCAAAGCGAAGGTGCCGGTCTTCGATGCCTGAATACAGAATATAGTTTACCGGATCAATTTCTTTCCCAAAAACAGAGCGGATGATGAGGTCGTAGAGCAGCGTCTGGATGTAATGGCTGTGGTTGATCCCGTAAATATTCGGCTTATACACCTTGCCGCTCTTGAGTTCGACGATCGCAGATTTTTTGCCCTGGTGAAAAAAAACGTCCAGGCGCCCCTGGATGCCGTAGGTGGAAGCGTAAAAGGAGGGTTCCAGGTAGCATTCCCGGGCCCGGATCCCCAATTCGGGAAAATCCTGCAGGATGACTTTCCTGAGGTTGAGAAAATGCTTTTGGGCGGCATCGAGCAGTTTTTTCAGGGTCATATCGTCGAGGGCGGAGAAATTGAGCGGATAGACCCTGAACAGTTTCTTTAAGGTGGAAGGAAAATCAGCACCCGGATTAATCATGAGCTCGTCCAGAAAAAAATTGGCCATATTGCCCTGCAACAGGGGAATACTGGATTGGAAGGGCAGGAATTTTTTCAGCAGGTAAAACTCGGGCACAGGCCCGTATTCCTTAAAACACTCGGCGATGGCGGTAACGTCGGTGAGATAATCCGGCTCGATGACGATTGCCCTGGGCCGGTAGATGCCATTTTCGTCAATTTCAATATCCACCAATTCCAAAGCAACGGGAAAACCAATCGTCCCGGCAATGATCCGGATGCTGGGGGTAAACTGCTCGTTGTGGTCGGGTAGGTCGTATTGCATCCGGATATCGGCATCCGGAAGGTCTTCGTCTTTGAGCAGCAATTGTTTTTCGAGGGGGAAATGGTCGAGGGCGATGACCCGGGCATGGGGCTTGAAGTCTTTGATATGGGCCGGCCGCAGCGGAAATGGCCAATTGCCGCCTTCCAGATCCTGAAGTTCAGGTGGGGTTTCGGCACGGTAAATCCTGGAAATGCTTTCGAAAAGGACCTTAAACCCGAGCTCCGGCAGGTAGTTCTTCTCTGCCGGGATGGACTGGGCAAAAAGGGCATCCGAAGCCTGCTTGCGGAAGTTGTGCACATAAAACTGCAAGGGCCTGGAAAGGCGATATTTCTGTGCGGCGTAAGCAATCCGGGCAAAGAGGGTATTAAAGCGGAGCCGTTCTTCCTTGGTAGCTTCGATGTAAACCAGGTTGAGCAACTGGTAAGCGGCCTCAACCTGGTTGAGTGGGGGCAGGTCGGTCCGGCCACGGATTTTTTCCAGTTCTTTAAACAAGAGCTTACCTAGGGTTGGATGTGACATTGTTAATGTTTGTTTTATTGTAACCATTTAGCGGGTCGCTGCCCTGAGAAATAATATTTTTCGGGGTTGTGTAAAAAGGTTTTTCTTGGCGCTTCGCGCCAAATTAAATTTGGATGG
>JBMOJO010000044.1:0-21205 GCA_049315745.1 Saprospiraceae bacterium | reverse complement strand
CTCCAAATTTTTTTGAAGGTTTTTTTAAAAATAATTTCGTTGCCTTTTGGCGGCAGGTAATCGTTGTGGGAAAAATGAGCTGTTTTTTGCCCACAAGAAGACTTTTGGGGAGCATAGCCCGGCTACGTGACCGAAAAAAGGCACGGTGTGGGGAAAATAGCCATTTTTACCCCACGAGGGTCCCATCACAAAAAATGGCTGTCGAAATACACCCGGCTTAGGCGGTGTACCCCACAAAACCGCATCAGGCTCGTCATTTCCAGTCAGGCCTATGGTAAAGATGGACAACCCCGAATAGTAACAAAAAACCATAGACGGCATCTTCCACCGGAATCGTGATCAAACGCAGGCCCATGAATTCTTCAGGATTATAAACCACCACAGGGGCGAGTGTGCATGCCCCGGTCAATACCCCATTGACAACCAGGAAGGGAACAAGGATAAACAGATAAGCACGATAAAACAGGGTCCGGCAAGTATTGGGCACATATATATAATGGTACAACAAATATCCCCCACTCAGCAAAAAGGTCGTGGCCGTGTATAAACGCCCGATATGCAACAGCCCAAATAAAATGAGGACGATTGCAAGGGTAAGCGTAACCGGCTTATCCCAGGGCGCCAGGATGTCCTTCGGAAAATATGCGTTCAGACAGGAATATATGAAAAAACTGGCGAAAGGAACGGTAACAAAAAAAAGCCATTCCTCCCAGGGCAGGCCTAGCCACCTCCCTCCAAGAAGATAGCGGTCGTTGAACCCCCAAACACCCACATAGCCAAAGAATGCGTCCCAGGCGACGAATAGGAGCCCCATAATGAATATGGCAGGGAAAAGCCTACGCCAGGTCGTAAAATAATGCACTTTTTTATCAAAACTGAGCAAAAATACGGGCACAATGGAGAAGACGTGCAGCATCGCATACGTCCAGGAAGCCTCCAGAAACGAGAGTGCCACCCGGCTCCGGTTGGAAAAGTCGAGCTGCCCCTGCGCCACCTTGTCCAGTGACCAGCACATGCCGACTACCAAAAAAGGCCACAGGAAAAAAAAGACACGCCGCGGGCCCCATTCGTTTTTCATATCACAGGCGGTTAAAGAAGGTTAAGGCTACTCCTCACCGCCGAGCTGAAAAGGAGCATCATTTTTTTTCGGTCGTTCACCCGGATCCGTTTTTTCATCACCTGATGCGCAGGAACCTGCATGATGTTTTGGAATAAGTTGGTATAATACACATAGGCGAGGTACACCCCAAACCTCACGCCCTTGGGCAGTTGCACAATCCCCGTATAGGCAAAGTCAAAGTCCTTGCGGATGTCTGCTTCGATCTTGCGCTTCTCTTCGTTGGAGAACTGCGTGAAATCCACGCCCGGGAAGTAAACCCGCCCCCGGTCGTCGAAATCACTTTTTATGTCGCGCAGGAAATTGATCTTTTGAAAGGCCGCCCCCAAAGCACGGGCAGGCTCCACCAAACGCCCGTACATCGCATCGTCCCCGTCGCAAAATACCCGCAGGCACATTAAACCTACGACTTCTGCAGAACCATAAATGTACTTCTGGTATAAATCGTTTTCGTAAGCCTGATGGTGCAAGTCCATTTCCATACTTTCCAAAAACGCATCAATCAACTCCATTTCTATGCCGTAGCGGTTTACCGTTTCCTGGAATGCCTGAAGGACAGGGTTGAGGCTGATTTTTTCTTCAATCGCCAAATAAGTTTCCTGGCGGAAACGATCTAATAAGACTTTCTTGGGAAAATCGTGAAAGGTATCCACAATCTCATCGGCAAAGCGGACGAAACCGTATATCGCATAAATTGGCATGCGGTACCTTCGCTCAAAGACGCGAATACCCATAGAGAACGAAGTACTGTAGCGCTGTGTGATCAGCTCACTGCATTCAAGACAGGTTTTTGAATAAAGTTCGAGCATAGAGGCGATTTTAGGAAATTCTATGGGTAATGGTTTTGTTGCGGAAACTGCCGCTCAATCTCCCCGGCAACAACCTGCCCGGAAATCAGGGAAGGCGGCACCCCCGGCCCAGGCGTGGTGAGCTGACCCGTAAAATACAAATTTTTTACCTTCTTGCTCTTCATTTTTGGTTTCAAAAATGCAGTTTGCAAAAGCGTATTGGCCAAACCATAGGCATTGCCCTTGAACGCGTGATAGTCGGCCCGAAAATCCGAGTGCGCATAGGATTTTTTATATACAACGTGTGGACGGATATCCTGACCGGTATGCCGCTCTAATCGCTCCATTACAATATGGAAGTATTTCTCGCGCAGTTCAGCAGTATCTTGTAACCCGGGCGCAAGAGGGATCAGGACAAAAAGATTTTCCATCCCCACCGGCGCAACCGTCGGATCCGTAACCGAAGGGGCGCTTACATAAAAAAGCGGCTTGGCCGGCCATTGGGGCTTATCGTAAATCTCCACCGCATGCTGGTGAAAGTCTTCGTCAAAAAAAAGATTGTGATGGTGCAGTCGCCCCAACCGCTTGCCTATACCCAAATAAAACAGCAACGAAGAAGGGGCCATTACGCGTGTATCCCAGTAATGCGCATCATACTGCCGGTACTCGGGGGATAAGATGTGTTGCTCAATGTGGTGGTAATCTGCCCCTGCCACAACCACATCCGCTTCGTAGCGTGTATTTGCCGTGCACACTGCCACCACCTGACCTCCTTCTACTTCGATATCTGTGACTTCCTGTTTGAGCATGATCTCGACGCCTAACTCGCGCGCAAGGGATACCATCCCTTCCACAACCCTGAACATTCCACCCATCGGATACCAGGTGCCCAGTTGTATATCGGCATAATTCATCAGGCTGTAAAGTGCAGGGGTCCGCTCCGGGGTCGCCCCCAAAAAAAGGACCGGAAATTCCAGGAGCTGGATTAATTGCTCGTGGCGGAACAGCGTCCGCAGGTACTTGGCCATGGAACGAAACATTTGAAGGCGGAACAAACTCGCCACGACGCGCACGTCCGCAAATTCCATGACCGAATGACCCGGCTTATGGACAAACTCGTTCATGCCGACCTTGTATTTATATTCGGCTTCACGCAAAAATTTGTCCAGGCTACGGCTGCTCCCAGGCTCGTAGCGCTCGAACATCTCGTAATACGCCGTCAGCCGGGCTGGTACTTCCATGACGTCGCCCTCCCCAAAAGTGACCGTGTAAGAGGGGTCCAGACGGACCAGATCGTAATAATCCGATACTTTCTTTCCAAAAGCGCCGAAAAAGGCTTCGAATACATCAGGCATCCAGTACCAACTAGGGCCCATGTCAAAAACAAAGCCCCCCTCCTGCATCTGACGCGCCCGCCCGCCCGGCACGTCGTTCTTTTCGAGTACTGTGACCGAGAAACCTGACTTCGCCAAAAAACACGCAGCAGAGAGCCCGGAGAATCCAGAACCGATTACAATCACTTTCTTTGCCAACTTCCCGGAGATTAACAGACTTCCCGCAAAAGGCCACGGCATGGAGATAAATAATCTTCGTCCCGCCCCCGACAACACTTTTTGACAACATCCCACCCGGCAAGACAACCTGGTAAAGACCTGCCAAAGACAACGGAGGCCGTATTATCTCCCCAATGGTCCCTTCACAACAAGCCCAGTGAATTTAATCCCGTATCAACGCAACCAAGGGCGTTTTGTTTAAACCGATCCGTCCCCCCGCCCTACTTTTCTGCTTCCCAGGCAAGATACCCGCCCTTCAGGTCATATACGACTTTATACCCCATCGTCGAAAGCACCGACGCCGCACGTGCGCTGCGCTTGCCAGACCTGCAATATACCGCAACCGGCTTTTTCCTGGAAATCTGTGCGTTGACCTGAGATTCGAAATCCCCGGATTGCACGTCTATGTTCAGGGCACCCTCGATATGGCCTGCGCCGTACTCCTCCGGTGTCCGGACATCAATCAACTGCACCGACTTCTGCTTGATCTTGGTCTTGAACGCTGATACCGACATCACCTGCGCACTGCCATGGTCATTTTGCGCCTGACAGGCAACAAAGCTAAGGAGCAAGGCAAACGAAAAAATATAACTTTTCATCGAAATATTTTATGAATTAACTAATTACAAGATCGTCTTGTTCTCCTTTCTTGGGCTTCCGCGAGCGGAAAAGAGCCATTCTAAACCCATGACAACCCTTCCAGGCAAGTCTAATAACCTAATGCTCACACAGGAATTTTCTCGCCGGGGTTGTGTAAAATGTAAATGCTTTGCCTCCAATAGTAAGAATTATTGCAAGGGACGACTAAATTAGGCAATATACCGCCGCCGTTGGATTATTTCAAAGATAAAAATCAACCACAAATTACGGTTTCCATAGTGCCGGGAAATTTTATTTTTGCAGCGTGAAAAACCTAAGCGATCTTTTAGAACGTTACCGGCAGGATAAGCGGCTGCAGGAGTTGCAGGAGGCCGTCCGCGAAGGGGCCGGTGCCTTGGTCTCAGGTGCTGTGGGGGGCCAAATCCCCTTGATTATCACCGCCAGCTATTTTAATGCCCCCCGTTTTTTCCTCGTCATCGCCGAAGAAAAGGAATCAGCCGCTTATCTTCAGAACGACCTCGGCAGCTTTTTTGAAAAAAAGCCGGTTTACTTTTTCCCGGATTCCTTCAAACGCCCGCAGTATTTCGCAGAGGTGAACCCCTCAAATATCCAGATGCGGGCGGAGCTGGTGAATATCCTAAGCAGTACAAAGGCTGCGGGTGAAATTGTTGTCACTTACCCCGAAGCACTCTTCGAGCGGGTCGTTTCTACAGAAAGCCTGCAGGCCAATCGCCTCGACCTGTCTATTGGGGAACGGCTCGGGCAAGAGGAAATTATCGAATTTCTGAATGATTTTGGGTTTTCCCGGGAGGATTTTGTCTATGAGCCGGGCCAGTTCTCCATCCGGGGCGGTATCGTTGATATTTTCTCCTTCGGCAACGATATGCCTTACCGGATCGAATTGCTCGACGATGAAGTAGAAAGCATCCGCACGTTTAACCCGCTCACCCAGTTATCTGTGCATAATCTCCAGCGCATTTCCGTAATCCCCAACATCAACCTCCGCTTCGGCTCGGCCGATAAGGTCTCCCTGCTGGAAATAATGCCCCCGGATACCCTCGTCTGGATCAAAGACCCCGCAGGATTATCGGAACGGCTCAGGTCTTGCCTCGAAAAAGCAGAAGAAGCGGCCCGTGCCTTCCCAAATATGGAAGACAGCGAGACGGCCCAAATTTTAAGGCACCGCCCTTTTCTGACTGCCGAGCACCTCAGCGGGGAATTGTCCCGGCGTACCGCTATTGCTTTTAAAAAACCCGGCCCGAAATTTTCACGGGAAATTATCTTCAAAACCAGCCCCCAGCCGAGTTTCAACCGCAATTTCGAACTGCTGATCAAAGACTTGCAGCATAATGCACGCCGGGGCATTGACAACTTCATCTTCACCGATAGCGCCAAACAGGTAGAGCGGTTCTATGCTATCTTCGAGGACCTCAACGCCGATGTCAGCTTTCATCCCATCACCCATGCCATTCATGAAGGGTTTATAGACCATGACCTGAGGGTCGCCTGCTATACCGACCACCAGATTTTCGACCGTTTCCACCGCTATAAACTCCGGCAGGGCTTTTCAAAAGAACAAGCCTTTAATATCCGGATGCTGCAGGAACTCCAGCCCGGAGATTTCGTCACCCATATTGATCATGGTATCGGCCGCTTTTCAGGCCTCCAGAAAATAGAAATCAATGGCCATACCCAGGAGTGTGTCCGCCTTTTCTATAAAAATAACGATATCTTATATGTAGGGATCAATTCGCTGCATAAAATTGCCAAATATTCCGGGCAGGAAGGAATACCGCCGCAATTGAGCAAACTTGGCTCCGATGCCTGGAAAGCACTCAAAAACCGGACCAAGAAAAAGGTTAAAGATATTGCCGGAGAACTCATCAAACTTTACGCCAAACGAAAAAGCGCGCCCGGCTTCGCTTTCTCTCCCGATGGATACCTGCAAAATGAACTCGAAGCTTCTTTTATCTACGAGGATACCCCCGACCAGCTCAAAGCGACCAACGATGTCAAATCGGATATGTGCAAACCGCACCCGATGGACCGCCTCATCTGCGGCGATGTAGGCTTTGGAAAAACAGAAGTGGCTATCCGCGCAGCATTCAAAGCCGCCTGCGATGGCAAACAGGTAGCCGTGCTCGTACCTACCACCATCCTCGCCTTACAACACTTCAAAACCTTCAGCGAACGCCTCGCAGCATTCGACCTGCGCATTGACTATATCAACCGCTTTCGCAGCACAAAAGAACGCAAGGATATCCTGGAACGCCTCAAAGACGGCAAGCTCGACCTGATCATCGGCACCCATAGCCTGATCGCAAAAGATGTGGCCTTCAAAGACCTCGGCCTGCTTATCATTGATGAAGAACAAAAATTTGGCGTAACTTCAAAAGAAAAACTGCGCGCGATAAAAGTCAACGTGGATACCCTTACCCTTACCGCCACCCCAATACCCCGAACCCTCCAATTCTCCCTTATGGCTGCAAGGGACTTATCTATCATCCGCACCCCCCCGCCAAACCGTCAGCCGATCCATACTGAAGTCCGCGTATTCAGCGAAGCACTGGTCCGCGAAGCCATCTACTTTGAAGTTAACCGAGGCGGGCAGGTATTCTTTGTCCATAATAGGGTGAAAAACCTGCCGGATATGGCAATAATGCTGCAGCGCCTTTGTCCTGATGTCAATATCGGTATGGCACACGGGCAAATGAAGGCAGAAGACCTGGAAGAAGCCCTGATCCGCTTTATTGACAAAGCGTTCGATGTGTTGGTCTGTACGAATATCATCGAAACCGGCCTCGATATCCCCAATGCCAATACCATGATGATCAACGATGCCCATCAATTTGGCATGAGCGACCTCCACCAGTTGCGGGGCAGGGTCGGACGTTCCAACAAAAAAGCGTTTTGCTACCTCTTCAGCCCCCCGCAATCTACGCTCACCGCCGAAGCCCGAAAGCGCTTGCGTACAATAGAGGAATTTTCCGATCTGGGCAGCGGCTTCCAGGTAGCCATGCGCGACCTCGATATCCGGGGGGCAGGCAACTTGCTCGGGGCTGAACAAAGCGGTTTCATCGCCGACATTGGCTTCGAAACGTACCAGAAAATCCTCGAAGAAGCGATTATCGAACTAAAAGAAAACGAATTCAGGGATATCTTCCAGGAAGAGCGCTCTAAAGAAGGCTACCGCTATGTCCGGGAAGTCCAGATTGACGCAGATGTGGAAATGCACATCCCCAACGAATACGTCAGCAGTATTCAGGAGCGGCTCAATTTATACACAGAACTGGACAAACTGGAAACCGAAGAACAGATCTCCGCTTTCAAAACACAGCTCAGCGACCGCTTCGGCAGGATACCCGAGCCTGTGATGGAATTGTTCGAAGGCCTTCGACTGCGTTGGCTTTGCAGGAAAATCGGTATCGAACGCATTGTGCTGAAGGCTGGAAAACTAAGGGCGTATCTGGTCGAAAACCCGCAATCCGCTTTCTATGAAAGCACACAGTTTAAGGCGCTGCTCCAGGCAATCCATGAAAAAGGCCAGGCAACAGGACTACTCCTGAAACAGTCGCCCAAAAGCATTTTCCTCGTGAAAGACGATGTCTTCACTCTGCAAAAAGCTACAACATTACTGAAAAATTTCGATGTGGCCTGACGCGGCCCCCTTCAGGGATTCATAGGGAGCAACCCAAGTGCTTCATCCTCCTTGTGCCGCATCACTGCCTGCTCTTCGGCAGTCTTATCGCGATACCCACAAAGATGCAGTACCCCGTGGATGATCACCCGGTGAAGTTCCGCTTCGAACGCGACCGAATAGTCTTCGGCGTTTTCCCGTACCCTTTCGATACTGATGAAAATATCCCCTTCTATACACGGGGGCATTTGATAGGGAAAGGTAATGATATCTGTCAAAGTGTCATGGCCGAGGAACTCCTGATTAAGGGCAAGCAGGTAAGTATCGGAACAAAAGATAATATTGAGGAAGCTGAGCTGACCATTTTCGCGGGAGATTACTTCCTTAATCCAGGCTTCGAGGGCCCCTGCATGGGCAATTTCAAAGTCAACGTCCTCGGCGATCCAGTCAACGGCAGGCAAAGCGGAGTCATCGGATTCATCGGGGGGGGGGAAACTTGTCATCGGGCAGCTCAGAGTTTGAACCGGAGCTCGACCGTACGCCCGTTGTTGCAGAACTGTATGCGGTCGGAGAGTTGTTGCATGATAAACACCCCACGCCCGCCACACTTACAGAGGTTCTCCGGGCAGGTGGGGTCGGGAATATCGTTGGGGTCGAAGCCACAACCCTGATCACTGACCCGTATCGCAATACAATTGGAAATCCGCCGGGTCCTGATCTCGACTTTTTTAGACTCGTCGCACTGATTGCCGTGCCGAATCGCATTTGTAACGGCTTCCGTCACACTGATCAGGATATTTGGGTAGAGATCCCGGCTGATAGGATATTTTCGCGCAAGGTAATCAACGAAAGGTTGTACTTCGCAGATACTGTTGAGATTGGATGGTAGTTTGAGCATAAAACCTACTTAAACGCTTAACAGACCCCGCAAAGTTAAGGGGAATACCCGTACTTGTCAATAGGATATTAACATTTCGTTAAAAGTCTCCCAAAGAAATCCTTGTGTATCATCTGCCGGCCCTTTCCGAAAAACCTTTTATCGCTGGACCACAATGCGGGCCACCGCCGAAGTTGGCTCAAAAAATCCTGATTCCCGTGGGTTAGAGGCACTAAAGACCAGATATACCCCTGAACGAACAGGCCTGCCCAGATAGTCGTTGCCGTTCCAGATCGCCTGCCCGCCGAGCGCTTCCGTTTGAAAAACGAGTTTACCGCTGATGTCTGTGATTTTCACTACGGCATCCCGCGAAAGGCCGCGAATCGCAATAGGCCCCGAATAATCCGATGGTACGGGGTTAGGAAAAACCTGTGGGGCTGCCGCATGCACCCGGTCGCCGGCCACTGCATCCGACTGGTACGCAATGATCCCTCTTTCCGTGCCGATATAAACCCGCCCACTTAACTGATCTACTGCAATATGGTTGATACTGTTGTCCGGAAGCGGTGAATTTTCAATAGTAAAACGCTGCAACTGCTCCCGGCCATCGGCAGAAAGCAGGAAAACGCCCCGCCTGGTACCCACCCACTTCCTGTTGCCGCCGTCCACGGCAATCGCCTGGACTTCCTCGGTCGAAAGCAGGTATTCCAGGAAACCATCCTGCTCGACGGGGCGCAGCGTTCCACGGCATACGGCAGGATCGAATATACTCCTTCCACATTCAAAAATCACAATCCCCTGTGCAGTCCCGACCCAGACATCCCCGTCGAGGTCCAGGGCAAAGCAGTTGACGGCATTCGTGGGAAGGTTGCTGTTGCCCGCGGTGAAAAGCCGGCACCTGTCGTCCTGTTCATTGTCTATGTTGCCCTCGTCAAAAACCAGAAAGCCCGAAGCGCTCGAACTGCTCAGCAGCCACTTATATCCGTTTGCATCAACCAGCACCTCATGGAGCTGGGTCTCGCCACAGTCCGGGCGGAAGCTTTTCCACGTCCCGTCGGGAAGCAGCACAGAAAGTGGACGCGCTGCGAGATGGTTGCCAACCCAAAGCCGGCCTTTGGCATCAAAAGCCAGACCGCCGATACGGGTACGCCTCGAATCCCCGACCGCATTGTTCAGCGTAGAATTCTTATCGTTGTACAATTTCATTTTCTGCCCATCGAACTCCAGCAGCCCTTCAAAGAAGGACCCGGCATAAACCTTGCCGTTGTCAGGGTGTATAGCGATGGTCATGATGTCGAATAAATCGTCGTCCGGGTCGTTTGGGTTTTCGCCCTTTAGCTCGATGCGCGTATCCCTGTTGTAAATCGTCCATTTTCCATCAATATAAGATGAAAAGCCATGGTCCAGAAAGAGATAGCTGAACGTTTGGTTGACCCCCCCGGAAGCTACCCAAAGTTGCCCCTTATCTACTACCAGCCGGCGATTATTGGAAGAATAGGGGGAATCGAAAGAGAGCAATTTACATGCGCCTGCCCCAAGGCGTTCCAGGTACCGGAAATTGCGGTAGTTGTCGCCAAACCAAACCCTGCCCTGCTCGTCCTCGACCGCGTAATTCGGCTGTCCCGTGCAGCTCCCGTCCACCGTCCCCGCCAGGCCCTGCCCGTTAAAATAGAAAACCCTGCCGATATCCCCACACCCGGGGCTGGTACAGCGGTAACCCGCAAGCAGGTTCGCCCCCTCTGCACTCAGAAACTGCAGCCGGAAACCTTCCTGGCGATAGACCACCTCCAGGTTACCTGCCGGATTGATCCGGTGCAGCGTTTGGTTGATATCAAAATATAACATGCCATTATAGACGCAGAGCGCCTGCGAGCGGTAGGCCGCCGGGAACCCCCGGGAAGCGCCCATGAATTCCCAGTTGCCGAAATTTTGGGGGTTGCCCGCATTTTCCCGGATACGGTACAGCCCGGCCTCCGTTGCGATATAAACATACCCGTTGAAAACTGTTACCGCCGTCACGTCCACGCCGGTGAAGGTCGTGAAAACAAACTCCCCCCTGCCCGGGTGCAAACGCGAAACCCCGTAATTTGCCGCGATATATACTACCGAGGAATCTGCCACATATAAATCGTAAATGAATTTCTCCCCAATGAAATTCCTGAAATTCCGGATTTGGTTCAAGGTGGATACTTTACCCGCTCCATCAATGATATCTATCGTACTGTTCGCATAAACGACCATCAGGTTGCGCGCAAATCGGTTATAGCGGATCGTCCGGATACCTACGTTGCTCAGGCCGTCCTCGCGCGAGAAATAATCAACGGACAAGTCCTTTTTATCCAGGGAAAGTACGGAGAGCTCCGTGGCATAATAAATTTTCTCAGGCCCCTGCGTCACCTGCGGGCCCGAACGATAGGGAAGCAAACTGCGCCATTGCCCAATGCGCATTGGGGCGGGGGATTGTGCGCAGGGTTTTGACAAAAAAACCTGTAAAAGAATGAGTACCCCCGGTATAATTATGCTCCGTTGCATCCACAGATGGTATTTTAGCGCTTGTGTTTAACCTTTTTCTCCATATACAACCCCGATGCAGAGAGGTAATGCTGAACCGGCTCCGTGACGAGGTACTGCACCGACCTGCCCTCGCGAAGCCTCCCCCGGATATAGCTCGACGAAATCTGCATCAGCGGAACTTCTTCGAAAATCTGGACGTTGGGGTGCCCCGAATAAGGGCCGGGGGGATGCCCCGGACGCAAATAAACGTAGATTTCGTAATCCCGAAGCAACACATCGGGGCGCTTCCATTTGTCGAGCGTTGCCAGATTATCGCTCCCCATAATGAGCACGAATTTGCGGGCGGGATAGCGCTCTTTCAGATAAGCAAGTGTATCAACCGTATAAGAAGGACGGGGAAGCCCAAACTCGATATCGCAAGCCTTCAAACGAAAATTATCCGCGATGGCGAGGTTGACCAGGTGCAGGCGGTCGTAGTCTTTCGCCAGGGATTCTTTCTGCTTGAGCGGATTTTGCGGGGAAACGACCAGCCACACCTCCTGGAGCGGGGTACTCGTGGCCATATAATCGGAAATGATCAGGTGCCCGACATGAACGGGGTTGAAAGAACCAAAAAATAAGCCTGTACGCACTTCTGCCATTTACCGCTCCTTACTTTGTTCGAAAAAGCTGTCTATTGCCGCTTCAACTTGCTCTTCTTCAAAAAAGATTTCTTCCTCCTCCGGCGCGTCCACCAGCCAGCCTTTACGCGTGCGTACCAGCGAAAAAGAAGTGTTGTACGTTTCGTATTCGTCCCTGATCCTGCAAAGGCAAGTAGCTTTGCCGGCGCTTATCTTGCACTCCAAACGCAGGAAAACGGAATTTAGCCGGGTCGAATCTTGGCTCTCCTCTATAATGATACGCCGTACCGCCTCCAGACGCACCTGCTCCCGCTCCGTACTCAGCCCTTTTGCCTCGTCAAACAAATTTCTGTCCACATAAGATTGATACGCACGGACGACCGCCTCGGGCGTAAGGTCCGGACCTGCCGCCAGGCCGGGGCCATCTGCGGTTTTCTCCCTTTTACAAAAAAATATGGCCGCCGATGCCATGCACAACAACGCTGCCCTGAAAAAGCCCGCACGGCTTGTAAAGCGATTCATTTTAGCCCGCGCTTTAGGTTAATTGCTCAGCATCACCGGCATGACAAGCATCAGGATATCCTCGCTCCCCACTTCTTCGACCGGCAGCAGGATACCCGCCCGGGTAGGGGTAGAAAGCTCAATTTTTACCTCGTCGGATTCCAGCACCGTCAGCATTTCCACAAGAAACTTCGCGTTAAAGCCGATCATGAGCGGGGCACCCTCATAGCTGCAGACCAGTTGCTCCGTCGCTTCATTGGAAAAATCGAGGTCTTGCGCAGAAACGATGAGTGTACCCTCGGAAATGTTTAAAATCACCTGGTTGGTCGTCTTGTTCGCATAAATCGCTATACGACGGAGGGAATTTTGAAGATCTACCCGGGAAATCGTCAACACATTCGGGTTATCAATAGGGATGACCGCATTGTAATCCGGGTATCTGGAATCAATCAAGCGGCAGATCAGCTTTGTGCTGCCGAAAGAAAAGAAAGCGTTGTTCTTGTTGAAGGCCATGGAGACCTGCCCGCCCGACGGCAGGATGTTCTTGAGCAGGTTCAACGCTTTTTTGGGTAAAATAAAGGAAGCCGACACCGTGCTTTCCAGCTCCTTGAAGGTGAAACGCACCAGCTTGTGCGCATCGGTCGCCACCAGGATCAGCTTTCCAGCATCTACCTGGAAATATACGCCCATCATTGCCGGACGAAGCTCGTCGCTGCTGGTAGCGAAGAGGGTTTTGTTGATCCCCTGTGCCAATACCGCGCCCGGCAATTCTACCTGCTCGACGGCGTCCTCCTCGGGGAGCGTCGGGAAAGAAAGCCCGTCTTCTCCCGCTAAGCGGTATTTGCCATAAGCGGAGGTGATTTCCACCCCAAAAGTTTTATCGTCTATGTTGAAGGTAATCGGCTGCTGCGGAAGTGCCTTCAGGGTCTCCAGCAAAATCTTTGCCGGAACCGCTACGACCCCGTCGCTGTCTGCCATAACGTCTATCGCGGTAATAATCGTCGTTTCAAGATCAGAAGCGGCAATCGTCAATACGTTATCGTTGATTGAAAAAAGAAAATCCTCCAGAATAGGGAGCACAGGGTTAGAACCAATTGACCCGGCAACTACCTGGAGCTGTTTGAGCAATTCAGAGGAGGAAACGCTAAATTTCATAATTTTTTGTTATTTTGCAGAATAAAGGCTAGTTTATCTCAAAGAGCAAATATAAGCCAATCAACCCACCTTTTCTTAAAAAATACCAACAGACTGTGGAAAAACGCTACTCCCGGCAAAATGCAGGGGCCCCGAAAAAGCCCGACCGCTCCCGGCCCCCTGCAATCCATCCGGTTACCCACCTCCAGCTGCCCCCGGCCGCTACTGTTTACCTGGACAACAACGCCCCGGTATTCATAAGCAATATGGGCACCCAGGAAGTCATCCGCATCGAAGTCGTATTCAACGCCGGCAGGCCGTTCGAACTTAAACCCCTCGCCGCAAGGGCCGCGGCTTCGCTCCTGCGCGAAGGCACCCGTTCGATGTCTTCCGCCGAAATTGCTGAAAACCTGGATTATTACGGTGCCGAACTCAGCTTTCCCTATTACCTCGATACCTGTAATATTGCAATAGTCGCCCTCAACAAGCACTTGCACAAGGTGCTGCCGGTCTTTGCAGATTTGCTCTCGAACCCGCTCTTCCCGCCCTCCGAGTTCGACCACTTCGTCCAACGCAATAAAGAAAGACTGCTCGTCGAACTCAGCAAAAATGACGTCATCGCCTACCGGGAAATCACAGAAAAAATTTTTGGAAAATCCCACCCCTACGGTTATAACAGCTTTCCCGAAACGTATGACGCCCTGCGACTCGAAGATGTAAAGGAACACTACGCACGGACCTTCACGGCCGGCAATTGCTTTATATTCGCAGCAGGCAATATTACCGACGAAGCCCTGCAACTCATCAACCGCCACCTGGGGCCGGGGATCCGGCCAGATCCAACCAGCCCTTCCCCGATGGTGGGCCACCCCCTCACAGATAACACCGCACCGACAAATTTGCGGCAACAGCAACCTCTTAGCTTTCCCGTGCCCGACCCCACGCCGCAAAAAATCCATATCCACCGTCCTGACACCTTGCAAACCGCCGTCCGTATCGGGAAACGACTCTTCCACAGGGGACATCCCGATTACCACGGCTTTTTCATACTGAATACCCTCCTCGGCGGATATTTCGGCTCCCGGCTCATGAATAATATCCGCGAGGAAAAAGGATATACCTATAACATCTATTCCGCCCTGGAAACCATGCGCCTCGATGGATATTTCTACATCGCTTCCGAAGTCGGCAACGAGGTGATGGAAGATACCTTGGAACAAATCTACGGGGAAATCGAAGCGCTCCGGCAGGAACCGGTAGGCCGCGAAGAGCTGGAAATGGCCAAAAGCTACCTCCTCGGGCTAATGCTCAATCAAATTGACGGCCCTTTTAACCATTCCGACCTCGTCCGGTCACTGGTCAGCGATGATTTGCCCCTCTCTTTTTTTGAAGCATCCGTAGCCGCTATCCACGAGATTACCCCGGCCAAAATCCAGGACCTCGCTCAGCAATACCTCAAACCAGAAACCCTGACCGAGGTCATTGCAGGCCCCTGACCACACTTGCCGGCATCTCCCAGAATTAGTCGGCAATATTCTTAAAAAAATTCATAAAAAATGTATTGCTTTGCGCCACAGATACCCTATTTTCCTATTTTGGCGTTATATTACAAATTAATGCGCCCAATTTGTTTGTGAATCAGGTAAAGGAGCGGAATGAAACTTTTAAATTTCTTTAAGCAGGAACTCGCTATTGATTTGGGCACTGCCAATACCCTTATCATACAAAACGGGGAAATCGTCGTTGACGAACCCTCTATCGTAGCAATTGACCGCAGGACAGGGCAGACTATCGCCGTCGGCAAGCGCGCTATGATGATGCACGAAAAAACCCATGAAGACATCAAAACTATCCGCCCGCTCAAAGATGGCGTTATCGCAGATTTTCAGGCGGCCGAGAGTATGATCGAAGGCATGATCAATATGATCGGCAAACGCCGGCGTTTTTTCTCCCACCTCAAAATGGTCATCTGTATCCCCTCCGGGATTACCGAAGTCGAAAAACGCGCCGTCTTTGATTCCGCTGATCATGTGGACTCTAAAGAGACCTACCTCATCCACGAACCGATGGCCGCTGCACTGGGTATCGGACTGGAAGTTGAAGAGCCCCAGGGGAACATGGTCGTGGATATCGGTGGCGGAACCACAGAAATCGCCGTCATCGCCCTCTCCGGCATCGTTTGCGACCAGTCCATCCGCATCGCCGGGGATGAGCTCACCAGCGATATCGTCAGCTACATGAAACGCCAGCATAATATCCTTATCGGAGAACGCACCGCCGAACAAATCAAAATCAATGTCGGCTCGGCCCTCCACGAGCTCGATACCCCACCGGAGGATATCGCAGTGAACGGCAGGGACCTCATGACAGGGATCCCCAAACAAATCAAAGTCTCCTATCGGGAAATCGCCCACGCCCTGGATAAATCTATCTCCAAAATCGAAGATGCCGTGCTGAAAGCACTGGAAATGACCCCTCCAGAACTCGCATCGGATATTTACCGCACCGGGATTTACCTCACCGGTGGAGGCGCCCTGCTGCGAGGGCTGGACAAACGCCTGTCTATGAAGACGAAACTGATGGTCCATGTTGCTGATGACCCCCTTCGGGCAGTAGTGCGGGGTACGGGGATCGCCCTAAGCAACACCGACCGCTTCTCTTTCCTCATCAACAGAAAAAGCGTTTGATGGGTATCCGTCCATAAACCCTACATGAGATCACTGACCCGTCCCAAATGCAAAGCTTATGTTTGGCCTTCTGCGCCTGTTATCGAGGTTCGGCCCGCTGCTCATCTTTCTGTTCCTGGAAAGTGTGTGCATGATACTCATCGTCAGGCTCAACGATAGTCAGGCCCGCATATTTGCCAGCTCGGCAAGTGTCGTTTCCGGCGCCGTCCTTCAGACAAAAAGCCAGTTCAGCAGCTTCATCGGCATGAAAAAAGAAATTGCGGCGCTGCAGCAAAGAATCGCAACGCTGGAAAATCAGCGCCCGAATGCGTTCTATTATGACCAAAACCGCACAGATACCGCTTTCACGAAAATTGATACTACAGGACTGAAACAGATGTACGTCTTTACTCCGGCCAATATCATCAACAATTCCATCACCGGAAAACAAAATATGATGACGATCAACCGGGGCAAAAAACACGGCGTCCTGCCGCCAATGGCCGTAATCTCCCACAACGGGGTCATCGGGATCGTCCGCCACTCGACCGATCACTTCGCCTCGGTGATGTCCGCCCTGAATACCAATACGCGCATCAGCGCCTCCGTGCGCGGTAAAAGCTACTTTGGCTCCCTTATCTGGAAAGGCCAGGACCCACGGTACCTTCACCTGGTAGATGTGCCAAAACACAATATCGTCAACATCGGCGATACCATCGAAACAAGTGGCTTCTCAAACCTTTTTCCAAAAGGTGTCCCGATTGGCACCGTAGCAAATTTTAAGGTCGGCCCCGGGGAGAGCAACCAGCAAATCCAGGTACGCCTCCTGACTGACTTCTCTACCGTCCGACAGGTTCTTGTAGTCAAAAACCTCTTCTATGAGGAATTGAAAGCGCTCCAACAGCAATCAGACAATGAATAATCTGCTCCTGACGAATATCCTTCGGTTCATGCTGCTCATCTTCCTGCAGATCCTTGTATTCAAACAAATCAATATCATACATATAGGCCCTGTATATCCGAATATCTTTATCTATCCCCTGTTCCTCCTCCTGCTCCCGCTTACGGTTTCTAGGGAATTATTGCTCCTCATTGGCTTTGTTTTGGGCCTGACTATAGACTGGTTTTACGATTCCTGGGGCCTACATGCCAGCGCTTGCGTTTTTCTGGCCTTTATCCGCCCTTTCGTACTCCGCTCAATCGAACCTAAAGGCGGTTATAACACCAGCTACGGCCTCACCATCCGCCGGTATGAAATCGCGTGGTTCCTTCGATATTGCGCCTGGACAATGCTCCTTTTCCTGGCATTTTATTACTCGATGGAGGTCTTCACCCCTGTATTTATACTCGAAATCGCCCTGAAAACCCTCTCCGGCTTTGTCGCCTCGATGCTGTTTATTATCATTCTCATGCTGATTTTCAACCCAATGGATTAATACCGTTCCAGCTAACCCGCCTATGGAAACCAAATTGATCAAACTGCGCAATATCCAGGCCGTCTTCTTGCTCACCGCTCTGGCCCTGGCAGCAAAAGCCCTGCACCTGCAGGTGCTGGATACTTCTTTCCGCAAGGAAGCAGATACTGTGGCCATAGAAAATTATGTGAAATATCCCTCCCGTGGAATGATCTATGCCCGAAATGGCGAGCTCCTGATCTACAATAACCCAATGTACGATCTGCTCGCCACCTACAGCCAGATCAAGCCGGATATGGATACGACCCTTTTTTGCAAGCTGCTGGATATTGACCGCAACTATTTTATCAACGCCATGGATAAAGACTGGTCCAGCGGCCGCTTCTCAAAAAGCGTCCCCTTCGTCTTTCTCAGTAAAATCCCCTCACAGACTTTCGCCAGGTTCCAGGAATACCTCTATCGTTTTCCGGGCTTCGAAATCCAGCTCCGAAACGCCCGCGAATACCCAAGCCCGATCGCAGCCCATCTGCTGGGATATATCCGGGAAGTCAATAAAAACGAAGTGAAAGAACATTCAGAACGCTATTCCCCGGGCGACTACATCGGCGCCAGTGGCCTGGAACTTGCCTACGAGGATTCCCTTAGCGGAAAAAAAGGCTATTCCGTCGTCCTGAAAGATAATCTCGGCAGAATCGTAGGCCCCTATAAACTCGGCGGCAAAGAGCCGGAATCCGGTAAAGACCTCCACACTTCTATTGACCTCGACCTCCAGGCCTACGGCGAGCAGCTGATGAACAACAAAATAGGCGCCTTGGTCGCCATTGACCCCCAAACCGGGGGTATCCTGGCAATGGTCAGCTCCCCCTCCTACAACCCGAACCAACTTACAATTACAAATAATAACCGCGGAAAGGCTTATTCCAGCTTGCAGTCCGATCCCAATAAACCCCTCTTCAACCGCGCGATCATGGCCCAATACCCGCCCGGATCCGTTTTTAAGCCCCTCCTCGCCCTCATCGCTATGCAAAAAGGTACCTTACAGCCCAACAGGACCATCGGATGCGGCGGGGCCTATTTCTCCGGTGGCCAACGCCTCACAGGCTGCCATGGCCATCCAACTTGCTCCTCCGTGGCCAGCGCTATCCAGCACTCCTGCAACGCCTACTTCGTCACCGTATTCCGCGAACTGGTGGATATGTATGGCTTCTACAAACCTCAGCGCGGCCTCGATACACTTCACCATTACCTCGTTCAGTTTGGGCTCGACCGCAAATTGGGTATTGACTTTCCGGGCGAAAAAGCCGGGAACTTCCCCTCTTCGGCTTTTTTCGACAAATGGTATAAAGAAGATAAATGGAACTCCGTCTGGATTCGCTCCCTGGGCATCGGCCAAGGCGAAATCCTGTCAACCAACCTCCAAATCGCCAACGCGGCAGCGATTATCGCCAACCGGGGCTGGTATATTACCCCGCATTTCGTAAAAGGCTATAGCTTGAACAATGGCCCGGTTCAAATGCGGTCCTTCCAGAAACACTTCATAGGCATTGACCCGGCCCACTTCGAACCCGTAGTGGAAGGTATGGCCCTCGCCGTCAGCGCCGGTACGGCCAGAAACGCCGCTATCCCGGATATCGTCGTCTGTGGCAAAACCGGTACTGCCGAAAACCCCCACGGCAAAGACCACTCTATTCTCTTTTGCTTTGCCCCTAAAGAAAAGCCCAGAATTGCCATTGCCGTGTATATCGAAAACGCCGGCTTCGGCGGCACCTACGCCGCCCCGATCGCGGGCCTCATGATCGAAAAATACCTCGCCGGGGAAATCCGGACGGAACCGCGAAAACTCCTGGAAAAACGCATGCTCGAAACCTCCCTGATCGAAAATCCATAGCCCACCATGCTGCTGCCCACTGTCCAGTTTTTACCAACCCGCCTCCAACGCGCCGGCAAGGCTCTCCGAATCGCCCTGCTCCTCCTGCCGGCCATCCCTGCTTTTTCCCAAAGCCATCCCTTCCTGCGTTTCAAAATGGCATTCGCCGGCGATATCATGGGCCATAGCCCTCAAATTACCGCAGCAACGATTGAAAAAGATAAGGTATTCGATTATTCGCCCTGTTTCCAGTTTGTCGCACCTATCTTACAATCTGCGAACCTCGCCGTTGGAAACCTCGAAGTCACCCTCCCCGGTAAACCACCCTATACCGGATATCCGACGTTCAGAAGCCCCGATGCCCTGGCCACCGCCCTCCGCGATGCCGGCTTCGACCTCCTCGTCACCTCCAACAACCACTCCAACGACGCAGGGCTCAATGGGGTGCTCAACACGATTAAAACCGTTCAGGCGCTCGGCCTTTACCAAACAGGTACTTTCAGGGATTCCCTCAGCCGCGATACGCTCTACCCCCTCCTTGTAGCCCAGGATGGCTTTCGCCTGGCTTTTCTCAATTACACGTATGGCACTAACGGCATCCCTACCACTAAACCCGCTATCGTCAACCTTATAGAGGAAAAAACCATCCATGCCGATATCCAGAAAGCTAAAAAAATGTACCCCGACTTTATCATCGCCGTCATGCACTGGGGCAATGAATATCAACTCGATGAAAGCCAGGCGCAACGGGAGCTCGCCAAGAAAATGCTGGAATGGGGCGTGGATATGGTCATTGGTGCCCACCCCCATGTCGTACAGCCGATTAAGCATATCGCGTATATTGATTCGCTGGGAAAACTTCGGGAAGGGAGCGTCGCGTTTTCCCTCGGCAATTTTATCTCCAACCAACGGCAACCCAACACCGATATCGGCCTCATCGTGGAAGCTACAATCGAAAAAAATATCATAGACAACTCCACCCGCCTCATCCAGTTTCAGTATATCCCCGTTTTTCGCTATATCCATACCGATGAAAAAGGAAAAATCCAGTACTACGCCCTCCCCGTATCCGCTTTCGAAACCGAAAATGCCACACTCCCCCTCAAGATCCCGGCAGCAACCCTCCAGCACCTCCGGCAAACCGCCACCAGCCTCCGAAAACACCTGAACCGCTTCAACGCTTCCGAAAATATGATTTCCCTGGAAATGCTCGCCCCACCAGCAGCCAGCGAACCCGCGAAGCCGGAAAAACAGCCATAAACGCGTCCGCTATGATTATCTCCGCTATCGTCGCCATGGCCCAAAACCGAACCATTGGGCGCAATAACGAAATCCCCTGGTACCTGCCCGCCGACCTGAAATATTTCAAAAAAACGACTCTCCACCATCATATTATCATGGGCCGCAATACCTTCGATTCCATCGGCAGGCCCCTCCCCCTGCGCACCAATATCATCATCACCCGCGACCCCTTCTTTATCGTTTCCGGCTGTATCGTCGTCCACAGCCTTGCCGAAGCCCTGCGCTTCGCCCGCGAACATGACGAAACAGAAGCCTTCATCATCGGCGGTGGCCAGATTTACCGGCAGGCAATGCCTTATCTCGATCGCATCTACCTCACCCGCGTCGAGGCCGAAATTGAAGGTGATATCTTTTTCCCAGAAATGAACCCCGCCGAATGGCAGCTCACCTCCGAAGAGCCCCACCCCGCCGACGACCGCAATGCGTTTCCCTACACGTTCCAATGCTTTGAACGAATAGAGTAGGGGTGGCAAAATAATCTGTTGCCGCCGTAGTCGGCAACAGATTATTTTAGGGTGTGCAAAAGTCTTTCTTCTGCGCTTCGCGCCGAATTATGTTTTGAGAGAGGTTGTGTAAAAAGTCTTTTGCCGCCTGCGGCGGCAGAATATTCTTCT
>JBMOJO010000271.1:0-4831 GCA_049315745.1 Saprospiraceae bacterium | reverse complement strand
ATTACGTTTTTTCGCAGCTGATGAGCCTGATCCACCGTCAGGCGTTTGCGCGGATTGTCGAAAAATACAACGGCAATGATCGGATTAGGACTTTTTCCTGCCGGCCCCAATTTCTCTGCATGAGCTTCGGACAGCTGCCAATGAAGTACGCGATTACAGCATATATCAGGATCTGGCACGCGAACGCGGTTACACCGATTGGAAACGCCTAAAAGAATTGCAGATTCAGGGGCATTCTTTGTAATCCGGGCCAAAAAGAATTTGCTTTTGAACGCATTTACTCGGAAGCAGTGGACAAAGAATCAGGACTAAAATGCGATCAAACATTTCGCTTGAAAGGGTTTTATGCTGACTAATCGTTCATTAGACTTGTTGCGATGGGATTCTCATTGGGTAAAAATGGCTCTTTTTCGCCCACACTGCGCCTTTTTTCGGTCACGTAGCTGGGCTACGCTCCCTCAAAAAGCCTTCGTTTGGTCAAAAAATAGCTCATTTTTCCCACAATGATTACCCATCGCAACAAGTCTATTAATTTTTAAATACGAATACCAGATAGTGTAGCAATAGGATTAAAACACCTCATTCAAAACTGGCGCATCAAATTCATTTCAAACGCAAAATCCAACTATTTCAATGACCGGTATTCTCGTGAAAGTAAATATTGGGAAAGGAAGTCACAAACATATCCCGGTCGCCGTCGCCATCAATATCTGTGAAAATGGGCATTGCCCAGACGGGAAAACTGCTAAAATCGAGCCCAAGCGGGTTGATTTCAGGTACTCCAAAAGTGGGCAGGGACGCATTGCCTGTATGCATATATAGCCGGATAACCCCCGGGTTGTAACCAATCCAAAGATCGAGCAACCCGTCTTTGTTCGCGTCTTCCAAAACCGGCGCAAGAAAAATAGCGTTGCTGGCAGGTTTTACAAAACCAAACGGGTTTAGTACCGGGGTCTCAAAACGCTGGTTGTTTGCGGAGCCGGAGTTTTTGTAATAAAAGAGCTGTCCATCCGTATCCCCAAGAAGTAAATCCAGGTCGCCATCCCCGTCCAGATCGCCAAAAGTCGGGATCAACGTACTGGAACCGGTCGGCGCTTTCAGTCCAAATGGGTTTAAAGTGACACCCGGGAAATCCGGTGCGTTTAACGTGCCCTTATTTTCAAAATAAAAGAAACCTGTTTCCCCACCGGCAAATAAATCGAGGTCTTTGTCCCCGTCTAAATCCCGGAGATAAATCATATTGAGCAAAGTCAGCGCCGGTAACCCAAAAGGGTTTTTGACAGGCGCTGAGAAGACGGGTTTACTGCCCGAACCTGTATTATGGAAAAACAGAAATGGGGCGTTGGGGCCGTATTCATCCAGGGCGATGATATCCTGATCGCCATCATTGTCCAGATCCCCAAATGCAAAACGATAGTGGCTGCCCGCTACCTGAAGGCCAAAAGGGTTAAGCACTGGGGATTTTTGATAGGGCTGGGCAAAAATTTTAGTCAAAAAAAGAATACCCGAGATCAGTAAAAAGCTGATTTTCATGCTCAAAGGCGGTTAATTACGCATTAGGATTCAAAATTTTAGCAAGGTGCCGTCGGAACCCTCTAGGACAACATCGGATTATCCATCGAGTTCCAACGGCGAACCCCAACTTTTAAAATAAACACTCAATTAATCTAAGTTACAGCCCAAAACGTCTGTACACCGGCTATTTATCGCACCCCCCACAGATACTGCCCGTCATTGTACCGGTAAGGGTACCCGCGATAAAGTCAACGCTTCCATCATTCACGAATTGGCCTTGTGCACATTCAAAAGCACCGGTTCCGTCAATAATCTTGAAAACATTTACCAGCTTGAAGCGCGCACCGGTATTGTCGAGCGGCATAAACACGGCCTTGTCATTCGTCCAAAAAGCATTTCCCTTCCCATCATCAAATAAGTGGACCAGTTCGACCTCCTGCCCTACCCCGACATTCGTCTGCTTCGTCACAACAGATTGCCACTGACCACTATAGTCTCCAATAGTAATGACGCTGGGAAGGGCGCCTAAACCTTTGTAAGACGTACCGTTAGGCAGCTTGAAGGAAACTTCCCCCGATTTTGCATTTATCGGGGTTTTGTAATCCTGGATGCAAAAAGAATCATCTTTTTCGCAACTCAGGAATGTTAAAGTCGTGAATACCAAAAATACCAGACTTGAAATGGAGTTCATAACCGTTTTCATAAAAAAATTTTAGGGTGAGTGAAAAAAAATTGATTTATTACAATGCATTGAGCGGATATAAGCTGGTTGCTATCCACACGAATACTTTTCGACTATTCTTTGATGCAGCGGACAGAAAGACCAAGCTTTTTGGGCCCAAAATCGTATCGGTTGATTTCCGGCCCGTTCAGGTTCAGCAAGCGATAGAAAGCCTGGTCGGCCCGGCTTTCCGTAGAAGTCCAGAACCCCGCCAACTCCCCAATAAAATCGAAGCCGCCGTGGTCCGGCCTTCCTCCTGCAGGAATCGCGCTGAAACCACTTGAATTGGTAGCACCTAGATTGGGAGGCAACCACGTGGTAGTTGATTTCAATTTTCCACCGGCTATCGCCTCCCCGCCCAGGTTCGAGACTAACAGATTCCAGTCATTGTCGGTAGGTACGCGCCATCCGGCAGGACACAAGCCCTTTGGGTCTGAAACAGCGAACCAATTGTACAGGAAGCCAAAAGTCTTGGCAGTTTCCGGACTATGATTGTAAACAGTCCGGGCGCCCGTTACCCTGCTGCTCCAGGTCTCCCCGGCACCTTTCCCGGAAGGGCCCCCAGAATCATCCAGGGGGATTACTGTCCCGTTAGCATATCTGGAAACCTTCAGATTTTCTTTCATCCAGCACTGGGATGATATTTCAACTGTTTGATATTCATTGCCGTCAATATCTTTAACCGTACCGGTACCACATTTCCATGATTCTACCATCTCCTTTTCTACGCTACAGGAAAAAAAAAGAACTAAGAAATTTATAAAGAGATACTTTTTCATAAAGCAATGATTTTATGCATTAGAAAAATACGGAACCTTCAGCTTGCGATGGTTTATAGATAATTCCCATCCGCCTCTCCCTTCCCCCCCACCTGTGCAAGGCGCTTCAAACAGCGTATTACCAATTGGATTTGGGTAATGCTTCTTTTGCTATCGCGAGGACAAATTTCAGGCTTATTGACAAAGCTTCGCCCCTTGAATCACAGAGGCTAATCTGGACCAATACCGAGTGAAGCCAAATAAAATGAGTTGGCAAAAAATTAAAAGAAGCTGAGTGAAAGTACTCAGGCAAATGTAGATATGCGGGGGCTGAAAACCCTTGTACTATTAGTTCTTTTTCTTGTAAAATTAGTTCAAATAGGCCCTAATACAGGCAAAACTCGTATAAAAAGGACGCTGACCTCAAGACCGGGCTCGTGTAGTGATATATTTTCCCCTCAGCACCTCTGCATAAAATGGGAGTCTTGGGCAAACACAAGTCCCACCTCCCCCATTTGAAATGCCCTTAAAAATGCGTATATTTGTAAAATGAGACGTTTCTTCAACACGACTGGATTATGTAACCCTGAAGATCACTATATGGTGGATCCCTTCAGGCATCATTATGCCAATATCCAGTATCTGATTGATGCTAAACAGTACTTCCTTATCCATGCCCCGCGGCAGACGGGAAAAACGACCTTTTTACATGCCCTGGCCCATCGCCTCAACCGGGAGGGGAAATTCGTCTCTGTCGTCTGTTCCCTGGAATCTTCAGGCTACCCCAGTATTTCGGTCGAGGATGCCAATGAGGTCTTTATCCGTTCACTTTTTCAAACCGCTTCAATTTTCCTGGATAAAAAACACATGCCCCCAGACCCATACGCCTATTCCCCAAGCCCACAGTTGTTTCGCCAATACCTCACAGACTGGTGCCGAAGCCTGGAAAAACCGCTCGTCCTCCTGCTGGATGAAGTGGATTCGCTTTACGACGATGTACTCATCTCTACCCTGCGCCAACTGCGCGACGGCTTCCAGACCCGCCCCCATAACTTCCCGCAATCGGTAGCCCTTGTAGGCCTGCGCGACATCCGCGAGTACCGCCTCCGCGCCCGCGCCGATAACCCTTCCATCGGTTCCGGGTCGCCTTTTAATATCAAAGCCGAGTCCTTTTTCCTGCCGGTTTTCTCCAGAGAAGAAGTGCGCGGTCTCCTCGATCAACATACCCAGGATACCGGACAAGTTTTTTCTCCCGAGGTTTTTGAAAAACTGCACGAATACTCCGGCGGCCAGCCCTGGCTGACCAATGCCATAGCCAACGAGATCGTAGCTAAAATGCTCAAAAACGATTATTCCCGGGCAATTACCCCGGATATGGTCGAAACCGCCAAGGAGCACCTCATCGAGCAGCGCCAGACCCACCTCGACAGCCTGGCCGATAAGATTGACGAACCGCGCGTGCGGCCTATCATCATGAGTATCATCAGCGGGGAGGCGCCGCCTTTCGACGGCTTCGACGACGCCTTGCGCTATTGCCGCGATCTGGGAATTATCACGGGGAGCAGCCCTATACAGTTTGCGAACCCCATTTACCGGGAAATCATCACGCGCATCCTGAATGCTGCCCTGCAGTACGGCATTGACACCGACATCGCCCAGACGACCTGGTACCTTAATACGGATGGCTCACTTGACATGGACAAACTCCTCGCTGCCTTCACGGAGTTTTACCGTTGGAATTCTGAATCCTGGCTGGAGCGCTTTCAGTATAGAGAGGCCGGTCACCAGCTCCTCCTCATGGCCTTTCTGCAGCGCATCGTCAATGGCGGTGGGCGCA
>JBMOJO010000270.1:0-4874 GCA_049315745.1 Saprospiraceae bacterium | reverse complement strand
TTCATGATTTCGCGAAGCGAAATCATGAAAAACAAGTCTCCATCCAAAGAAAATTTTGCCGCCGAAGGCGGCAGAACATTATTTTGAGAGACACATCATTTTTGAAATTTCGCTTCGCGAAATTTCAAAAATGATGTGTCTCTCAAAAGATAATTTGGCGCGAAGCGCCATCAAAAGAATTTTTTGCCGCAGCAGGCGGCAAAAGACGTTTACACAACCCCTCAAATAAACACATACGTTAAAAGCGATCGCTATGGCTTCAAAAATGTGGACCCGTTATGCCCTTTGGGCGCTTGCACTGGCAACGCTGGTGCTGTTCGTTCATTTCTTCAGTAATATTGTAGCATATATCCTCACTGCCTGGGTATTATCGCTGATAGGTCGGCCATTGATGGATGTTTTTCAGAAAATCAGGATCGGCAGGCTTCGCGTTGGGCCTTCTGCGGCAGCGGTGATGACGATATTATCCTTTGTCCTGGTATTCGTCCTGTTCATCCTGTTATTTGTTCCGATGATTATCACACAGGCGAGTAATCTGGCGCATGTAGATTATGCGGCGATTGCGAAAGCACTCGAGGAACCGTTCGGCAGATTATCGCACTTTTTAAAAGAGAACAAAATCCTACTGCCGGGGGACTCCCCCGAACTTACGGTTCAAAAAGCGCTGGAAGGGTGGATTGAGCCCAGCCGTATCGGGTATTATCTGACCCAGGCAGTGATGACCATCGGCAATACGCTGATCCATATTTTTTCGACCATATTCATCACCTTCTTTTTCCTGCAGGAAAACAGGCTTTTTTCGAATGTTATCCTCATCATGACGCCCGATGAATACCAGGTGCAGGCCAGGGAAACCATTGATGACTCCAAGATCATGCTGAGCCGCTATTTCAGGGGCATATTGCTGCAGATTACCATTATTACGGTCTATGTGAGTATCTGTCTGAGCCTGCTTGGGATAAAAAACGCTGTGCTGATCGGTTTTTTTGCTGCCTTGATGAACGTTATCCCTTATCTGGGGCCGTTGTTTGGCGGCGCGTTGGGGATATTCCTCACGTTTTCTTCTAACCTCGAGCTCGATTTTTATACCGAAATGCTACCCTTGTTGCTGAAGGTGCTGGGGGTATTTATCACTTCCCAATGGCTGGACAATTATTTTTTGTCCCCCACGATTTTTTCCAAAAGCGTATTGGCGCATCCATTGGAAATCTTTCTGATCGTCCTGATGGGGGCCAACGTTGCGGGACTTACCGGGATGATCCTGGCGATACCTGTTTACACCATCTTCCGGATTTTTGCAAAGGAATTTTTGAACCAGTTTAAAGTTGTTCAGAAGCTCACGGAGCGGATGAAGGAATCGGGGCTTTAGGCATCTGGCTTGAATGCCCCGTTGCGGTCGTATTCCTGAAAGCGGGCCCAGGCTTTTTCTGCGAGAAGGTTGGTCAGGTTTTCAATGTACCAGCTTCCGGCGGCGGGATCGGCAACTTTAGCGATATGGGCTTCGAGGTCGAGGAGGTGGTGGATATTGCGTGCGATACGCCGGGTAAAGGGTGAGGGGGTCTCTTGGGCAGGGGCGTCTGCCGGCAGGATATACAGGCGGTCGGCGCCCCCGATAATTGCCGACATGGCCTGGGTGCCTGCGCGGATCATATTGGTGTGCAGGTTTTCGTCCTGCGATTCCGGTGCCAGGTGGGCGATGATTTCAACAGAAGTGGGCTGATGGACGCCAAAACCTTTGAGGACGTTGTTCCACAAAATCCGTAAGGCCCGGAGTTTTGCGATTTCGATAAAATATTCGGTGCCGATGGCCACCGAGAACTGTAAAAAATGGTGGGTGTTGGCTGCCGGGATGCCCTGGTCCTCCATACAGGCGAGATACTCGCTGCCTTTGGCAACCACCAATGCGAGTTCATTGACCGTCTCTGTTGCGCCGGCATAATAGTAACGTCCGTTGACCTGGAGGATTTTGAATTGGGGCGCTTCGGTTTCGCAGGTGCGGATGGCCCCGGCGAGCGCTTCGAGTGGCGGCTCCGTCCAGTCCAAAAAGGGGTCAATATCCAACGAGCCCCGGAAGCGGCGGATGTTTTTTCCGTTAGAGCGGTGCCAGTCCAGGAGCATTTGGAGCAGACGGAAGGGATTTTTATCGGGGTAAAGCTCACCAAAATTGAGGCAGCACCTGTCGGGGTCAACCCCTTCCAGTAACTGGCGCAGGTCTGCCTCCGATGGCTGGTGCAAGAGCAGGAACCCCGGGGAACCCACCCCGGCGGCTATCGCCTCGCGGGCCAGGGCATTTGCTGACGCAACATCATCTACGAGGATGATTTCACCAATTTCCCAACCGCGGCCGTCCCGCGGGCCGTACAGGGGAGGGCGGTTTGTGGGCAAACTACCGGGGTGGTAAATCGGGTCAATAGCAAGGCCTTCTTCCAGCGACCAGCGCAGGTCGGTCCAGGGTTTGCCCTTTAAATCTTTTTCGGCCTGCCGCGTCCACTCCTCCCGGGTATGGGCAGGAAATGCGGCGAAAAGCGTTTCAAATATTTCTTCCATAAGCACACCGCGCATGGATTTGACCATCACAGATATGGCTATAAATATAAGCAAAAGATGAACTTTTTTCAACAGGGTTGGTTATCTTTGTGCGTAAATATTTAATTGGAATCAATCTAAATAAAATTCAAAAATGACCAAGGATACCAGAAGAGTGTATTTGGACAACAACGCGACCACCCCGACCGATCCGAGGGTCGTGGAGGCCATGCTGCCATATTTCTACCAGATGCCCGGCAATGCGGCCAGCCGCAACCATCCATTCGGATGGGAAGCTGAAGAGGGGGTAGATTATGCACGGGAACAAATCGCGGCGCTGATCAACGTGGACCCAAAGGAGATTATCTTCACTTCGGGGGCTACGGAATCCGATAACCTCGCGATCAAAGGGGTTTTTGAAATGTACCGGAATAAAGGCAACCATATCATCACCGTCAAAACGGAACATAAAGCGGTGCTGGATACTTGCCACAAACTCGAAAAGGCAGGGGCCGAAGTGACTTACCTGGATGTCCAGGCCGATGGGTTGATTGACCTGGCTGCCCTGGAAGCGGCGATCCGCCCGAACACGATCCTGGTATCAGTGATGTGGGCCAATAACGAAACCGGCGTCATCCAGCCGATGAAGGCAATCGGCGATATCTGTGCCCGCCATGGGGTGCTCCTGATGAGCGACGCAACCCAGGCAATAGGCAAAATCCCGGTTGACCCCAAAGCTACCGGGGTACACCTTATGGCGTTTACCTCGCACAAGATGTACGGCCCGAAAGGGGTCGGCGCCCTCTATGTGAGCCGCAAATCCCCACGGGTAAAAGTGACGGCACAAATGGACGGCGGCGGCCACGAACGGGGCATGCGCTCGGGTACGCTGAACGTGCCGGGTATCGTCGGTTTCGGCAAAGCAGCCGAAGTCGCACGACTGGAAATGGCACAGGACGCAGAACGCCTGAGCAAGCTGCGCGATAGGCTGGAAACCGCGCTGATGAACAACCTCGAAGAGGTATATCTCAACGGCAACCGCGATCACCGTATGCCACATGTGACCAACCTGTCCTTCAAACATGTCGAAGGCGAAGGTCTTATGATGACGTTCAACCAGAATATCGCGCTGTCCTCAGGCTCGGCCTGTACCTCCGCATCGCTCGAACCTTCCTATGTCCTGGTAGCGCTCGGCCTCGGCGATGACCTCGCACATTCTTCCCTCCGGTTCAGCCTCGGCAGGTTTACCACAGAAGAAGATATTGACTATGTAATCGAAAAAGTGACCGCAGGGGTCAACCACATGCGCGACCTCAGCCCGATCTGGGAAATGTACAAGGAAGGAATTGACCTGAATTCTGTCGAATGGCAGGAGCATTAATGCCCTCCTCCAAAAGTATTTTGCGCTTTGCCCCCAACATGCCGGGGCCCCACTATTCTAAATTACTAAAAACCATCAACCATGGCTTATTCAGATAAATTGCTCGAGCATTTCAAGAACCCGCGCAACGTGGGTACCCTGAACAAGGAAGACAAAAATGTGGGTACCGGCCTCGTCGGCGCCCCGGAGTGCGGCGACGTGATGCGCCTTCAAATCCAGGTGGACCCCGAAACGAATACCATCGTGGACGCGAAGTTCAAAACGTTTGGCTGCGGCTCGGCGATCGCCTCCTCTTCCCTGGCGACGGAATGGCTGAAAGGAAAGTCCATTGACGAGGCGCTGACGATTGATAATATGAATATCGTCGAAGAACTGGCGCTGCCACCGGTTAAAATTCACTGCTCTGTGCTGGCAGAGGATGCTATCCGCACAGCGATTGCAGATTATCAGCAAAAAAATGGTATGCCGGTTGCCGATACCGCAAAAGCTCACGGATAACCCAAAGGATATGATATTTGTAGCAGACAGCGCCAAAGAAAAAATCGCCCAGCTCCGCCTCCAGGAAAACCTGGGGGACGACTACTTTGTGCGCGTAAGTGTTACAAGTGGGGGTTGCTCCGGGCTGACCTATCAACTGGACTTCGATAATGATGCGAAGCCCAATGACCAGGCGTTCGAAGATAATGGGGTGAAAGTCGTCACAGACCTGAAAAGTTTTCTCTACCTGTTCAATACCGTCCTGGAATTTTCTGGTGGGCTGAACGGTAAAGGCTTCTTGTTCAACAACCCTAATGCAGCCCGCACCTGCGGCTGTGGCGAAAGTTTTGCAGTCTGAAAAATCAGTCTGCTCCATTATCTATGATTTGGGGGTTGTGTAAAAAGTCTGGGGTTGTGTAAAAAGGTTTTTCACGGCGCGCCAAATTAAATTTGGATGGAGACATCTTTTTCCTGATTTTGCGAAGCAAAA
>JBMOJO010000269.1:0-4913 GCA_049315745.1 Saprospiraceae bacterium | reverse complement strand
GTTGACTTTGACCGCGACCGCCTTATTTTCCACATGCTATCCACCGAGGGGCCTTGTATGTGTAAAGGGGATGTTAATGGGGATGGCAGGGAGGATTTCTATATGGGCGGGGCAATGGACAGTCCTGGTACCCTTTTTGTCCAGCAGGTGAATGGCGGCTTTGTCAGAAGTAGTGCAGAAATTTTTGAAGCGGATAAAGGATCCGAAGATGTCGCTTGCGCCATCTTTGATGCCGATGGCGATGGCAAAAAGGATATTTATGTGGCCAGTGGCGGCAGCGAGGTTTCTGTGAGTTCCTCTACGCTTGCCGATCGGCTTTATCTGAATAGCGGAGGGGGTAAATTCAGGAAATCAGAGCAAATTCTCCCTGCTTTCCAATATGAGAGTTCCTCTTCTGTTCAACCTGCAGATTTTGATAAGGATGGCGATACCGACCTGTTTGTAGGTATCCGGAATATTCCTTTTTATTATGGCTTACCCTGCAACGGCTATTTGCTGCAAAATGATGGGAAGGGCAATTTCACCGATGTTTCCGCCCGACTTTTACCTGCCCTCAAAAAAATCGGGATGATTACTTCCGCGGCCTGGATGGATTATGATGCCGATGGCGATCCTGACCTCGCCGTGGCCGGCGAGTGGATGCCGCTCCGGTTGTTCCGCAACGATGGCAAGCAATTTACCGATGTTTCTGCTGCCGCAGGCCTGGGCAAAACTAACGGCTGGTGGAATGCCCTTGAAACAGCTGACCTCAACGGGGATGGCCTTCCGGATCTCGTCGCAGGCAATCATGGGTTGAATTCCCGCTTCCATGCTTCGGCAGATAAGCCCATTAAGTTGTATATCAATGATTTTGATCAAAATGGGAATATTGAGCAGATTTTGACGCAGTACAACGGCGAAAAAGCCTATCCCATGGTATTGCGGCACGACCTGGTCCAGCAATTGCCCTCCCTGAAAAAACAGTATCTGAAATACGCCAGTTACAAGGGGCAGCGGATAGAAGACATTTTTGCCCCTGAGGTGTTGAAGCGCTCCCTTGTGCTGGAAGCCTTTACGCTTGCTACGGTTGCGCTCATCAATGACGGCAAGGGCGGCTTCCGGATCGTGCGCTTGCCGATGGAGGCCCAATTCTCGCCGGTATATGCCATTGCTGTCCGGGATATGGACGGAGACCGGAAAAGCGATATTTTGCTAGGCGGTAATCTCTACAACGTCAAGCCGGAAGCTGGGCGCTATGATGCGAGCTACGGTACCTTGCTGAAAGGCGATGGTAAAGGGGGATTCCAGACTGTTCCTCAGCGCATGACGGGTATCCAGCTTCGGGGGCAGGCGCGGAAATTTTTGTGGATGGATATTGGAAAGGAAAATATGCTGTTTGTTGCGAATAATGCCGATACGCTGCAGGTATTTCGCCATCGCTCTGGGGTGATGTCAAAGCCTGCTTCAACTTCCGAATCAAAATAAAATGCCGGCAAATACCTTTCGCCTTGGCCCTACAGGCTTTCTGCTCCTTATCGTTTTGCTTTATCCGCTCCTTTCGTGCAAGCGCAGCGGAAGCGAGCCGCTGTTTCGCGAAGTCCCTTCCGGAAAATCGCGCGTAGCATTTGCCAATAATCTGGAGGAAGGAGAGGATTTCAACCTTATCGAATATCTGTATTACTACAACGGCGGTGGAGTAGCGCTCGGTGATATCAATAACGACGGGCTGGCTGACCTGTATTTCTCCGCCAATCAAGGCGAGAATAAACTTTACCTCAACAAGGGCAACTGGCGATTTGAGGATATTACCGAAAAGGCAGGGGTTACTTCTCCCGGATTATGGAAAACGGGCGTTTCCATGGCAGATATCAATGGGGATGGCCTGCTGGATATCTACCAATGCAGGTTGGGCAGCTACAAGGGGGTCTCCGGCCACAATCAGCTCTTTATCAATAACGGCGACTTGACCTTTACCGAGCGTGCTGCAGAATTCGGTCTAAATTTTTCCGGCTTCAGTACCCAGGCTGCTTTTGCAGATTTTGACCTCGACGGCGACCTCGATATGTACCTGCTTAATCATTCGGTGCATACCGAAAGGACTTACGGAAAGGCGGCACTCCGCCGGATTGAAGATCCCAAATCGGGGGACCGGCTTTACTGGAACAACGGTGGAAAGTTTGTGGCGATAACCCGTGAAGCAGGAATTTATTCCAGTCCGATCGGTTATGGCCTCGGAGTAGGGGTAAGCGACCTCAATGCCGATGGCTGGCCTGATTTGTATATCTCCAATGATTTCAATGAAAACGACTACCTGTATCTCAACACAGGCGCAGGTATTGGTCAGCCGCCTGTTTTCAGGGAAGTCAGCAATGAAGCGATCGGGCATTCCAGCCGCTTCTCTATGGGCAACGACTTGGCTGATTATAACAACGACGGCAAGGTGGATATCATTTCCCTGGATATGCTCCCCGAAGATGAAGTAGTGCTCAAGCGCTCTGCCGGGGACGATTCTTATGAAATTTATAAACTCAAACTCGACTTTGGATATGGCCGCCAATTTACCCGGAATGCCCTGCAGTTGAACCTGGGTATAGGTGCAGACAGCGTACCGGTTTTCGCCGAAATCGGCCAACTGGCAGGTGTTCATGCCACGGACTGGAGCTGGGCCCCCCTGTTTGCCGATTTTGACAACGATGGGCTCAAAGACCTCTTCATCAGCAACGGGATCCGGCGCAGGCCCAATGATATGGACTATATCAATTTTCTTTCCAACAAGGAACTCAAAGGCGGGCTGAAAAATAATCCCAACCTCAGCGACCAACGGCTGGTGGAAGAAATGCCGGATGGGGCCGTTCCCAACTACTTTTTCCGCAATAAGGGGGACCTCACCTTTCAAAATACCAGCGCAGTATGGATGGGAAAACGCACCCCGACGCTGTCGAATGGCGCCGCTTATGCCGACCTTGACAACGATGGCGACCTCGACCTTGTAGTGAACCATATCAACCGGGAGGCATCGCTCTTGCGCAATTATGCGCGGGAGCAGAAGGCCGGGACTCCGGCGTATATTTCCATCCAACTGCAGGGAGCGGGCAAAAACACCTCGGGCATCGGGTCAAAGATCTATGCTTATGCCGGAAAGATGCGGTGGATACTCGAAAATTATCCATGCCGTGGCTTCCAGTCCTCGGTTTCACCGATATTACACCTCGGCTTGGGCAGCGTGGCACAGCTCGATTCTCTTCGCGTAGTTTGGCCGGGCGGCAAAAGTGAACTCCGCAGAAAAGTGCCTGTCAACCAAAAGTTACGCCTGAAGGAATTTGAAGCACGCGATATTTTCCACGAATCCCCGGATCAGGCAAATGCACTGCTCGAAAAGACAGCAGGCATTTTGCCCGAATATTGGAAACATACAGAGAACCGCTACAACGATTTCAACACAACCTTTCTGCAACCCCACCAGATTTCCAGGGAGGGTCCGGCAATTGCCGTATCGGATGTCAACGGAGATGGACTTGACGACGTTTTTTTCGGAAATGCCAGGGGGGGGGCTTCAGTGTTGATGCTGCAATCCGGAAGGGGATTTGTCCGTTCTGGGCAAACTGCACTGGATACCGTTTCGGGATATGAAATCACCAATGCCCTTTTTTTCGATGCCAACGGCGATCGTTTCCCGGATCTGTACTTGGTCACTGGGGGCAATGAGGTCCTTCGTCGAGACCAGCAACAATGGTTGAAAGACAGGCTGCTCCTCAACGATGGCAAGGGCCATTTTTCCGATCGCAGCGACCTGCTGCCCGATGATTTCGGACACGGTTCGGTGGCGGTAGCTGCAGATTTTGACCGCGACGGCGATCAGGATATCCTGGTTGGGGGGAGGACGGTGCCCGGAAAGTATGGGATAGCGCCTAAAACCAGGCTTTTGCAAAACGACGGCAAGGGCCGCTTCACCGACGTTGCGGCCCAGCTTGCCCCCGGACTCCAACATATCGGCATGGTAAGCGATGCCCGCTGGGCGGACCTGGACCAGGATTCCTGGCCCGATCTGGTATTGGCAGGCGAATGGATGCCCATTGCCATCTTTAAAAATCAGGAAGGAACACTGGTCCAAAAAACCGATTCGGGGCAGCGTAGTGGGTGGTGGAAATCCCTGGAAATCTCCGATTTCGACGGCGATGGAGATCTGGACGTAATTGCCGGCAACCAGGGCCTAAATACCCGCCATGCGCCTTCCAGCGCATTTCCGCTTCATTCCTTTATAGCGGATTTTGATGCTAATGGCACCCTTGACCCCGTGTTGGCTTATTCAAATCCGGGGGGTATTTTTCCGATAGCTGCCCGCGATGACCTGAGCAAGCAAATGCCCTCGATGAAAAAGCGCTTCCTCAAGCATAGGGATTTTGCAGGAAAAACCATCGCCCAGGTATTCGGGGCTCAAGCCCTCGGAAATGCCCGGCACCTGCAGGCACAGACCTTTGCCTCCTCCCTGCTGGAAAACCGGGGCGGTTTACAGTTTATCCAACGGCCTTTGCCCCTTCAAGCCCAATTCGGCCCGCTGATGGAGATCCTGGCGGCGGATTTGAACGGGGATGGCCTCACCGATCTTCTGGCAGGGGGCAACGATTTTGGAGCGTCTCCCTATTTCGGCACCTACGATGCCGGAAAAGGTATTGCCCTGTTAGGCGATGGGAAAGGGAATTTTCGCCCCCTGGGCCTCCTGGAAAGCGGATTGAATATCCCCGGAGAAATCAGGTCTATACGCGCTGTGCGTACAAAAGATGGGCAATATTTTCTTTTTGGGATGAACAATGGGCAGCCATTGTTGTACAAGTTGCTGAAATCTTAATACATTTGATCAGTTCATCGGGGGGGGTGTAAAAAGTATTTCGTCGCCTGCGGCGGCGAAAGATTCTTTGGATGGGGGTTGTGTAAAA
>JBMOJO010000043.1:0-21582 GCA_049315745.1 Saprospiraceae bacterium | reverse complement strand
TAGGAGTGGATATGTATGCTTCCTGCCTTAGGCCTTTCGTTTTAGGCGAACCCCTGTAAAGATAATTTGGCGCGTAGCGCCAAGAAAAGACTTTTCACATAACCCCCAATAACGACTTAAGAGACTCCCTTAAAAAATGCCAACACCAGGATAATCTTCCTGAGAACAATCGGAGGCAACCATACTTCAATATAAAAGAATTTTTAAAAAGAAGACCAAAAAATCGAATTTCGTGTATTCAGACTATATTGTTAATGTAGAGTTAACATTTACAACGTAAATTAGCGGAAGATTAGGTCATAACGTAATTATTATGAGTATATTTTTATTTTTCGTAATTATTTTGTTTGCACTTGCGGCAATGGACCTCATGGTTGGGGTAGCCAATGACGCAGTAAATTTCCTCAATTCGGCAATTGGGTCAAAAGCGGGCACCCGGCGCACCATAATGATTGTGGCATCCTTTGGGGTGTTTGTAGGCGCGCTGTTTGCAGGTGGGATGATGGAAGTTGCCCGTAAGGGGATTTTCAACCCGCAATTTTTCTCTTTTGCGGAAGTAATGGTCATTTTCATGGCCGTTATGTTCACCGATGTAGTCCTGCTCGATTTTTTTAATACATTCGGACTTCCTACCTCCACGACGGTATCTATTGTTTTTGAATTGCTGGGAGCTTCGGTAGCCGTAGCGCTGTATAAAGTAGTCAGCAGCGGAGAAGGATTGGGCAACCTCGGCCAGTATATCAACTCGGAAAATGCGGTCACCATTATAACAGGGATATTTGTATCCGTAGGGGTAGCTTTCTCTATCGGGATCATCGTCCAATACATTGCCCGGCTGATTTTTTCTTTTAATTACCAGAAGCGGTTGAGTACGGTGGGCGTGGTGTGGTCTGGACTCTCGCTTTCATTAATCAGCTATTTTCTGTTGTTTAAGGGGTTGAAAGGCGCCACCTTTATATCCGGGGATTTTCTGGCTTGGGTAGAAGCCAATGTTACGCTTTTAATGCTCGCTTCGATGGTTTTTTGGAGTGTGCTGATGTTCGCTACTTATAAAATCCTTAAGTTTGACATACTCCGCATTGTCGTATTGGGCGGCACTTTTGCGCTTGCGATGGCCTTTGCCAGCAATGACCTGGTCAATTTCATTGGGCCATCAGTGGCAGGCTATGAAGCATTCCTGGATTGGACGCGCAGTGGAGCAGCCGCTGAGTCCTACCTGATGGAATCCCTTGCTGCTGCATACCCGGCACAATCCTATATGCTGGTGATAGCAGGCTTTGTCATGGTCCTTACCCTATGGTTTTCGAAAAAGGCCCGTACGGTTACCGACACTGAGGTAAGCCTGGGCCGCCAGAGCGAAGGCCTGGAGCGCTTTGGATCTAATCCGCTGGCGCGTCTGGTCGTTAGATCTGCTTTTGGTTTCCGGTTTTTTTCTACCCTGCTGCCGCTTACCTGGAAGGCCAAAATCGAAGAGCGCTTTAATTTTAACCAAATCAGCGGATCCAAAAAAAGTGCAAACAACCCAATTGACCCGCCAGCCTTCGACATGGTCAGGGCCTCGGTCAACCTCACGGTTTCCAGCGTACTGATTGCTTTTGCCACTTCACTGAAACTGCCCCTTTCCACCACCTATGTGACCTTTATGGTAGCTATGGGTACTTCCTTATCTGACCGTGCCTGGGGCAGGGACAGCGCCGTTTTTCGGGTTGCAGGGGTCATTAATGTCCTGATTGGATGGTTCCTGACAGCGTTCATCGCTTTCGCAGTTGCTGCGATATTCGCTTTCGTAATGGTCAAAGGGGGAATAGCCGGCACATTAGGGCTAATCGCCTTAGTCGCAGCCAGCTTTGCCTATACTTTTGTTCTGCACAACCGGCTGGAAGCCCGCAAGGATAGGATTGCAAAAGCTATCCAACATTCCGAGATTATACCCGCACAGAAAATCATATCGGATACCATCGAATCCATTGCCCAAAATATTGAATCGGTAAGAGATCTTTACAAGTTGGTCATTGACGGCCTTTCCCGGGAAGACCGCACCAAGCTCCGAAAGGCATCAGAAACGCTTAAAAAAGTTAAACTGGAGAATGAAGAATTCCGCTATGCCTTTTATGCTTCCATGCGCCGCGTGGCAGAAGAAAATGCAGAAGGCAGCAGAACGTATCTCCTCGCCTATGACCTGATGCAGGACTTCAACCAGTCGGCTGTACTCGTTGCAGAAACAGCCCGGCAGCACGTCGAAGATGTTCTTGCGCCACTAGATAAAGAACAACACGACCAACTGGAAGAAATCGCCCGGAAACTCAGCGAATTCATGGACTTTTGCGTCGTTATCCTGCGCAATAAGGATTTCGACTGCTTCCAGGAGATGAAACTGAACAAGAAAAAACTTTACGCAGATATTGAAAGCCTGCTGGCCAAACAAACGGCCGGCATCAAGGAAAAATCCTACAGTGCGCGCAACAGCTTGCTTTTTTTCAGTATCCTCCTCGAAACCAAGGATCTCATCGCGGTTACTTCGCGGTTCGTCAAGATGTATTATTCGCTTGAAACCCTCCACACCAATGATGAGCCCTGGGTGCTGGTATCCGGAATTGACGAATGATTGGCAAACAACTGGCAGAGGGCCTTTTTGATCCCGGGCGGAGTTTATGCGGCCCTTATTTAAAAAAGGTCTATTTCCCCTGGGAACTGCTCGGGGCGCTCGATGAATTGATCTCCGAAATTGCTGCCATACTACCGGCAGATTTTCAGGAACTATCGCCAAAGGTATGGGTCGGCAACGGCACAACAATAGCCCCAACGGCCGTTATTCAAGGGCCGGCGATTATTGGCCGGAATTGTCAGATCCGCCATGGTGCTTTTATCCGCGAATTCGTGCTTATCGGCGACGATGCCGTCATTGGCAATTCTACCGAAGTCAAAAATGCCATTTTGTTTGACGGGGTTCAGGCTCCGCATTTCAATTACCTGGGCGATTCCATCCTGGGCCATAAAGCGCACCTCGGCGCAGGTGCGATCCTCTCCAATTTTAAAGTGGCAGGTGACGAAATCCGGGTTACCCTTCCCGATGGTACCCGACAATCCAGCGGACGCAACAAACTCGGAGCACTGATTGGGGATTTTGCAGAAATTGGTTGCAACGCCGTAGTTTTTCCCGGCACCATCATTGGCAAAGGATCCATCGTCTATCCGCTCTGCCCGGTCAGAGGCTATCTCCCTTCCGATCACATTCTGAAAAATGATGGCCGGATGTACCCAAAATCAATGCAATAGCTCGCTGACTGCCTCGAGGAGAAAATCCACGTTCTCCGGCCTTGCCGTATGCCCCATTAGACCGATGCGCCATATTTTTCCGCTGAGTTCGCCCAAGCCACCCCCAACTTCCAGATGAAACTCGTTCAACAAGCGTTTTCTGAGCAGAGCCTCGTCGCCGGCATGTTCGGGCAAATACACTGCATTTAATTGGGGCAAGCGATATGGCTCCTCCACCAGAAACCGAAAACCCAGGGCTTCCAGCCCCGAACGCAAGCGCAGGTGTTGCTCCGCATGACGCTCCCAGCTATGTTCCAAAGTTTCTTCATGCAGCATCAATAAGGCTTCGTGCATGGCATACAGGGCATTAACCGGTGCCGTATGGTGGTATGCCCGCTTCGCGTGCCCATTCCCCCAGTATTGCATGACCAGGTTCAGGTCCAGAAACCAGCTTTGTACTTTTGTCTTGCGCGAACCGATTTTTTCTACTGCCCTTTCACTAAACGAAACCGGAGAAAGCCCCGGCACACAGGAAAGACACTTCTGACTGCCGGAATAAACAGCATCAATCCCCCAATCATCCAGCAAAACGGGAATCCCTCCAAGCGAAGTAACGGTATCTGCAATCACCAGCATCCCCCTTGACTTCGCTAAATTGCACAACGCTTCTGCATCCGAACGCACCCCTGTAGAAGTTTCTGCATGCACAAAAGCCAGCGCAACGGCATCGGGATGTGCATGGATTGCCGCTTCAACCTTTCCTATATCCACCGGCATACCCCATGGGTCATCAACAACTACCGGAATGGCTCCGCAACGCACCGCATTTTCCCACATCCGCCCGCCAAAAACCCCATTCCGGCAGATGATCACTTTTTCACCGGGCTCCAGCAGATTGACAAAGGCCGTCTCCATCCCTGCTGAACCAGGGGCAGAAACAATCATGCTCAGCCGGTTCCGCGTCTGGAAGGCATATTGGGTCAAAACTTTGATCTCGTCCATCAGGCGGACAAAATCCGGATCCAGGTGCCCGATAACCGGACGCGCCAGCGCCTCCATCACCCTCGGATGAATATCGGAAGGCCCGGGGCCCATCAGGCGACGGTAAGGTGGGTGAAAAGAAGTGAAGGTCTTTTCTGTACTTACTTTATGTTCCATGTTTCCCTTTTTGATGGTTATGGCGGGGAATTTACGCGTTTTTATTTTACCGCGCTGCCTGTCCCGGAAGTATTTTAATGCCTCCCGGAACCGGCTCAACGCCTCTTCCATTCCGGGGATCTGCCAGAAAAAATATTCGGAGAAAAAAGCAGATAAAACAATGGCAAAAGCGCATCCAGAACGGGAACCCATTTCCACAGGTCAAGGGCGGCGAGCCTTTTCAACACGGAATAATATATGCACAGAACCACGACTGCCCGCGCCAAATAAGCCAGTAGCGCGTAAACGCCCCAGCCGGGCACAAAAACCAGAAAACAAACCAAGGCATAATGCAGGGCGTGGGTCAATGCAATCATCCCCAAAATAATTTTATGCGCCAAACGATAGTCCACACCTGTCGAAAAATGCCGGGATTTCTGCCGAAAATATGCCCGCCAACAGTCCGGGGGCTTTGACCATACAAAGGACCCCGGCGCCAGTGCTACCGCCGTATTTTCTCCGCTTGCCACTGCATTAACAAACAGGTCGTCGTCTCCGGATGCTTTTTGCAGGTGTGCTTGAAAACCTCCGGCACGAACGAATACCTCCTTCCGGTACAAAAGATTTCTCCCAACCCCCATATAAGGCATCCCTGCCAATGCAAAGGAAAAATATTGAAGGGCCGTATATACCCCCTCAAAACGCACAAACTTATTGAGAAAACCTCCTGTCGGACTATAAGGACTAAACCCCAGAACGATTTCCTTGCGGCCAGCCAGCCCCCCAACCATCCAGGAAATCCAGTTTTCGCCGGCAGGACGACAATCCGCATCGCTCAACAGCACTACCTCGTACCTGGATTCCGCAATCCCACGTGCAAGTGCCGCTTTTTTCCCGGGAGCAGTTTTTTCGCGAAGATGAATTACCCGAAGTTGCGCATATCCCTGTCGAAGACGCTGTAAATATTCCAGTGTCCCGTCTTTTGATCCGTCATCTACCACGATTATCTCGAAAGGGGCATAACGCTGGGAAAGAAAAAAGTGCAGGTGTTGGCGCAGGTTTTCCTCCTCGTCGCGGGCACATATAATAACAGAAACCCCCATTTCCGCTTCCCGCGAAGCCTCTTCCTGATTTGATCCCGCCCGATAAACAGCAAACCGCCGGAATAACAACCCATATATGAATATCTGGACAATCGTACAGCCAAGCAATATGCCCCAGAGCACCGGCATCAGCCAAGCTGATTTTTCGCTCCATACCAGCCTGACGCTATCGAGTAGAGTTGGCCGCGCAATGCCAGCATTTCCCTCCAGGCACGGGGATGAGTCCATCGCCCGGCTATCCCTTTAACTACTGCAATGAAGTCCCGCCAGACAGGTCTTAAAAGCACAAAAACCGGACCGGAAACCACCAGCGCTAAGGCATACCAGCCTCTGCTCACCGGAATCATCCTGGGCACGAATACAATCAACATCCAGTACCAGAAAGGTAAAATCAGAAAGGCGCCTACCCACTTGAGTGTGGTTGAATATCCGATATAAAGTTGAGTTTTCCGCGCAATCACCCGTAATAGCCATACCGGAACCAGATAGTGGTGCACCCAGGCAAAAGCATAAAGCGGCAAAGTTGCGGGTAATATCCACTTTTGAACCAAATTTTCGGAAAAAGCGCACTCGCTGAGCCTATATTTTTCTTTAAGTCGTACATAGGTTGCTACTTTTTCTTTCAACGCTCCCATAGCCGTCGGATCCTGTACCCCGAAGGCCTGCAAACCTTTCAAAAGGTCCCTCCCTCTTTCCCAGCGCTCTTTTGGTGCACAGGATGCCATCACATCGAGGATTTCCTCCAGTCGTCGGTGCAAAAGATCTTCTTCCAGGCTCCGAGGGTTCAGCATGAGCCCGGCAAGCCGGTCGGATATTGCCTGGGTAAGCGACAAGACCGCTGCATGAGGCGCTTCCAGGTATTGTTGCTGCCAGTCTTTTACGGGAATTGGGGTACCTCCATATACGACCAGCCCGCTGCCCGATTCTTCGGGCTTGTCGTACGTCAGGCCGATGGGAAGTATGCGCAATCCGAGCGAAAATCCGTTTTCCGCTTCCGCCTGAAGGGCAATCCGCGCAGCACCCGTGCGGAGTGGCCGTAGGCGACGATCCATTTCGCTCGTCCCTTCCGGAGCAATAAAAATGGAATATCCTGCCGATAGCTTGGCGATTGCCTCCTTAAACGCTTCATCGTTATTCACCCTGCCGCCGTTGACATCCTGCGGCCTTTCCACGCGAATAGCGTACAGGAAATTCAGTAGCTTGCGCATAAATGCATATTGGTACAGGCCTGCATTCGCGAGATAAAAAAGCGGCTTATCCAGGCGAAAGGCAGCACTCAGGGGATCAATCAAGGTATTTGGATGGTTGGCTACTACGATATTCGAGCCTTTCAAACGAAAATTTTCCCTTCCCAGCATGAGGGTCCGGGGATAATACAAGCGCGCAAAAAGGCGGATCAATATTTTCAGGATTCGGTAAACCAGTAACTGAAGGAAACTCAAAATCTATGCTTTAAAGTTGAGCAGAAATTCTTTGACCGCTTGAGTAAAAGCCGATTCCCCGCCGAAAAGAAAACGAACCTGCACCGGCACTACAAAAATGGGAAGCTTCAACTCGTTGAGAAAATTGCGGTGCAGGTCGAGCCGCATCGCATCTTTTTCGGTGGTAACAATCATTTTTCGGGGAGATGACAGGGCATCAAAACGGCGCTTGAGGTCGGCGATTTCCTGGGCTTCGAAATAATGATGGTCTTCGTACTCAATAGTCGTCAGCAACCCACAGCGCTCGAGCAGGTACTCGTGCAAATATTCCGGATGTGCGATGGCTGTAAAAGCGATTACCTCCATTTCCGCATCAATCGCCCCCCGATAAGCCGGGTTAAAAAAATAGTACGGATCCCCATATTCAAACGCAGAAAACAACACCTGCTGACCGGCGTGGGGCGAAAGCGCATTTACAAATGCTGCACTTTCTTCCGCACTCAGTCCCGGAGGGCACTTGCTCACAATGATGATATCCGCCCTTTTATACGCCGAACGCCATTCGCGCAGCCGCCCGGAAGGCAGCAAAAAATCCCTGAAAAAAGGCCGACGGTACTCGGTCAGCATCACGTTCAATCCCGGGCGCACCGCCCGGTGCTGAAAGGCATCGTCGAGCAACACTACCTGCGTCTGTGGATAATGGGCCATTACCTGAGGAATGCCCAGCACCCGGCTCTCCGATACGGCTACCCCCACGTCCGGGAATTTGCGCTTGAACTGCAAAGGCTCGTCCCCCGCTTCCAAAGCGTTCATTTCCACTGAAACGATTTTGAAACCCGGCATTTTCCGCCCATACCCCCTGCTCAGCGTCGCAACCGACACATATTCCTTCAGCCAGCGCAACAGCCACTCGATGTGTGGTGACTTTCCCGAACCACCCATAGATAAATTACCTACCGAAATCACCGGAACGCTGAACGAAACTGCTTTCAGGATGCCGGCAGCGTACGCGAGGTTGCGCAGGGCCACCGCAATACCATAGAGCAGCGAGAAAGGGGCGAGCAGGACCTGAATAAGACGGCGCTGGTTCATATCATTAGATGCTTTTGCAAAGGTAAGCGCTTTTTATCAAAAGGCCCCCGGCAGTGCTGGTGGCAATTGCCCCTTTATTGGGTATATTTGCATTTTTAGCGTGAACATCTCATAATTTTATCCCCATGAAAGCCATGATCTTTGCTGCCGGCCTTGGCACCCGCATGCAACACCTGACGGCAACAAGGCCTAAGGCGCTCGTCGAAATTGGAGGGATGCCGCTCCTGGAAATTGCGATCCGGCGCCTGAAATACTTTGGTTGCAGGGAAATAATCGTTAATATTCACTATCTCGGCAGCCAAATCCGGGAATTTCTGGAAGAAAAAAACAATTTTGGCGTGGATATCGCCATTTCCGATGAAACAGACCAAATCCTGGATACCGGCGGTGGGCTAAAAAAAGCGGCATGGTTTTTTGATCAGGCCCCTTTCCTCGCCGTAAATGTAGATATCATCACCTCCCTCGACCTCGCCGCGCTCTACGACGCACATCTGCGCGAGCGTCCGATCGCTTCCCTTGCAGTACGCCACCGCGAAAGTACAAGACTTCTGCTTTTCGATGAAACCCGGCAACTCTGCGGATGGCGCAATACCCAAAAAAAAGAACAGATTGTCGTACGCGCAGCTGCCAATACCCATCCCCTCGCCTTTAGCGGCGTACACGTCATCAGCCCGGATCTTTTTTCCTTCTTCCCAACTGATGAAAAGGTCTTTTCGATTATAGACGTATATCTCGCCGCTGCAGTACATGGCCCCATACACGCATATCTCCACGATAACGATATCTGGCTTGATGTCGGCAAGCCTGCCCAGGTACCCCTCGCAGAAGCTGCCATCGGCAATATCCCGCTTGGTTGAGCAATCGGTACCCCCATTTTGCAATCAGCAGTAATCCCGGACACACGCTAGGCATTTTTGAAGATTTCGTGCCCTATCCCGCATCCGGTACATTTCTGATGGTCGCAGTAAACCGTCTTGAGCTGCAGGAGACCCTGCCCCTGGGCAGCATCCCCGGGCTTCAGGCCAAGCTGCTCCCATTTACGGAGGATGTGGTTGTCCTCCGGCGGCAATTCCTGCAAAAGCTGAATCGCTTTCTGGCAATACCGGGGGCCGTGACAAACTATGCCATACAAAAAAAGAAAGGGCGCCACGGCATTGATCAGCAGACTGTGGACTGCCATCTTTCCCAGGCATTTGTTGCGGGGAGGGGAGGCCTCACCAAAGGTGTAATGCGTGCGCCAGTATTGAGAAACTTTGACTTCAAACATTTGCTGCCACTCCCCGACTCCATTGGCTACCATCGCTTTATCAAACAAATCCTCCCCTTGACAGACCAGACGCGCTAACTGCGCAATACGCAGCGTTGGAAAATTCGCGGGGCGCATCCGCATGAACCTCCATACCGACTTGCGCATCGGGGCAAGCCCGTATTGTGCCTGTAAAAAACGGTATTCCTGCTGTAAGTGGAGCGGATAACCTTCTTCAACATCGCCTTCAAGAAAGCCTGCCTGCCCGAACAGCAGGGCCTCCGACACCTCAAAAGCGCCGCGTTTGCGCAGCAACAACTTCCGCGGAGTCCGACGCGCCAGTGCCTCAAAAGGATCGGCATTGGCCGGATGGCCGAGGTTGCGGGCGATCACACAGTAGAAAGCCTCTTCCCAATCGCCAACATACTCCTCTAAAATACCCCTCAGCCGATGGGTTTGCCTTTCCAAGCGCTCTACCGACATGCGTTCCAGCCAAAGCTGCTTTGCCGTAGCGCCTGCCCGGTCCCACTGCGACTGGCAGGGAATCCAGGAGCGCTCCTGCAGCATCCGGAAATATGCAGCCTGGATACCGGTTGGGATACGCCTCCCTAAAACCAAACAAGCGAGCCGCTCCCCGCCAGGCCTGAATATTGTGCAATCCTCTTCCAGTACTACATGCAGAATGACGTTATCATACGCAGCATCCGTACCATGCCCATGAGAATTCCATTCCGAAGCAAGCACGTGAATCTCAACGTGACCCGCCCACAACGTTCCATCAATACGGATACGCGCATTCAAAAAATCCGGCCCCCCGTGCAGGTTCACTTCTCCACAATCAATCACCGCAACAGACTCCCCGCTGCTGGTCGCCAACTGATCCTGAAAATATCGCTGATATCGCCATACATAATGTAAAAAATCTTCTCTCATCATTAAAGGAGTTTAATTTACTTGCCGGCAAAATAAATACCTTTTCAGAAACCTTTCCGGCCATTCCACACCGCAGTGTACCACCGGCAATAATTGCATAATTTCAGGCGTTAATCAGATTGTTTTTTCATATTCAGCGTTTTAATCCGTAACTTTTCCCCCGGTTAAGGCTCGAACCCGAGCCCCGGCAATGCACAGAAATTCACCGGGCTGCTGTCGCAACAGATCATCCCGATAAATGCTTCGCTTTCTTTTAACCGTTATGAATAGCTATCTGCAGCGGGACAATCAGAAGTTCTGCTCGTGTTTCGTAAAACCATCAAAACCAAAAAATGAAAGACTCAAAACAGTTGCTCAAACTTTTCGCACTCATTCTTGTCTTCTCCGCATGTACCCGTGACAGCGAAGACTTAGACCTTAATGAAGCACTAAACGGCTCCATTCCAACAGAAAAGGCGGGGAAAGCACCACTTCTGACTAGTAATAATGCCGCCGGCGCGATTGATGATGCGTTCATCGTCGTATTCAAAGACGATGCCGGCAATGCGGATAACCAGGTTGATCAGGCTATAAAAGCCCAGGGTGTCAATCCTGCTTTCGTTTACCGCCATGCGATCAAAGGCTTTAGCGCCAAATTACCCGCAGCGGCGATCGAAGCGCTCCGCAACAACCCGTTCGTCAAGTATATCGAGCAAGATCAGCAAGTCAGCATCGGAGCTACACAATCCGGGGCAACCTGGGGGCTCGACCGTATTGACCAAACCTCGCTCCCCCTTAATGGTACCTACAACTATGACCAGACAGGTTCGGGCGTGGACGCCTACAGGTATCCGACTCGACCATACTGATTTCGGTGGCCGGGCCATCGCAGGGTACGACGCATTTGGAGGGAATTCCCAGGATGGCAATGGACACGGCACCCACGTTGCAGGCACCGTAGGCGGTGCAGCCTATGGCGTCGCCAAAAACACCCGCCTCATCGCCGTGCGCGTACTCGACAACAGCGGTTCCGGAAGCTGGTCAGGTGTGGTAGCAGGGATTGACTGGGCAGTTGGCCACCACGGCTCTACTCCGGCTGTAGGAAATATGTCCCTTGGCGGCGGCGGTTCCACTTCCGTGGACGACGCCGTCAGAAGGGCTATCGCGGATGGGATTACCATGTGCGTTGCTGCAGGCAACAGCACCGCCAACGCTTCTAACTATTCCCCCGCACGCGTATCAGAAGCTATCACGGTAGGTGCCACTACCTCAAGCGATGGTTTCTCGTCTTACTCAAACTTTGGATCTGTCGTGGACTTGCTCGCCCCCGGCTCTTCCATCAAGTCTGCCTGGTACACTTCCTCAACTGCTACCAATACCATCTCCGGTACCTCCATGGCTACCCCGCACGTAGCAGGGGCCGCAGCGTTATACCTGGAAGCCAACCCCGGCACATCCCCTGCGTCGGTGCAATCCGCACTGAAAAGCCTGGCAACACCTGATAAAATCTCAAGTGTCCCGTCTGGTACTGCCAACCTGTTGTTATATAGTGTGTTCTCCACGACTCCCGTCACGATTCCCGCTGCACCTGCCCTCTCAGCTCCATCCAATGGCGCAACAGGCGTGAGCACTACTCCAAACCTTTCCTGGAATACCTCCGCAGGTGCAACGAGTTATACGGTTCAGGTCTCCACTGACCCCAACTTCTCCTCTGCGGCGGTCAATGCTACTACGACTTCCACTACCTACTCCGCCACCGGACTCAGCGGTAATACGACGTACTACTGGCGGGTGAGTGCCCAAAATTCAGCAGGAACGAGCGCCTGGTCACAAGTCTGGAGCTTTACCACCCTCAATGCCGTTTCCCTGACAGCACCCATCCTGCTCTCCCCGGCTAACGCCGCAAGCAATATCCCCACTTCCACAACGCTATCCTGGCAGGCTGTTGGAGGAGCTGCATCGTATGAAATTCAAATTTCGACCCGCTCCAACTTCAGCACGATTACCGGAAGTGCAAATACGACTAATACCACTGCCAATGTGAGCGGACTTGCCCGCAACACCAACTATTACTGGAGAGTCCGGGCAGTAGCCGGCAGCACCCAAAGTGCCTGGTCCACCGTATGGACGTTTAAGACTGTACGCAGGTAAATAGCAACCATTCTTTTACGAGACCCTGACCCGGGATTGTATAAAGAGTCTTTTGCCGCCTTCAGCGGCAGAATATTCTCTTGAGAGACGCCTCATTTTCAAAATTTCGCTTCGCGAAATTTCGAAAATGGGGCGTCTCTCAAAATATAATTTAGCGCGAAGCGCCACAAAAAGACGTATCTGTTTGCCAGGGGTATCTGCGGCTCCGCCGCGAAGGATAATATTTGGTGTTCATGCATGCTGTGTACGCGTCCGCACACACAGCATGCACCAACACCAAATATTATCTCCCAGGGTAGTGCCCTGCTAAAAGATACCAGAAAAAGACACTTGTTTTATTTATTTTGCTTCATGAAATGAATAAAACAAGTGTCTTTTTAAATTATTATACCGCTATGTCTATTGATCGCATTGCCCTATTACCTGATTATAGTATTTCCCGCATCATAAAAGGTAGCTGGCACCTTGCGGGAGGCCACGGACCTATTGACGAGGCGGAAGCCATCGCCGATATGCGCGCTTTTGTCGAAGCAGGCATCACGACCTTCGATTGCGCCGATATTTACACTGGAGTCGAGGAACTCATCGGAAAGTTTCTGCGCAAAGAACGGGATGCCTTTAGCTCCGGAAACCTACCCCGAATAGAAGTCCATACCAAATATGTGCCGGATTACGATGCCCTTGCTACCCTCTCCAAAGCAGATACGGAAGCCATTATAGACCGCTCGCTGCTGCGCCTGGGCGTTGAACAACTCGATCTCGTGCAATTTGCCTGGTGGGACTACCATATCCCGGGATATGTAGAAACAGCCCTGCATCTTCAGGAACTCCAGCAAGCCGGAAAAATACGCCATATCGCCGTCACAAATTTCGATGCCGCCCACCTCAAGGAAATGCTTGATGCCGGTGTGCCCATCATTGCCAACCAGGTCCAGTATTCCGCACTCGACCACCGCCCAGAGCAGGACCTGAACCCTTTAGCCGCTCAAACCGGGCTTTCCTACCTCTGTTATGGAACCATCGCCGGCGGCTTCCTCAGCGATCGCTACCTCCATACACCCCCTCCACCGGAGCCGCTCGAAAACCGATCGCTCACCAAATACCGCCTTATCGTGGAGGAATTTGGAGGATATGCCCACTTCCAGACCCTCCTTCAAACCCTTCGCCTGATAGCCAACCGTTATGCCGTTGGGATTGCCGAAGTGGCTGCCCGATATATCCTGCAAAAACCCCATGTAGGAGCCGTCATTATCGGCGCCCGCAACCGGAGCCATCTGGAACAAATGCAGCAAATCAATGGATTTTTCCTCGATTTGGACGACCTCAACGCCATTCAAGAGGTCATTCGCCAGGCCAAAGGACCCAAGGGGCCTGTTTATGCGCTGGAGCGGGACAAAAACGGGCCCCATGGGGCCATTATGCGCTACAATCTCAACGGACAAACCCCACAACGCCCATGAACTCCAGTGAACTTCCCTCCGCCCAGCCTTTGAGCTTCTATGGTGGCACCCTCGGCGCCGTTCTGCCTTTCGCCGTTTTTGTAGGTGGCGTGATCCCCATCGCCCTTTCCGGTGCCCCCGACGAACGCGGGTTCTGGCCGGTGTTGTTTGCCGCCATCACTACGGGCATGTTACTGGCCAAAGACCGAAAAGCTTTCAGCGAAACCATCATTGCTGGTATGGCTCAACCAATCGTCATGATTATGCTGAGTGCCTGGATGCTGGCCTCCACGATTGGCACCCTGATGTCTGCCACAGGCTTTGTAGAAGCCCTCACCTGGCTCGCCAATCAATTACATCTTTCTGCCGCAGGATTTACCGCTGCTGCTTTCGCAATGTGTTGCATCATTTCGCTGTCCACCGGATCGAGTTTTGCTACCATCCTCATCGGGGGGCCAATCTTATACCCCGCAGGAGGGCTGCTCGGGGCAGACCTGCCCCTTCTCGCAGGAGCCATCCTCGCAGGAGCTACCTTCGGGGATTTTTTCGCCCCGATTTCCGATACCACCATCGCCAGCGCCTTCAGCCAAAAAGCAGAAATCGGGCCAACGGTGCGCAGCAGATTAAAATATATCCTGCCCGTAGCCGCCCTGGCATTACCTGCCTATTACCTGCTCGGCGATCCGGCGTCTCCTGCCCAACTGGCCGGCCAGGAAACCCTCAAAGGCAATCCTGCCGGGCTGCCAATGCTCCTCGTACCCGTCTTGATTATCGCAATGTTCATCCGGGGCACGGATCTTTTGCAGGGCCTGCTCATGGGACTCCTGGGCGGGACACTCCTGGGATGGGGCCTGGGTTTGCTCCCAACAGAAAAAATACTATCCCTGGATCTGGAGAATTTCACTGCCAAAAGCTTTATCATAGACGGCGTGAACCGCGCCACAGGTATCAGCTTCTTTACGATTTTGCTCATGGGCCTCGTAGCGACCCTACAGGCAAGCGGGCTCATAGATCGCCTTGTAGCAAAGGCCTCCCGAAGTGGAAACACCCCCCGAAAAGCAGAAGCCTGGATAGCCACATCTGCCAGTGCCGCCGTCCTGCTTACCACCCACAGCATCGTCGCCATTCTGATGGTCGCCGACTTTGTGCGCAAAACAGGTGAACAGCAAGACATCAGCCCGACCCGAAGGGCCAACCTGCTCAGCCTTGTAGTCTGTGTTTTTCCTTTCCTTCTACCCTACTTTATCCCCGTGATCCTCATGTCCAATACGACCAATAGCGGGGCATCTTTCGGGATCCCGGCAGTAGCGCCCTTACAAGCCGGGTTGTTCAATTTTACCGCATGGGGCCTCGCCGCCATGACGATTGGAACCTTATTGTGGAACAAAAGAAAATAAACACCTATGGCCGATCACGCCCCACTCCGCCCGGATCAATTCGAGCTCTATGACCTGAGCATCGTTGTCGAACAAATCAACGGGCATTGCACCTGCAATATGCGCGTTGGCGATTGTTTTTACCTTCGCGGCGGCAAATTATCTATGCCGGATGGCGCCGACTTCTGCCTCTACGCCATTCAATCCGCAATACCCCTATTGCCCGCCAAACAACGCCGCAACCACCCTGCAGACTGGATGGAGACCGATGCACGCGTCACCTGCCCCGACCCCGCCTGCGGCCTCATCCTCCGCATTGACCGCGAAAATTTAAGGGTGCTCAACCATGATGATGTTAGTCCGATTCCGTGGGAGTAAGTGAATCATGTTTTCCCATACTGACATAGGGAAAAGTTGATGCCACTTATTCGCTTCGCTAAAACAACATCGGAAATTGAGCAAATCCGCGCCTCTGCAATTTTTCGCAATGCCTTTGAGTGGCGCTTCGAGTTTCCCGAAGTACTGGACGAAAATGGAAACTTCAATGGCTTTGACGTCATCCTTGGCAACCCGCCCTATATCCGCCAGGAGGAATTTTCGGAATTAAAACCCTACCTGAAAACAAACTTTCAAACCTTCGCCGGCACCGCCGACCTGCTGGTCTATTTCATCGAACGCAGCGATCAGTTGCTGCGGCCCAACGGACAGTTCAGCTTTATCATCTCCAACAAATTCATGCGGGCAGGATTTGGAAAAAACCTGCGCCAATGGTTTGCCAAGCGCAGAATCCTGGAAATCATTGACTTCGGCGACCTTCCTGTCTTTGAAGAAGCAACCACCTACCCCTGTATCCTAAGTTGGCAAAAAAGCACGCCCTCTGAAACATTCCGCGCTGCCAACGTACCGGAACTACACATCGAAGGCTTCCAGTCCTGGTTGCCCTCCATCACTTTTGAATCCCGACACGATACCCTCTCTCCTGATGGCTGGACCCTCGCCGACACCGACGTCCAACAACTGCTGGATAAACTGAAACGCAAGGGCGTACCCCTGGGCGAATATGTGAACGGCAAAATTTATCGTGGCGTACTGACCGGTTTAAACGAAGCAAAAGAATGGGCTAAAGCCCATTCCTATTCAATTCCTATCCAGCATTTTGTAAAAGGAGGCCCCTTGAATAGCCTCCAGCTTCAGCTGGAGGAACAAAAATTACAGACCCCAATCCGGCTTTAGCCGAACCTTAGTTTATTTGGCTAAAGCCAATTCGGATTGTCTAATCTTGTGAATGGGCTAAAGCCCATTCCTATTCAATTGATATTCATAATTTTGTAAAAAGAGGATCCTTGAATAGCCTCCAGCTTCAGCTGGAGGAACAAAAATTACAGGGCCCCACTCCGGCTTTAGCCGAACTTCGGCATCGCTTATGTTGAGCGCAAGCATTGGTACTTGTTTTTTAGTCCATTACAAAGATACCGTGCTTACTCTTTTTTATCAAATCACCTTTGCACAAATCCTGTTGCAGTGGAGTATATTACCAAGAATTTGAGAAGGAGAAGATTATCATACCAGCAATTGCTAACAAACCCTCCCTGACTTTGGATACTGAAGGGTATTATTCCAATGACAAAACTTCTATCATTCCGACCAACGATTATTCTCTGTTGGCACTATTAAATTCAAAAACCGTCAATTTCGTATTACAACAAATTTCTTCTACCAAGCGAGGGGGGTATTATGAATATAAACCGGTTTATGTCTCTCAACTGCCAATAATAAAAATGTCAGAAGAAGTAAAAGAACAACTTTCTGCAAAAGTCAAATTATTAATGACTTACCATAATAATACTCCCTCCTCTGATACCACCTCTCTGGAATCCGAGATTGACCAACTGGTGTACGCATTATACGGGTTAACGGAGGCAGAAATAGGAATAATAGAAGGAAGGGGAATTCCGCTTTGACAGCGCGAAGTGCCAAATTATACTTGGATGTGGGTTATGTAAAAAGTCTTTTTATAGCGCTTCGAGCCAAACTAAAGCTTGAAATCGATATTCTTTGTGATTTTGCAAAATAAAATCACAAAAAAACATTGATTTCAAAATAATATTCTGACACCAAAGACGGCAAAAGACTTATTACAAAATAATTTTTTAAAAAAATTATTAACCTTTTTCGTTAATAATATCCATTTTTGCAATGGAAATATCTTTCAAGAGTAAAAAACTTGAAAAGCAATTAACTGACCCCAAAGAACTGACAAAATCTTTTGGGAAGTTGGCTCGAAAAGTTAACCAACGGCTCAACGATTTGACCGCTGCAGATAATTTAGCCATCATGCGCAGTATTCCTACAGCAAAATGCCATGAACTGACAGGCAATCGCAAAGGTGAATTGTCCATCGAAGTTTCCGTCAACTACAGAATGATTTTTGAACCGAATCATAACCCGACGCCCAGAAAAGACGATGGCGGATTATGTTGGGAAGAGGTTACCAAGATTCAAATCAATGAAATCCAAGACTACCATTAAAACAAACCGGGCTACATCAAAATTTGAAGCAGCCAAATCCTTACTCTCCCCTCCGGGTGATACCCTTCAGGAGCACATTGATTTTATTGGCATGAGCCAATCAGAACTGGCCGAAAGAATGGGCAGGCCCAAAGAAAAAATAAATGACATCATAAAAGGCCGGGAGCCCATTACGACAGCAACCGCTTTTCAGTTAGAGAAAGTGTTGGATATTCCTGCAAGTTTTTGGTTAAACAGGGAAAAAACATACCGCCAGGAACTTTACGAGCTTCAACAACAAGCGTGTTATGAAAAAGAAATGGAATGGCTAAATAAATTCCCTGTCAACACCATGCGGAAACTAGGTTGGCTACCTGACACCAAGGAAAAATATATTCTGGTGGACAGTTTGCTAAAATTTTTTAGCGTAGCATCCCCTTCAGAATGGGAACGCATTTATACAGATAAAGAGGTTTCCGTTGCTTTCAGGATTTCACTGGCACGCACACAAAACCCACACGCTGTTTCCGCATGGTTGCGAAAGGGAGAAATGCAAGCTAAAGAAATTGACCTGGCAGAATTTGATAAAAATAAATTCAAAAACGCACTTGCAGAAATCAAAGAACTGGCATTCCTGGTTCCACACGACTATATCCAGCAACTGCAAAATGTCTGTGCAAAATGTGGTGTTGCGGTAGTATTTACCCCCAACCTGCCGCAAGCCCCCATAAGCGGGGCCGCACGTTGGTTTCACCATAAACCGATTATTCAGTTAGCGGGAAGATATAAAACCAATGATCATTTTTGGTTTACCTTCTTTCATGAGTCCGCGCATATAATTTTACACGGCAAAAAGGATGTTTTTCTGGAAAACGTGAAAGGGACCGAAATTGACCAGGAAAAAGAAAAAGAAGCCAATGCCTTTGCTGAAAATATATTATTGAAGGAAAGCCAACTGCAGGAAATAAAGAATAGCAGCCCTTTGACGGAAGATTTGATTCATCAATTTGCCCGGAAATTTCGAACCCCCGCTGGTGTTATCGTCGGAAGACTACAACACTTAGGTATCTTGCCATTTAATGCCGGCAATGGTTACCGACAAAAAATTGATCTGTTTAGCTAAAAATCGTCATATTCATTGCCGCGGTTGTACGAAAGTCTTTTGCCGCCTACGGCGGCAGGATATTCTTCTGAGAGACACGTCATTTTCACGATTTCGCTTCGCGAAATCACAAAAATGATGTGTCTATCAAAACATAATTCGGCGCGAAGCGCCGTAACAAGACTTTTTACATAACCTCAGATATGTGTAGCTTCGCCCCGAGAAATGACATAAAAGAGAGAGCCCCTAATTTTTGTTTTGCTAGCAAAACAAAAATTAGGGGCTCTCTCTTTTATGTCATTTCTCGGGGCGAAGCTACACATATCTGAGGTTATGTAAAAAGTCTTGTTACGGCGCTTCGCGCCGAATTATGTTTTGATAGACACATCATTTTTGTGATTTCGCGAAGCGAAATCGTGAAAATGACGTGTCTCTCAGAAGAATATCCTGCCGCCGTAGGCGGCAAAAGACTTTCGTACAACCGCGGCAATGAATATGACGATTTTTAGCTAAACAGATCAATTTTTTGTCGGTAACCATTGCCGGCATTAAATGGCAAGATACCTAAGTGTTGTAGTCTTCCGACGATAACACCAGCGGGGGTTCGAAATTTCCGGGCAAATTGATGAATCAAATCTTCCGTCAAAGGGCTGCTATTCTTTATTTCCTGCAGTTGGCTTTCCTTCAATAATATATTTTCAGCAAAGGCATTGGCTTCTTTTTCTTTTTCCTGGTCAATTTCGGTCCCTTTCACGTTTTCCAGAAAAACATCCTTTTTGCCGTGTAAAATTATATGCGCGGACTCATGAAAGAAGGTAAACCAAAAATGATCATTGGTTTTATATCTTCCCGCTAACTGAATAATCGGTTTATGGTGAAACCAACGTGCGGCCCCGCTTATGGGGGCTTGCGGCAGGTTGGGGGTAAATACTACCGCAACACCACATTTTGCACAGACATTTTGCAGTTGCTGGATATAGTCGTGTGGAACCAGGAATGCCAGTTCTTTGATTTCTGCAAGTGCGTTTTTGAATTTATTTTTATCAAATTCTGCCAGGTCAATTTCTTTAGCTTGCATTTCTCCCTTTCGCAACCATGCGGAAACAGCGTGTGGGTTTTGTGTGCGTGCCAGTGAAATCCTGAAAGCAACGGAAACCTCTTTATCTGTATAAATGCGTTCCCATTCTGAAGGGGATGCTACGCTAAAAAATTTTAGCAAACTGTCCACCAGAATATATTTTTCCTTGGTGTCAGGTAGCCAACCTAGTTTCCGCATGGTGTTGACAGGGAATTTATTTAGCCATTCCATTTCTTTTTCATAACACGCTTGTTGTTGAAGCTCGTAAAGTTCCTGGCGGTATGTTTTTTCCCTGTTTAACCAAAAACTTGCAGGAATATCCAACACTTTCTCTAACTGAAAAGCGGTTGCTGTCGTAATGGGCTCCCGGCCTTTTATGATGTCATTTATTTTTTCTTTGGGCCTGCCCATTCTTTCGGCCAGTTCTGATTGGCTCATGCCAATAAAATCAATGTGCTCCTGAAGGGTATCACCCGGAGGGGAGAGTAAGGATTTGGCTGCTTCAAATTTTGATGTAGCCCGGTTTGTTTTAATGGTAGTCTTGGATTTCATTGATTTGAATCTTGGTAACCTCTTCCCAACATAATCCGCCATCGTCTTTTCTGGGCGTCGGGTTATGATTCGGTTCAAAAATCATTCTGTAGTTGACGGAAACTTCGATGGACAATTCACCTTTGCGATTGCCTGTCAGTTCATGGCATTTTGCTGTAGGAATACTGCGCATGATGGCTAAATTATCTGCAGCGGTCAAATCGTTGAGCCGTTGGTTAACTTTTCGAGCCAACTTCCCAAAAGATTTTGTCAGTTCTTTGGGGTCAGTTAATTGCTTTTCAAGTTTTTTACTCTTGAAAGATATTTCCATTGCAAAAATGGATATTATTAACGAAAAAGGTTAATAATTTTTTTAAAAAATTATTTTGTAATAAGTCTTTTGCCGTCTTTGGTGTCAGAATATTATTTTGAAATCAATGTTTTTTTGTGATTTTATTTTGCAAAATCACAAAGAATATCGATTTCAAGCTTTAGTTTGGCTCGAAGCGCTATAAAAAGACTTTTTACATAACCCACATCCAAGTATAATTTGGCACTTCGCGCTGTCAAAGCGGAATTCCCCTTCCTTCTATTATTCCTATTTCTGCCTCCGTTAACCCGTATAATGCGTACACCAGTTGGTCAATCTCGGATTCCAGAGAGGTGGTATCAGAGGAGGGAGTATTATTATGGTAAGTCATTAATAATTTGACTTTTGCAGAAAGTTGTTCTTTTACTTCTTCTGACATTTTTATTATTGGCAGTTGAGAGACATAAACCGGTTTATATTCATAATACCCCCCTCGCTTGGTAGAAGAAATTTGTTGTAATACGAAATTGACGGTTTTTGAATTTAATAGTGCCAACAGAGAATAATCGTTGGTCGGAATGATAGAAGTTTTGTCATTGGAATAATACCCTTCAGTATCCAAAGTCAGGGAGGGTTTGTTAGCAATTGCTGGTATGATAATCTTCTCCTTCTCAAATTCTTGGTAATATACTCCACTGCAACAGGATTTGTGCAAAGGTGATTTGATAAAAAAGAGTAAGCACGGTATCTTTGTAATGGACTAAAAAACAAGTACCAATGCTTGCGCTCAACATAAGCGATGCCGAAGTTCGGCTAAAGCCGGAGTGGGGCCCTGTAATTTTTGTTCCTCCAGCTGAAGCTGGAGGCTATTCAAGGATCCTCTTTTTACAAAATTATGAATATCAATTGAATAGGAATGGG